>DATKDA010000183.1:0-6310 GCA_035512935.1 Pyrinomonadaceae bacterium | reverse complement strand
CGGGTCTTGTTTCCAATTACGGCTGCATTTGTGAAAGTGACCCGACGCTACCGCGCTTCGGTACTGACTGCGACCCACTATGAAGTCTCTGCCGGGGAGGGATTTCATCAAACCAAAACCTTGATAAAGAACCAAGAAGTTGCGGTGCTGGTACACGGAGCATATTGTATGAAGATGGATCCTAACGCGGCTGGACGGTTCATACTGCGAGGCAGCCTTTGAAAACGACTCAACATGTGAACATTGTCAGTCCGGAATTTAAAGCGAACCCGTTCCCATTTCTCACACAACTGCGAAACGACGAACCAGTCTTCCGCACTACACTTCCTGATAAGACTCCCGTCTGGCTCGTCACACGCTATGAAGACGTCAATGCACTGCTGAAAGATGAGCGATTTCCAAAGAACCGTCGCACTGCCATGACTCCCGAGCAACTTCGAAAGCTGCCGTGGGTTCCGCCACTTTTCCGGCCGCTCGAGCGGAACATGCTTGACCTCGATCCTCCTGATCACACGCGCTTGCGCGCACTCGTACACAAGGCATTTACACCAAGCCTTATTGAACAAATGCGGGCGCGTGTGCAGAGCCTTGCGAACGAACTGCTGGACCGGGTCGCACGTCATGGTGAAATGGATCTGGTTAAGGATTACGCGCTGCCCTTGCCGATGACGATCATTACCGAGATATTGGGTGTGCCGGTCAAGGATCGCGATAAGTTCCATAAGTGGTCCAACTCGGTCGTCTCCCTTTCCTCGCCCAATCCTACGCTCAGAGTCCTGCCCGGCGTCTGGATGTTCATCCGTTACCTTCGTCGCTTTTTCAAAGTACGTCGACGTGAGCCGAGAGATGATCTGGTAAGCGCGCTAATCCAGGCCGAGGAATCCGGCGACAAATTGACCGAAGATGAGTTGTTGGCAATGGCGTTCCTGCTACTGGTTGCGGGACACGAAACGACGGTCAACCTGATCAGCAGTGGCGTGCTGGCGCTCCTGGATCACTCTTACCAGTTGGAGAAACTGCGCCGCGATCCCTCACTAATTAAATCCGCGGTTGAGGAGCTGCTGCGGTACACTTCTCCAGTTTTCATGACGACCGAGCGATATGCCCGTGAGGACACAACAATTCAAGGTGTTACGATCCCGCGAGGTGAAATGACATTTGGAGTTATCGGGTCGGCAAACCGCGACGAGACAGTGTTCGAGAATCCCGACGCACTCGAGATCACTCGCGAGCCGAACAAACACCTGTCATTTGGGCAGGGAATACATTTTTGCCTTGGGGCGCCACTGGCGCGCCTCGAGACCCAGATCGCCGTCAAGACGTTATTGGAACGAATGCCCAATCTGCGGCTAACGGATCCTCATTCGTTGCGGTGGCGTCCAAGCATGATCCTCCGTGGTCTCGAACGGCTGCCGCTCCGGTTCTAAGAGTACCAGCACCATCAGGGTACCTGAGACTCTGGCTGGACCCGCAAGTCGCGCCAGGGACTTTCTGATTGAGTCTTCCCTTCACGATCCAGCGCAATCACCCGCCAGCGCAGATAGCCTCCCTCTGCCTTGCTCCCTATCCATGGAGGCGCACGATAGGATCTCTTATTCGGTAAAAGGATCGCTGAAAGGATCTGTTCATTCTTCAGATTTTCAATTTCCAAGCGATACAGTGCCGGCTGCGTGGTATCGGCCCACGTAAGCTCGATTACGTCTTTAGTCGAAAGAACGGACTTGTCACCTGGTGATAACAGTGCTATTGGACCGGCCAGTTGAGTCTCAGGACCAGCACCTACGAAATAACGCAGAACGGGTAAAGGAAAACCAGCGACAGCTCCGCTATGCACGACACCTGGACCAGCTCCTGCAATCGCCAGATTTGAATCACCCTCTTTGTCGTCCGCGGTCTCGATACGCAACAACACCAGATACTGGCCATTTACCTCATTTGGCAGTCTTGCGGGGTCTGGTCCATTCAGTACGTACCTGCCGGCCGGAGGCAGGAAGATATTGAACGTCTCAACTTGTTTGTACCGGAGCTGTTTGCCCCTTTCCTCTATCGGCAATGAGGATTCCGTTAATAAGTCGGTCGTCGTGGGCAGATCGTCACCCGGCATGACAACTTCCCAACGACCTTTCAAACGACCGGTGCCGTTGTAGGCAATCTCAGCTTTGATGGGAGGAACTCTGCCACCGGTGCGCGTCAGCAGAACCGGCTTATCGATCGCAAATGAGAGTTTCACATCGGTCAACGCGAAGGGGGTGCGCGCTCCGCCTCCCGTCATGCGACACGTCACTGGCACAAAAACATCCGGTCCACCCACAGTGCTTATAAAACGTCTGACGTAAAAGAAACTCGAGGTGTCCCCCGAGGCGGCGGCCTGATAAGCCCGGCGCGAAACAGAAGGGGGAATCGACATAATGTCGGTAAAGCCCCGGGTACCACTCGTTCGGGAAAGATCGAAGCGTGCCGGAAGACAGCCGAAGATGGTCGCCGGATTGCACCTGAATCCTATATCGGGTGCGGCCGGCACCACCTGGCCACACCAGCATCCTTCACCGGGAAACTGATTGAGGAGACCACCAAAGGTTAGAAAGATAACCGTCGAGCCTTGCGCATTCACGTTGACACCATTGGGATCGACGACAATCTGGGCCGCCAGTCGTTCCGCTGACATCAAGAGAACTGCCAGAACTGATACGAGGGCGAGTGCTTGAAAGGAGAGCTTCTTCACGGCATGTCTCCTAGAAAAAGGTAAAAGTAAGTCCTGCGTTAAAAGTTTGTAGCTTGGTCAGGTTGTTGAAAAAGAAGATGTTGTCTTCCGAGCGGGCGTAACGATTAGCATAGCGGATGAAAAACTGACCCTCGACCTTTCGGTAAGCGCTCTTTTCCGCTCCAAACCGCATGGACCACTGTAGATCCAGATCAGCGCTCCGGCTCTTATTAGTCTGAAGCGCATCTCCCGCGAAGGTGCTTGAAATCGTTGCGGCAAATGCTGACCGGGACGTGGCCTGCCAGTTGAAATTGACGCCGGCGCGCAGGTTGTTATCCTGACGGCCCGACTCAAGGTTGTTGGACCGCTCTTTACTTAAGTCAAAGTTGAGTTCGAATCTGCGATGCGGTTGGAGTCCCACTGTAAAGGCGTTCACCAGATTTTTCAGATCAGCTTGTTCCCTTCCCACCTGGCGATTGTCCTGGAAGGAATGATTTAACCGATATCCCAGTCGCAGAACCTTGATCTGCCAATCAGCATTTAAGTTTTGGTTCGTGCTCGCCTGATCGGGAACATGTGAATCGGCAAAATCGCCGTTTATCGGAAGGAAGGCTCCAAAAGCATGCGTGCGCTCGTAAGCGTATGAGAGACGCGGCCAGAACTGCGAGAGAGAGCCATTCGTCTTGATTATTGAAACCACCGGCAGGGCCAGGTTGAAGCCACTCCGCCGATTAAGTGTCTTGAGAATACTGGGAATGTCATCGAGGTTGTCGTTGAGGCGATTATGACCAAAGTTTAACGTGATATCGCCAATACTGCCACTCAACTCATACTGATTGTCAATACGGTCGGCTTGAGTAAAGACTGCAATACTCCGAAAAAGCGGGTCTACTCGATTATGGCGAAACGTGACAGACAGATTGACCTTCCGCTCAGCGGTCAATGATATGTCTCTCAATAGCTGATAGGTTAGTTCCAGGTAACGAGCATTACGCGCAGCCTCTTCAACCGGCACTACCGGCAAGCCTTGATTGAGCAACGGATCGGTGGGATTGCCAAAGCGGCTGCGGCCAAATCCACCGTCCACCCGTAATCTTCCATCTTTATCGCTTGCCACGACCCGCATGCCGAACCCGTTACTGCGTTCCGTGTCAGTCAAGTTGCCTTGATTGAAATTGTTGAGCGGCAGGAGTGAACCGCGTAATAGGCCCACTTCTACTCGCAAACCGCCCGGCCGCTTTGGTAAAGCTTCATAACCGAGCGTGCCGGAAATAACCTGGTGCTTGCGTTGATTTAGACCAAGAAAGTTATCCCATCCTACGATGCTGGTGCCGTTGGCGGCATTGAATGAGAGATCGAACTGGGAAGTGATCGGCGCGCTGACAGTCACACCGCGACTCGAGAAGCTGTTTATTAAATAACGATTATCTCCGTACGTTGTATGGCCCACATTAAACTTCAACCGGTTCACTTGCATTTGAACCTGGTAGCTCGAGAGATCGATCTGCGGGGCAGCCTCGCCCTGCTGGCCAAACCGCAAGGCTTCCCTCTGATAACTCACTCCAACGACATCAAATTGATTTTGCAACTTGAAGTGTTTTCCGGCAAAGCCGGCTTGCAGACTGGCCTGCATGGTGATGTCAGTGAAGTTGATGCGCTCCGGGCGATTGTTGTCAGGAAAGTAAAGGAGGGCAGATTGCGACTTGAGACCAAGGGTCAAAGAAGGTTTGAACTCGCTCTTCTGAAAGCCCAGGAAGCCTGAACCCTCGGCGTCAGTTGCGGGCGCAGGTGGATTGGGCTCGGAGGATGGCTCTGACTTTGCCTCGACTATTAAGGGAAGCCGGGCAATTTCCTTCCACTCATTGGTTGAGGAGACAAGATAGACAGTAACCGTCGAGTTAGCGGCAGTGAGCCCAAGTGCCCCGGGCTGATAGCTGATCTCCCTTCCCCGAATCGAGCAGATGCTTGTGACGTCTGTCTCGCCTATCAGAACGGCCAGTTGACCCTCACATGGAGCGAGATCGCGGTTTAGCCGCAGCTCGACCGACTCAGCGGGAGAAAGGGCGCCCTTCGTGACAAAGTTCACGCTGACCGCCAGATCCTGCGCCGACACGCTCGCTGCTAGAATCAGTAGACACAGCAAAGGGAATGTCAGGGGGAAGAGATAAGCTCGAGTTTGCGGAAATACTTGGAGCATGGCATTGGACCTATCTTGAGGTGCAATCGTTCTCAACGCCTTTGACCTACGGACTTGGAAAGAAGGAGACACTGAGTAAGCCTCTTACCTTCGCCTGTCCTAAATTCTCGATCCGGGCGATCCAACGCATTCCTTTATCGATTTCGCGTTCGGTAACCTGCTGCTCGACGCGCAGAGGACTGCCTCCCTGCCTTCGCGCGTATGTCCGATCCTGGGCCGGGTGAATCAAAAGCAAGGCTAACGGAGACTGGCCTGCCGGCTCTGTGGAGAGTTTGTCCTTCTGCCAGATGGCTTCAATCACGAGGCGGCCGGGCATCGTAACGGAGAACGCCATTTCCTGAGCATTGCGGGCATCGAGGAGTGTGAACTGTTGATCAACCAGGGACCTGACAGAATTAGGAATGGTAATGCGCAGCTTCCCCTCGACCTCCGTGCGAGCTCGGTCGACATCGTTGATCAGCTTGATGGTCCATTCGGGCGTCCTCATAACCCCGAGGCGATCGATCTCATCTTCAGTAATCCGGTAATCAAGTCTTAAGGGGCTGACGCCGCGGCGACGCACGACTTCGACACCGTCAGGACGCAGGATGACAAGGCTTAGAGCTGTTCCCGAAGACCCAATAGCATTTTGGATTCCAATCGGCGCCCAGGTCGCTTCGATCAGCATTACTCCGGGGCTGCCGACGCGCGAGCCAACGCTGAACTCGCTACGCAAATCTGCCGATAACTTGAAAGGGAATTCGATGGTTCGGGAGTTTGCGTGCGCAGCCGGCGGCGTTAGAGGGAAAACACATAGCCATCCGATGAATGCGCATATCAAGAGTCTTTTGTTGCCCATCATCGTTTCCTTCGGTCCACTCTAAGACAACTGGACAGAGACAGGATTACTGTCACTCCGCCGGGACTGATGCTGGCGTAGTCCCCCAAAACATCAACTCAACCTTTAGTGGTTTCCTGGTTAAAACATGTCGCTGAATTTGTGGTGAACTTGCAGGGTTAGACGATTCACCTACCCGGAAGGGGTGGAATGTCAATCGTCCCGGGTTCGGACTTTTCGGCTCGTTTGATGATCAGCAACATTCCACCCTCGATGGGGACTGTTCGTGTGAGGTCGTGTGAGTTCGTGGATCCTGTCTTTTTGGAGGGGTGCAATCGGGCCAATTACATAAAACGGCTCTGCTCCCGACGCGATCTCCCGAGGCAGAGGGGTGTCCAGCTACTCGTGCGTTACATCCTCGCTGCAGGCAAAGATCTTGGGGGCAACCTCTAAAATCTGGCGTAACCTTTGATTAAAGAGACTGTGTCAAAACTAGAACGCAGTGGGTCGCAGTCAGTACCGCAACGCGGTAGCGTCGGGTCACTTTGCACTATTGCGGCCTTAATTGGAAACAAGACCCGACGCTACCGCGCTA
>DATKDA010000182.1:0-23411 GCA_035512935.1 Pyrinomonadaceae bacterium | reverse complement strand
GCTATTCAAACTCCAAAGCCCAAGTTGAGTCGTTCCTGCCACACCCGGCTTAGTTCAACACAGAATTGTGTGGCGGCTACTTGCGTGTAGCGAGCCTTGCGTCTACTCCCCGCGCCACACCAATTCTTAATACGTTAGGTGTTAATGAAAACCGTTGAAACGGTTCGCGGTAGCGATAAAGGATCTTGGCCACCCAACTTTAGTTAGGGTGTTAATGAGAAGGAAGCCACGGACGACGGCCACCTATTGCCTCATATAAAAATCTACTCCAAACGTGCACTTTTTAGAGCTCGCGACGTATACTCACACACGCGCGAAGGGCGCCTCCAGTCCGCGGAAAGGGCCGTGCCCACCTTCCCTTAGAAAACTCGAAGGCGACGAACTTCTTTCAGCCTGACTCGGGCGGACTCCAGGCAAACGTTGAAAGGAGATTCGTATGTCTGATGCCCTTCCTCTTCCCCCACGTCCGAACATTGAACAATACAGGAAGCTCGCTAAAGAGCTTCAGCACGCCAGCCGATCGCAGAACCCTAACGACATTCTTAACTGGGCTAAGTCCTGGTTAGAAAAGCTTGTACGTTCGCAAGGCTTACAGCTAACACCCGAGGTTCGCAGAAAAGTCGATCGCGAAGCTGAGTGGATCCAGAGACACTGGGGCGAATGGCGCAAAAAGAAAGATGCTCCCGAGCGCTGCACGTTAACGGATGCCCAATTCTTCGTGGCCCGCACCCACGGGTTTGCCAGTTGGCCTCGATTCGCCAAACATATTGACGCGATCGTCAAGACTGATTCTCCGGTCGCACAGTTTGAAACGGCAGTTGATGCAATAGTCAACGGTGACCTAAAGAGGCTGGACAAGCTACTCACCAAAAACCCCCGGTTGGTGAAGGAACGCTCTACGCGCGAACACCGATCGACACTACTTCATTATGTTTCCGCGAACGGCATAGAAGACTTCCGCCAAAAGACCCCAAAGAACATCATCGAGATCACAAAGAGATTGCTCAAGGCGGGCGCCGACGTAAATGCCGAGTCAGAAGCTTACGGCGGGAGATCGACAACACTGGGACTGACTGCCACGAGTTGTCATCCGGAAGCCGCAGAGGTACAGCTTCCGCTCATGGATCTACTAATCGCTCAGGGCGCAATTATCGATGGTCCGGATTCAGGTAGTGCTGTCAATGGCTGCCTGCACAATGGTCGCGTGGAGGCCGCAGAGTTCTTTACCAGTCGCGGCGCCCATTTGGACCTCGAAGGAGCTGCCGGCGTAGGCAGGCTAGACATCGTGAAATCTTTCTTTACAAAGAATGGGCGTTTGAAATCTCCGGCGACCCGTAAACAGATGACCGATGGATTTACCTGGGCGTGCCAATTTGGCCGCACCGATATAGTTGAGTTTTTGTTGGACCACGGCGTCAGGGCAAACGAAGAGTTAAAGCATCACGGCGGAACTGGATTGCATTGGGCTGCCTGGGGCGGCCATCATGATTTAGTTCAGTTGCTTCTTGCACGTGGGATGAAAGTTGACTCGAGAGATAAGTTTTATGGAGGTACCCCTCTCGACTGGGCACTGTACGCCTGGGGCAATACAACGCTGAAAGGCAATTACGCTGAAGTGGCGAAGCTACTGTTAAAAGCTGGAGCTCAAATCAATTCAGATTGGTTTAAGGATGACTACGAGCGGGCCCGCGCGATTAAGAAGATTGAGTCTGATCCCCAGATGAATGAGATACTGGGAGAGCTACTGTCTAAACCAACACCTGAGTTATCCGAGTGATCATCCATCTAATAGACGGCACTTACGAACTTTTCCGCCACTTCTATGGGCTCCGGCGCTTCAAAAAGACAGACCCTCCGTTCGGCGCTGTGTCGGGTGTGCTGAAGTCAGTTGCGCAGATGATCGAGGAAGGCGCTACGCATATCGGGGTCGCTACCGATCATGTGATCGAGTCCTTTCGGAATGATCTCTGGCCGGGCTACAAGACTGGCGCGGGCATCGAACCGATCCTGCGCGCGCAGTTCGAGCCACTCGAGGAGGCGCTGGCGGCGATGGGGGTAGTTGTTTGGCCCATGATCGAACTCGAGGCCGACGACGCGCTTGCCGCCGCGGCGCATCTTGCGGCACAGGATGAAAGTGTAGAAAAGGTCTGCATCTGGACCCCCGACAAGGATCTCGCGCAATGTGTAGTCAACGAACGGGTCGTGCAGGTAGATCGAAGAAAGAGCGAGATTCGTGGTGAGGATGCGATTCGCGCCAGATACGGTGTTGCGCCATCCCAGATCCCGGACTATCTCGCGCTGGTTGGTGATGCTGCGGATGGCTATCCGGGAATTGCGGGCTATGGACCCAAAACAGCCGCGGGACTCATAAACCGTTATGGCAGGATCGAAGATTTTCCCATCGAGATTCTCGGCGACAACCGCGAGCGTGCTTTACTCTTCAAGGAACTCGCCACCCTGCGAAAAGACGCGCCGCTTTTTAAGGATGTGGAAGAGTTGCACTGGCGCGGAGCAACACCTTCGTTTGCCTTGCTTGCTGAGAAGATGGATGCCGCGCGCCTGGTAAAGCGAGTGCTCGCGTTAACCGAAAAGGTCGAGAAGTAATCAGTACGCTCTTTCTCATTTGTGAATGAGGCACATCTTTTGTATCGTTTGGTCTGCTTAATGTCTTTGGTGTTTTCCTAATCTCAGTGCGCTCCATTGTCCCAGTGGTGCACGCGCTTTTTGGGCTTCAAATACCGTTCACCCCCGGAAAACACTGAGAGCTCCGGGATACCGGGCCATCAATTGTCCAAATCGCTAAATGACTGACGCCTCTGCGCCGGCCGCTCTGGAAGCGACCACCGCTCCCAAGACTCCACCTATTCCGCCGCCCCCCAACAAAGGGCGCTACGATAGGTCAATCGTCGAGGGACCGCTGCGTCGCGCAGTCTGGAAGATCGCCTGGCCAACGATGCTCACAAACATCATCGGGGGCTTGCAGGGTATCGTCGATCACGCGCTGGTAGGCCATCTCGTCGGCTTCAGAGCAAACGCCGCGATTGGCGTAGCGTGGCAGATCTTTATCGTCGTAATCATCTTTATCACCTCACTGTTCACGGGTATGAGCGTACTGGTGGCGCGGTTCGCGGGCGCCGGTGACGAGGAGAAGGTAGACCGCGTTGTCTATCAGGCTTTTCTGACGGCGGTCGGTCTTTCGCTATTTATAATCGCGCCGCTCGGATATCTGCTCTCACCGACCTTGCTCGATCTGGTTAACGCCGCTCCCGAAGTTAAAGCGGAAGCGTTGCCGTTCCTTCGTATTGCGTTTCTTTTCAGTATAGGCATGTTGATCTTCTTCATGCTGAGTGGTGCATTGCGGTCTGCTGGTGATGCGCGCACGCCGATGGTCCTAGGCATCGCTTTGACTGTGCTAAATCTGGTGCTGAACATCATCCTGATTCGGGGGCTGGGGCCAATTCCAGGATACGGGACTGCCGGCTCGGCAATGGGCACGATGATCGCCTCTGGACTCGTTGCTGCCTACGCTATGGCGAAGTTGTGGCGCGGAGGCTGGGTGGTGACGTTTCCGCGCGCGGATGGCTTTGGTCCGGATTGGACCATTATCAAGTCACTTTTCCGCTTTGGCCTGCCCACTGGCATTCAGGGCATAGCGATGAACGTCGGCGGAGTGTTCATGCTTGCGTTCATTGGCTCGCTGGCTCAGAGTGCGGCGGCTCAAGCAGCTTTTGCGGTTTCGTACTCACAACTCTTTTCTCTAATCACGTGGACAGCAGTCGGGCTTATGGGCGCGGCGGCTGCCGTCGCCGGCCAGAATCTTGGCGCTGGTAATCCGGAGCGGGCCGACGCGGCAGTGCATGTTGCCGCTCGGTTTGGTTTGGCCGGGGCGGCTTTCATCGGCGCCTTTTTCCTGTTCTTTCCGAGGCAACTGCTTGCCGTCTTCGGGATGAATGAGCCGGCGGTCGTCGAGATCGGAGTTCAACTTCTACGGGTGCTGAGCGTTTCGGGACTTTTCATTGCCGTCGCGCTTACGTACACGGGTGGACTACAAGGTACGGGGGACACCAAGAGCCCGCTTTACATTTCAATCATCTCTCAGATAATTGTGCCGCTGGGAATCTGCTTCATCATCCAACAAACAAGCACGCTGGATCCGATCGACATTTGGGTCGCGATTCTTTTGGGCCACGTAACAAGGTGCGCTTTGAGCGTCATTCGGTTCAACCAGGGTAGGTGGCGCAACATTGCAGTAGATATCGATACGAAAGCCAGAACCCGTGGTTGATAATCCCATCGTGTTTTGATGGGTGGGTTGTTCGTGTGCTTCATAACTTTGACAAAATCCGCCACTTTACGCTCCTATCTTCTCCGCGTATACTGCGCCTCAAATTCTGACTCACCCGGATGGAGATCGAAGATGACGAACAGTTCTGAAGACGCAATTACCAAGCCCACCATTGAAACCGTTCTCGAACGGATCATCTCTCTCGGCAATGAGGTGCGCGGAGACATCGGCGGCTTGCGCGGCGAGGTCCATGGCTTGCGCGGCGAGGTCCATGGCTTGCGCGGCGAGGTTCATAGCTTGCGCGGCGAGGTCAATGAGTTACGCGGCGACCTCACTGACCTACGCGGGGAGATCAATGTGTTACGCGGAGAGGTCAATTTGTTGCGTACTGAGTTCAATGTGTTGCGTACTGAGTTCAATGGCTTGGGTAGTGAATTCTCGGGGCTGCGTATCGAGTTCTCGGGCCTGCGTAGTGAGTTCTCGGGGCTGCGTGGGGAGTTCAATGAATTGCGGACCTCCCTGGCTGGCGGGCGCCCTTAACTTCAGTTGGTCCCTTAAGACTGAAGTTTCGACTTGATCGGATCGAAAAATACTAAGAGCAAGGGATCCTGTTAATGTGATTTAGTGTGACTTCGTGGATCGCTTTTCATGTTGGTTAGAATTGACAAATCCAGCGACGCTGAATGGTTGCTAATCAGCGGGTTTGGATTGCAGAGCATCTGCACTCAAACTCTCCCACTCTTCGTAAAGGGACCGAAGTCGACTCTCCGTCTGCGAATAGGTATTGGTTAGGGCTAGCAAAAGATCAACATCGCGGGCGGTCTTGGGTTCCCCCATCTGCTCCGATATCCGGTTCAACTCGCTCTCGGTTGCGGCAATCTCAGCTTCAATCTCCTCAGCGCTGCGAAGCTCAACCTTTTTCTTCTTGATGACCTTCACTCCCGGCGACTTTAACCTCGCCGGCTCAGGCTTTGGTTTCTTCTCTCTCTGCTTTGCTTCCTTCTCTTTCGTTTCCGGCTCTGGAGCCAAAGTCACAGTGTCAACCATTCTGGCTTGCACTCCCGCCTCGACCGTTCCGCTGCCTGAATCCGTTTTGGCAGCATGCCAATCGTGGTACTGAGTGTAGTCACCATCGTAGTGCTCTGCATTGCCATTGCCATCAAGCGCCAGAATCTGGGTTGCCATGCGATCGAGAAAATATCGGTCGTGGCTGATTGTTACGATCGTTCCTTCGTATGCTTCAAGAGCCTCTTCGAGCGCCTCGCGCGAGGGAATATCGAGATGGTTGGTCGGCTCATCGAGAACCAGCACGTTCACTCGCGAATAAATCAGCTTGGCAAGAGAAAGCCTTCCCTTCTCCCCACCCGAAAGCTCCCGTACGTGCTTATAGACGTCATCTCCCGTAAATAGAAATTTTGCAAGAAACGATCGCAGCTCTCCTGCTGTTGCCCCCGGTGGCGCCACCCGCCGCAACTCCATTATGATCTCGTTCCGATCGTCCAGATCGTCCAATTGCTGAGCGTAGTAACCAATCTGGACCTTCGTTCCCCAGCGAACCTCGCCTGCCAGGGCCGGGATTTTTTGCAGTATGGTCCTCAGAAACGTCGTCTTGCCGGACCCATTTGGACCAATGATGCCCAGGCATTCTCCGCGCCTGAGGATGAAGGAGATGTTCCGCGCCAGTTCGAGATCCCCATAACCAATGGTGGCGTCATTAACCATCAGAACGTGGTTACCAGCGCGATCTATAGCACGCAATCGAAAATCACCCGCAGCCTGGTCAGCCCTCACAGCATCGACACGGTCGAGCTTCGTCAGCATCTTCCGGCGTGACTTCGCTTGTTTCGTCTTTTGCCCGGCGATGTTACGCCGGATGAACTCCTCTGTCTTTGCAATCAACTGCTGTTGATTTTCGTAGGCTCGCTGCTGCGCCTCACGGCGAATCTCACGTTCAACCAGATAATCAGAGTAGTTGCCGGTGTAACTTGAAGCCCGACCGTTCTCGAGTTCGATAATGCGGCGGCAGGTACGGTCCAGGAAGTAGCGGTCGTGGCTGATTACGACATAAGCCGATGCATAACCCTGGAGGAACGCCTCCAACCACTCGACACCGGCTACGTCAAGGTGATTGGTAGGTTCATCCAGCAGAAGCAGGTCGGGTTCAGACAGGAGCAGGCGCACCAGGCCAAGACGATTTTGCTGACCACCTGAAAGCTTTTCGGTTTCGAGCGACCAAACATCTCGTTCAAAGCCGAGGCCCTGGAGAATCGCTTCCGCCTTCGCTGTGTATTCAAAACCACCTTCGCGCTCGAACTCGTGTTGCAGATCACTGTAGCGTTCCAAAATCTTATCGAGGCCAGGATCGGCTTCGGCCATGCGATGCTCCAATTCATGCATTTCATGCTCGATCTGTTGCAGATGACCAAAGGCCGCCAGCGCAGACTCATGCACAGTCGAACCGGGCTCAAAATGCACGTGTTGGGCCAACAGGCCGATGCGAACACCACGCGCCCGCACCACATCGCCGCGATCTGGAGTCTCTTCTCCACTCAACAGACGAAAGACCGTAGTCTTCCCCGCTCCGTTTCTACCAACGAGACCGACGTGCTCGTTGTTATTTACTTGCAGCGACGCACCGCGCAGGACATCCTGCGTGCCATACGACTTATGAACATCTGAAAGGCGAAAAAGCATAGCTAACCGGCATCCCCAACATCGAGAACTGGTTACCCTGACACACGAAGCAGGTGCGAGCTGAAAGCACAGCAGGCACCCGCCTCGGAAGGAACAAGTATTAGCTCAGGCTATTTTTCAACCGCAGCCGGACTTCCGGGAGCAACCGGGCTCGCCTCCTGAGTGGGCGTCGTGGTCTGTTGTGGGCTGGGGCCCGCGGCCGCGGCGCCCGTGGAGGCCGGCCTTAATCCCAGATTACTGGGATTGCTGATCATATTGGCAGCCAGATTGTTCACGATCTTTGCTTCGTACATGGCAACTTCCAGCAGAGCTGCGTTAAGTATGTCGGATTGCTGCTTCACCAGGGCCTGGGTAATCTGCTGGCGAACGCCAGGACTTTCTAGAGTCAGGTTCTCAGTCTGCAAGCGCTTCTCGGCAAGCTTGAAGATGTACCAACGGCCGCTGTTAAAGCGGATCGGCTCCGTAAAGCTACCCACCTCCATCGAGCCAAAGAAGCGGTTGATTAACTCTTGTGGAAAACCGTTCTGCTTCAAATCCTCTTCAGTGGCAAACCCGATATCGCCACCCTGAAGCACGCTATTCGCATCCTCGCTCGTCGAGCGCGCTACTGTCGCAAAATCAGCTCCGGCCCTCAGGCGCTGATAGATATTATCGATCTTAAGTTTGGCTTCAGCGTCATTCTTTGCATCGTTCTGACTAATACCCTGAGCACTATTGTCAGCCGGATCGACGGCGATCATCGCAAGGGCTACGCCCCGAGCGCTTACGAATCGCTGCTGGTTCTTGTTATAGAAATCCTCTACCTCGCGATCGCTGATGCTGATCTTGCCCGTGTACTTGTCCTGAAGGTTCCGGATAGCCAGATCTTTCCGCGCTTCCTCGCGCAAGACTTCCCGCGTCAGCTTCTGTTCTTGAAGACTCTTTTCAAAGTCCTCATCAGTCATGCCGCTCTGCTGCTTCTGCTGATTGATGGCAGAAGCTATCTGTTCATCCGTCGGAAGGAGCTTCTCTTTCTCTGCCTTTTGAAAAAGCACCTCCCGTTGAATCAGACCGTCCAATACCTGCAGACGCGCCTGGGCCAGTTCAAGTTGCGATAGCTGGGCTTCCCGGCCGCCCGCCCGCTGGCTAACGACACGCTCCACCTCTGCCAGCATAATCTTCTTGCCGTTTACCGTGGAGGCAACGGCGTTATCGGCGGTGTTAGATCCGGCCCCCGATTCGCATGCGGCTGCGACTAACGCCAGGACCACCAGAAGGGCCGCTGTTTTAATCATACTTGGGGTTATCTGCACTTTAGCTTATTGCTCCTTTTAAAATCACTATCAACGGGGAGTTCTTTTTCTAACTTATCTGAACGATTCACCACCAAAACGACGGGATCACCCAGTAGGGTTTTCCACCCGGGACAACCAGCCGGCGATGCGCTTGACGATTTGTAAACCTGTTTGTTAAGGTTCCCGTTTTCGTTCACTACGAAGGTACTCACAGTTTTTGGAGGTTGTACACCAATGGCTAAACGTTGCGAAATCTGCGGCAAAGGGCCCCAGTTCGGAAATAACGTTTCCCACGCAAATAATCGAACGCCACGGCGATTTGATCCAAATCTTCAGGAGATCCGCGTGCAATTGCCGCAAGGCGGCGCACGTCGGATGAAGGTCTGCACAAGCTGTATCAAGGCCGGCAAGGTAACTAAAGCGGCCTGACAAAGATCGCGCAACTCCTCACTTCTTCAATTTCCCTTCACCAACGCAATCACTTCGATCTCTACCCTTGCATCCCGCGGCAGTCGCGCCGCCTGAACAGTAGCCCGAGCTGGAGGTTCTCCAGTAAAGAATCTACCGTAGACTTCATTCATGGCGCCAAACTCAGTCATATCAAGCAGGAAAACCGTTGTTTTCACAACTTGATCCAGGCTGCTCCCAGCCGCTTCAAGCACAGCCATCAGATTCTTTAGCACCTGCTCGGTCTGCTCCGCGATACCTCCGGCAATCAGATCTCCTGTCTGCGGCACGATCGCTATCTGGCCGGAAGCGAAAACAAAGCCTCCCGTTTTGATTGCCTGCGAATAAGGACCAATGGCCTGAGGCGCCTTGTCGGTTTGCACTCTCTGCTTCACTCTTGTCTGTTCCTACCGGTGAAATAAAAGCGGGATTTTAACAGAAAGGGGAACCATGCCAAAACGGAAAGGGTTCGCTAATTCCAGCCCCGGGTTGCGCTTTAGCAACCCTGGGATCACGTGCGTCATTTCGTAACCAGCCCTGAAAGGGTTCGCTAATTCCAGGAATCATAGGCTTTCGCACGGGCGGGAACTTCCTACGCAACCCCCTGCATGCGCTCGACATCAAGGACCCCAGGAACACCTTTGATCGAGTTGATGACCTTGGCAAGGTGCTTTACATCAAATACTTCCACCGTCACTTCAATGTGACCCTTCTCGTCCGGAGCTACCGAAGCCCGCGCATCGCGAATTCCCGTCTTCATATCGGAGATTGCGCCGGTGATCCCGGCAATCATCCCCGTGCGATTCTCAGTTATGGCCAGAAGCTTCACTGCGTAAGCCGTCTTGTCCGGGCGGCCGGCCCATTCCACTTCGACAATACGCTCGCGATTTACCATTAACTGATCGACATTCTTGCAACGCTTGGTATGCACGGCGACCCCCTTGCCACGCGTGATGTAGCCAATAATCTCTTCGCCGTGAAGCGGGTTACAGCAACGTGCGCGGGTTACCATCAGATCATCCACGCCCCGCACAACGATTGAGTCGTCGCCAAATCGAATGAGCCGTTTAACCGCCCGCACGCCGCTTCGGAGCGCCGAATCCTTCTGCCGATCAAGTTGCTCGAACTGCTCCGGCCCAAGATATTTGGCAATCACATTTCGCGGAATCAGTTTCCCATAGCCTATCGCCGCCAGCAGGTCTTCGACCCGTCCGTAGCCATACTCACTTGCCACGCGCCGCATCTCGCCGTCGCCATCGGCAAGAAGTTTTTTGGCGGAGAGCTGAAAGCGCACGGCCTCTTTCTCGAAGAGTTTTCTACCAATCTCCATAGACTCGGTGCGTTGCTGCTCGGCAACCCAGTGGCGCACACGATTCCGGGCCCGTGAAGTAACAATGAAGTTCAGCCAGTCGCGCGAAGGATGTGAGTTAGCCGAGGTGATGATCTCGACTACATCGCCATTCTGAATCTGTGTGCGCAGCGGCACCATCCGGCCGTTGATGCGCGCCCCCGTGCAGGTGTTCCCTACTTCGGAGTGGATCATGTAGGCAAAATCCACAGGCGTGGCCCCCCGAGGCAACTGGATCACTTTGCCCATTGGCGTGAACGCATAGACATCCTTCGGATAGAGATCGAGCTTCAGTGAATCCAGAAAATCACGCGAATCTTTAACTTCCTGGGTCCATTCAACCAACGAACGCAAGGCCTGTAACGCCTGTTCATCATCGTTGCTGCTGCGCCGTCCTTCCTTGTATTTCCAGTGTGCAGCCACGCCTTCTTCAGCAAGCTGGTGCATGTCTTCGGTCCGAATCTGGACCTCGAATGGCTGCCCGTTCGAGCCGATCACCGAAGTATGGAGCGATTGATAGAGATTGTCTCGTGGCGTAGCAATCCAATCCTTGATCCTGCCCGGAACGGGCTTCCAGGTATTGTGGATTACACCTAGCGCTCCGTAGCAATGACGAATCTCGTTTGGAGTGATCACTCGAGCAGCCACCAGATCGTAGACCCGATCGAGACTAATCTTTTGCCGGCGAAGCTTCTTCCAGATCGAATAGAGTCTTTTCACGCGACCCTCGATACGCACAAAAGGGACCTCCGCTTCGGCCATTCGCTCTTCAATCTGGCCGGTCACCACTTTAAGGAACGCTTCATTCTCGGGGCGACGCTTCTCCAACTGTTCGGCGAGTTCGCGATAGTCGTCTGGGTGCAGGTGCCGGAAGGCGAGATCCTCGAGCTCGCCCCGGAGTTTGCCCATTCCAAGCCGGTGGGCAATCGGGGCGAAAATGTCCATCGTCTCTTCGGCAATCCGCTTGCGCTTCTCGGGACTGAGATAGTGCAAGGTGCGCATGTTGTGCAGCCGGTCGGCAAGCTTGACGAGCACAACTCGGACATCGTCAACCATCGCCAGCAGCATCTTGCGCACATTCTCTGCCTGCTGCTCCTCGCGCGAGATGTTGCTGATTTGCGCAATCTTGGTGAGACCATCAACCAGGTGAGTTATCTCTTCGCCAAAATATTCCCGGATGGTGTCGAGGTCGACGAGCGTATCTTCAACTACATCGTGCAACAGCCCGGTGGCAACGGAAATTTCGTCGAGCTTCATGGTTGCCAAAATGTTGGCTACCTCGAGGGGATGTACCAGGTAGGATTCGCCGGAAGCCCGTTTCTGGCCCTTATGTTCGCGCGCAGAAAAAAGATAGGCGCGGCGGAGCAAATCCAGATCCGCCTGCGGATGATTGCGGGAGACGGTCTCGACGATTTCCTCGATGCGAATCATCTGTTTGTGAGCCAAAAGGCCGTACTTAAAGACGGAGTATAACAAATAGGTGATGCCCAACCGTAAAGTCGAGCATCACCTTTGTGAATAACGGCGTAGATTGTATCTGGGTTCAACCGGTTGGAGGTGAGGCCGCCTGTTTTGCCTCTTCCTCCTTCTGTTTCTGTTTCTGTTTTGCCTCACTCAGCTCGCTGGTGCGTTTCAAAGCAGCCTCATATTGCTTTTGATACTCTGCCTTGGCATCGGTTTTCCCATCCATCTCGGCAAGCTTCGAGGCTTCGAGGAGCAAATTCGTTTTATAGGACCATGCTGCTTCGTTATTCGGGTCGAGCTGGATGGCATTCTCTATCTCTTCGAGGCCTTTCCTGACGCACATCTGGGCAGTATCAAAATCCTTCTGCTCCTTTGGCTTGCGATAGGAGACCGTAGCCTTAGTGCCATCCGAAATTGTAGTCACTTTATTGGTGGGCAGTTCAGTAATCTTAAAAGAGCAATCCCAGTTCTTGCTGGCGAGCACAACATAGGACTCGGCCCGCTTAGCCGGTTCGACGTTCTCATTAACTGCCCGCGCAGAGATCCACTCACGGAGCTTTGCATCGTCCTTAGTGGCTCCGTAGAGGTAGGCGATTGCCTTATAGGCCTCTTCGTTTTGAGGATCACTTGCCAGAATTTCCTGATAGGCCTGAATGGCCTCGCGCGCTTTCGAAAGATTTTCCGGGGTTTGAACACCGGGTCGATATTGTGCATGGATGGTTCGCGCGATAAACGAGCGGGCGGTTGCATTACCCGGATCGAGTTCCAGTGCCCGGCGTGAATGCTGCTCTGCTTCAGTAAACTGACCTGCTTTATAGGCTCGGGCTGCCTCATTAAGCTGGTTTTTGGATCTTATTCGATTAATAAGACCACAGCCCGAGGTGGTGACAACAAAGACCACCAAGATCATGGTGATCCATTTTCGAGAAGGTTTCATTTATGCGTAACTCCGTCTAAGATTACCTAGCCGACAGCGACGGGTCGGTCAATCGTCAGTTGGCGCTGAGTAACTCTGCTATTGAGGTAAATCGTCTACCTGTAAACCCACTGGACTGGCGCCGGCGCCCTTGATCGCATCGATCACTTTAACCACTTCACCATACTTCAGGCTGCGCGGCGCCTTAACAAAGACTGTCTTTTCTATTCTTTCGTCTTCAGGCACATCGGTACGGGTTTCCATTCCCGGCTTATAGGCGCGAGTCTCTTTCCGTTGCTGAAAAACCTGGCTTAGCCGCGTGGCCAAAACCCCGGTTTCATTGACGGATCCCATGTCATCTTGATTGAGCTTGATCTGAAGATCGGGGCCTATCGTGACCACCAATGTAAGCGGGTTTGGCTTTAACTGGCTAAGGTCCTCGTTCGGATCCCTCTGCGTCGGTATATCCGCCTGAAAGCGGCTCGGTTTGAGTGGCGTAACCACCATAAATATGATTAGCAGCACCAGCAGCACGTCGATTAACGGCGTAACGTTAATATAGGGCACTGCTTTTGTGCCGGGTTTCGCGGTCGACATTCCCATGCTTCTATACTCCTCTAATTACTACAGACCTTCGGTTCAGGATCAGGCGTCGGGTTGGGCCGTCGCGGCTGCGCCTTTCTTCTCCTTGTCGGCAACGAGGCCTATACGGTCGATGCCAAGCGCTCTGACCTCGTTAATCACACCAACAACCTCGCCATAGCTGACTCCGACACCGCTCTTGATGTAGACAATACGGTCCTGATCAGACTTGAAGTTCTGAAGCATCTGATCCACCCTGTCCCTCATCTCTTCCAGGCTGATCCTCGTCTTGCCGAGATAATATTCCCCATCATTCGGGATCGATATCACAACTGATGATTCTTTAATAATATTCTGGTCAACTTCCGGGTTCCTCATGCCGCGAGGTATGGCGACTGTGATGCCCTGTTGCAGAAACGGTGTTACGACCATGAAGATGATCAGGAGCACCAACATGATATCCACCATTGGAGTCACATTGATCTCCGACTGTACCTTGCCACCGCCACCAACTGACATTCCCATAACAAACTTCCTTTCGTTCTGTGCCCTTGTAAACTGCCGCCTGACGATCCGCGTCCGGCAGATCGTCAGGCGTCGGCACTAATTGCAGAATAACCGGCTTAGGCCTTCAACTGCTTCGTGTGACTCTTGATGAAGTAGTCAATGAGTTCAGAAGCCGAGTTATCCATCTCGACTACGAACCCGTCCACTTTGCTTGTGAAATAGTTGAACAGCCATACGGCGGGGACCGCTACCAGCAATCCGAGCGCAGTCGCGAAGAGGGCTTCCGAGATACCACCGGCCACGGCGGAGATACCGGCCGACTCGGCGTTTTTCATACCGCGGAACGCGTTGATAATCCCGAACACCGTACCAAACAGCCCCACGAACACCGCAGTCGAACCAATGGTGGCGAGGCCTGAAAGCCCACGATTGAGCTCGGCGGTTTTGATCGCAATGGCTCGCTGCAAGGCCCGCTTGGAGGCCTCGATTGTGTCGGTCGAGACATCGGAGGACTCTCCATGCGCGCGAAACTCCTGAAGCCCACTGCTGACAACCATTGCCAGGTGCGACTTGCGGTGCTTGTCGCTGATGCTGATCGCCTCTTCGATGCGATCGTTCTTCAAAGCCTGGGCTACCCGCGGCGCAAATTCACGCGATTGGCGCTTAGCAGCGGAGTAGGTCAGGTAGCGCTCCACCATGATTGCGATCGAATAGACCGACATGATCAGGAGCACGATGACGGTGGCAATAGCGACGCCGCCCATATGCTTCACCATCTCGGTAATGGTGAACATTTCCCCCATGTCGGGTTCTTCTTGCAGCAACATCAGCAGCGCGAACATCTTTGATCCGAGAAGACTAAATAGAATAGTCACGGTAAAACCCTCCAGAAGTGTTTTTCTACAATTAATGCCGAGCAGAGAACTCGCAGAAGGGCGGGCCCCAAGGGCCCCTCACTTCCGCCCCTCTACAGTTATTGAGCCACGAAGTTATAAGTAATGACCCCGGTAACCTTCACCGGCTGGCCCGAAAGCTTCGTTGGTGAGAACCTGGCCCCTCGGGCCGCGGCTACCGATACAGCCTGCAACAGCGGGTGTCCCGAGACCGCTTTAGCGGAGATAACGTTTCCGTTCTCATCAATCGTCACCTGGACAACGACGGTTCCCGATGCCCGCGCCTGCTTTGCAATTGCCGGATACGGTGGCTTCGGTAGGCTGATTGCCTTTCCGTTCAGCACACCCCCAGAAATTGGGGCACGCGGTGGTGTCGGTTTCGGTGGCGGAGGTGGAGGATCGCCTGCGATGTTAACTGCCGACGGCGCCACAACTCCGGTTCCAGTGCCGGTGCCGGGAGCACCCACGGGCGCCACGGTGTTCGAGTCAGCAGTGCCAATCACAGTGGTGACGCCGCGCCTTACGGGTGGGACATCACTGGCCTTGGCGGAGATCTCCTTAGGCACCAGCTCCGTTCTTGACACATCCGCAATTAACTCGCGTCTGACGTCAACGTTCTGGTCAACCTTCTGCGGTTTTGCCGCCTCCTGCTGCTTCTGTTCCGGCTGAGCCTGCTGAGGGACCGGAACCGGCGCCACCAGCGTCGTCAACTCGAGGTTCTGGCCGGTTAGATGGGCATCGTACCAATAGATACCGATTACAAAGACAGCCAAACCAATGACCGCGTAGACTACGGCTGTGACGAGAACGAAGGAGCCTTTTCGCGATAAATCGTCCTTGTGCGAATGCGACTCAACAAGGTTATCGAACATGTTTTCTAATCCTCCCTTATTCCGGTGCCAAATGGGATCAGGGTGCGAATTCTCAGGTAGTACTGACTCTCAAACGCCGAACTATATGCCCGCTTGAGTTCCTAAAAACAAAGGATGAAGGGGAAACCAGCAGCCCTGCGTTGAGCATTATGACTAGGGTTTTAGTAAAGCCGCTGTGCGAGAAAAAACTCGCTGGCCCCTCAACAGACTGCCGCCGCGCCCAATCTTTCGTTTAGAAACACAAAGGGTCAACTTCGGAGTATTTAATTGGCCAGCAACGGCCGCAGTCTATGCCGCAACGACTCGTAAAGTCAAGCGCAAAATAGAGCTATGAAACTCAGTGGCCTTAATTCGGCTGCCGGATTATTTCAAATCCCTCAGGCTCGACCGGACTGCTTGCCCGGAATTGGCGAAATTGACTGCCGCCCCTTCGCGCCGCTTCGCGTTCGAACCGATTGGGTTCCCGCGGCTGCCTCGGCCTCTCTATTTGCCCGCTCAAGACGTGTCTCCCACCAAACCATCACGGGGCCGGCGACGGAGACTGACGAGTAGCTGCCGACGATAATGCCCACCAGCAACGCGAGTGAGAACCCGCGCAGGACTTCACCGCCGAAAAGAACCATTGAAAGGACCGACAGAAAGACCAGTCCGGAAGTGATCACGGTGCGCGAGAGCGTTTGGTTGATCGCGTCGTTCGTGATCTTGTACAAGGACTCGCGGCGATGGAGCCGGCGGTTTTCGCGAACGCGATCAAAAATGACGATGGTATCGTTAACAGAAAAACCGACCAGGGTCAGGAGCGCAGCAATAACGGTAAGGCTGACTTCCCACTGAAAAATTGAGAAAAAACCGAGGGTAATCAGTACATCGTGAAAGACCGCAAGCACGGCAGCCGCCCCGTATGTCCATTCGAACCTGAAGGCTATATAGACAAGCATGCCGACCAGCGCGGCAAGTGTCACGGCAACAGCCTTGTTGCGCAGTTGAGCTCCGGCCACAGCGCCAACGGCGTCAGTGCCGACTATCTCAAACGAGTCACCTTCCTGGCCGAACTTACCTAAAGCATCCCTCACCTTGTTTCGACCGGTCTCAACTTGTGAGTCTGCTTCGCCTTCCTGGGCTTCAAGTGGCAATTTGATCAACATCAGGTCGGGTTTGTCAGTGACGGGTTGAATAATCGCATCCCTTACGCCGCTGGCAACGAGTGTTGACCTGATCTCTTCGGCGGAGGGCCGATCCTTAAATTGAACGGTCACCACCGTGCCACCTTTGAAATCTACTCCGAGATTGAAGGCCTGCGAACCGCCGTGCACCCACTCGCGAACTACCGCAGAGCCCAGTCCGGTAAGCATCAGCAACACCGATATCGCAATCAGGATGCGGCGATAGGACAGCCAATCGATATTTACACTTTTAAAAATTTGGATCATAAGTTCAAACTAAACTAAGAGGGGCTGTTCTATTCTCAGATACTCAGTGACTCAGCCCGGCGGCCCTTTCTAGTCAGCACAAATAAAAAGATGGTGCGCGAGACATAAACAGCCGAGAAGAGGTTGACAATCAGACCCAGCGCCAAAGTAACCGCAAACCCACGCAGCGGGCCTGTCCCAAATACAAAAAGGAACAGGGCCGAG
This sequence comes from Pyrinomonadaceae bacterium, assembly GCA_035512935.1. Classification (GTDB taxonomy): domain Bacteria; phylum Acidobacteriota; class Blastocatellia; order Pyrinomonadales; family Pyrinomonadaceae; genus PSRF01. The sequence goes on along the minus strand of DATKDA010000182.1, from coordinate 6,495 downwards.
ACGATTGTGGTCACGTGGGTATCTATGATGGTTACGAAGGCGCGCGCGAAACCCTGCTCAACAGCAGACATTACTGTCTTTCCGCTGCGCAGTTCCTCACGAATGCGCTCGAATATCAGCACATTGGAATCGACGGCCATACCGATGGTGAGTATTATTCCGGCAATACCCGGCAGCGTTAATGTCGCTTCAAAAAGGATCAGCAACGCAAGCAAAAGGAGCATATTCAAAGCCAGCGCAACAACTGCGTTGATCCCGGCGCCGCGATAATAAAAGAGGATAAAGACGACGACGAATAGTAGCCCATACAAAGACGCCCGGACGCCGGCACGAATCGAATCCGCTCCCAGGCTCGGGCCAACCGTGCGCTCTTCGAGGTATTCGATCGTGGCGGGCAATGCTCCGGAACGAAGAATTAGAGCAAGATCCTCGGCCGAGTTCTTCGTAAACCTGCCTGAGATCTCACCCTGATCGTAAATCTGTGACTTGATGAAGGCGATCGACCTGACCTCATTATTCAGCACGACTCCCATGTACTGATTGATGTTCGCTCCAGTCCAGGCGCCGAATTTCTCTGCGCCGCCCGGCTTGAGCGAAAAGGCGATCTGATAATCATCGACTGAGCCTCGGGACTGCACGGGTGACGCGTTGCGAAGTTCACTGCCGTCCACCACTGCTGGCGATGACACCACGACCCATCTTTTTTCTTTTGGGCCTTCGGGAGCGGCTTGGCCGGCAGCCGTAGGCTCATCCCGTTCCGTATACGGAAGGACTCTCCGGTTTCCGGGGATTGTTCCTCCCAATGAGGCAATTGCTTCCGCCTCGGTTGCGTAAGTCTGGGCAGGCGCCGGACTCGGGGGGCTGATTACGTGCACCAACTCGAGCTTTGAATCAGCCTTAAGTAGTCCCTTGACGCGCTCAGGGTCTTGAATACCCGGCATCTGAACGAGAATCTGGTGTGCGCTTTGAGCCCCATGCCGCTGAACCAACGGTTCAGCTACGCCGAATTGGTCGAGCCGGTCATTAATGATCTTTTCCGCCTGTTGCGTTGCCTGTTCCGAAAGACTTCTTTGGGAGGTGATACTCAAGGACCAGGTAATCTCATTGCCGTTGGTGGACATCGACCAGTCGTTAAGATCCACCTTGGTCTTGACCGCTTCTTCGATCTGGGAGAGGTTTGCCGGGTCGGCGGCCACAAGGGTCATGCTGTAGCCGGATGTTGTATCCGTCTTAACCTGGGCTATTTGAAGGCCGGCCTGCTTGGCCGCCATCTCTGCCGCGCTGGCGTTGTCCAGCGTCAACTGCTTGAGAAAGTCATCGACCTTCACCCGCATGACAAGGTGCGAACCACCCCTTAAGTCAAGTCCCAGACGAATGTTGTTGGCGAGTGTGGCTTTGATCCCGGTCCAGGTGAAATCCTGAAGGGTGGGGCGATGACGCGGACCGATGACTATATAGATGCCAGTCAGAGTGACAACCGCAATTATGATAGCTCGATGAAGTAGATTTCTTTTTTTCATTAAGGCGTATTAGATCGCATTTCTGTCGGGCGCGGTTGCTTAACTCTTCTGCTCCTCCTCGTCGATTCCAGCAACAGAGGAGCGGGCAATCTCCAGAATTGTCTTATCGGCACTCCGGATCAATAGACTTGAGTCGCGAATACTGGTGATCACTCCGATGACCCCTCCCGTCGTCACAATGCGATCACCGGTTTTTAGCTTGGCGATGGTTTCCTGCAACTGCCGTTGCCGTTTCTGCTGGGGCCTGATCAGCAACATGTAAAACACGGCTATGATCAGGAGCATTGGCACCAGGCCGCCGAGTGCCCCGAGGCCATTCTGAAAGAGAATAAGGAGGATGGTCATTTATATACGTATCTCGTAGGCTGACGCTGACGGCAAACGATTGAGAGACTCAGTCCGACGCCGTCGAACGCCAACAAATTATCACTCATCGTTTACGTCCAGGCGCGTTGTAAACTCTTGTCGAAAGTGTGCGAAATTTCCAGACCGGATAGCTTGCCTCACGCTTCTCATAGTGTCAAGGAAGAAGGCCAGATTGTGGTGGGTCAGCAGTATTCCCGCCAGCATCTCGCCAGTGAGGAAGAGATGTCGCAGATAAGCGCGCGAATAACGGCGGCAGACAGAACAATTACATGTTTCATCCAGGGGGCTACTATCCGCCATCCAGCGCGCGTTTCTGATATTTAATCTTCCCCTGGAAGTAAATGCCTGACCATTGCGGGCGTTTCGAGTAGGCAGAACGCAGTCGAACATGTCGATGCCACAGGCCACAGCCTCCACCAGGTCCCTGGGAGTACCGACACCCATTAAATAACGAGGCTGTTGTTGGGGAAGATCTGGGGTGATCGACTCGACCACTTGCCACGTCTGCGATCTCTCTTCGCCAACGCTAAGTCCGCCAAGGGCATAACCATCAAATCCGATAGCGGCAGTGCGCTCGAGACTTTCGCGCCTTAGATCAAGGTGCGCCGCTCCCTGCACGATTCCAAATAAAGCCTGCCGGCCACTCAAATCCCCACCGTCTTCGGAATAACCTGCGTCCGGCGTCTCGCGTTGCAATTCATCAAACCGGTTGCGGGAACGTTGGGCCCATCGCGCTGTCAATTCCATGCTCCGGCGCGCTTCTTCCGGCGAGGCATCGCCACGAACGCACTCGTCGAAGGCCATTACGATATCGGAACCCAGCGCGTGTTGGACCTCCATCGAAATTTCAGGCGACAGGAACTGGAGACTGCCGTCAATGTGAGATCGAAATTCCGTTCCTTCCTCGCTGATCTTCCTCAAAGCCCCCAGGCTCCAGACTTGAAACCCTCCCGAATCAGTCAACAGAGCGCGTCGCCAACCGGTAAATCGATGTAGACCGCCGCAGGTCCGAATGACGTCAATGCCCGGTCTCAACCAGAGGTGATACGTGTTTCCTAAAATGATGGCCGCATCGAGGTCTTCTGATTCAAGTTCTTCGAAGCGGATCCCTTTGACGGTCCCGGCAGTTCCGACAGGCATGAAAACAGGGGTGTCGATTTTGCCGCGGCGGGTGCTCAAAAGGCCCGCCCGCGCTTCACCATCATTCGCCAGTATTTCAAAGGCTATCGATGGTCCGTTGTCCATTGTCCGTGGTCCGTTGATGGTCAAGGTCTTAGGTCTTAGGTCTTTGGACTTTAGTCTTTGGCCGTCGGCCTTTGGTCTTTGGTTTTAGGCTTCGGTTCTATATTTTAGGCTTCGCTTCTATATTAGACGAACAGCGAAATATTAGAGACAACCGAACCTGGCTGAAGATGGTGACCAAGATCCAACGCCGATGCCCAAAGGCCTAAGGCCAAAGGCCTAAGGTCAAAGGCCAAAGGCCAAAGTCCTACAAGAAACAACTGACAACGGACCACGGACCACGGACCAACTGTAACCACGGACCAACTATCGCTTCCTTTTCTTATGCTTCTCGATAATCCGCAACGGAGTGGCAAAAAAATCAAACTCTTCACGCAATCGGTTCTGCAGATAGCGCTCATACGAGAAGTGGAGACCGCCCTTACCTCCCGCAGTGAAGACCACAAACGTCGGAGGTCGCACCCCAGTCTGCGTTATGTACTGCACGTGCAGCCGCGACACGCCGCCCTTAACCGGCGCCGGCGCCACGTTGCCGCGCGGCTGAGCAATCTTTTCCGCAAAGAACGCATTCAATTGTGCAGTCGGGATGCGCCGGTTTCGGGCTTCGTTCGCCTGAATCGCAATCGGCAAAATTCGCTCGACCCGCTGCCCCGTTAAAGCCGAAATCGTGACTACGGGCGCCCACTCAATAAACTTCATCTTGTCGCGTAACTTGCGTTCAAACTCATATGGCGTGCTTGTATCTTTGTCTGGAACTACGTCCCATTTGTTTATAGCAAGAATGATCGAGCAACCAGCCTCAAGCGCATAGCCGGCTATCGCAGCATCAAGCGCGGTGACACCCTCCCCGGCATCTATTAAGACTATTGCGACATCGGCTCGCTCCAGACTTTTGCGAGCCATGATCACCGACAATTTTTCCGCCATCTGATCGGTCTTGCCTTTGCGGCGAATACCGGCCGTGTCGATGACTCGAAACACCTTTTCCCGTGTCTCCAAAACCGTGTCAATCGCGTCCCTTGTGGTACCCGCCACTGGCGAAACGATTACCCTTTCTTCCCCGAGCAATCGATTAAGTAGGGACGACTTACCAACATTCGGCCTACCAACAATCGCCAACCTCAACTCTCGACGTTCGTCTTCCGAAGCTTCCTGGCTCACCGGTTCGTCCGGCGACCTGAGCAGTGAAACCAGAATATCGAGGAAGTCTCCGATGCCGATTCCCTGCTCGGCTGAGACAGCCACAACATCAGTGAATCCATATCGGTAAAACTCTGATATCTCTGCACTGAGCCGGGCGGTATCCACCTTATTGGCCGCCACTATTACCGGCTTGCCAGTAGCGCGCAGCAACTTTGCCAGCTCTTCATCCAGAGGCGTGATTCCCTGCCTCGCGTCCACAACCCAAAGGAGCGCTTGCGCTTCTTCAATTGCAGCCTCTGCCTGCTTGAAGATGTTCGCCGGGATGACCGCATCGTCGTCCGGAACGATTCCCCCAGTATCCACAACAGCGAAGCGCCCGCCAGCCCATTCGACTTCCCCATAGATCCGGTCCCGGGTGATGCCAGGTTCATCACCGACGATCGCCCTTCGCTCCCCGGTCAGTCGATTAAAGATGGTAGACTTGCCGACATTTGGGCGTCCCACAATCGCGACAAGTGGCAGTTCACGGGCTGAGAGGCGTGACGTTTGCCGGTCATCCTCTTTAGCTAGCACAGTTTCGTTCCCGTTCTCTTGCACGGCCACTCCAACTATCCTTAATTGCGATGAATCAAGTTAGGCCAAGTCTGTCACTTTGCCAAGCGACAACTCCTTGAAGTGCGCCGCCCTGGCTGCGCTTTTATCTATGATAATCGGCACGGCACGGTATCAAAGCGCGCCAGGTCGGTGCACTCCAAGGAATTTGAGTCTGGGGGGCACATCTAAACTGTTGAAAAAGTCAGCGCAGTAGAGTAGAGATTGCTCTCTAGTGCGCTTTGAAATCTGACACCCCAGAACCTTCGGGAGAGTTCACGATGAAAACCAGAACGTTTGCTGCCGGTTTCCTGTTTCTGTTAATGGCCTCGACAGTCCACGGTCAGGAACACAGCTCAGATGGTGGATGGAGCAAGTTTACATCCGAGAAGGGGCGCTTCTCTGTGCTCATGCCAGGCGACCCCTCTGAAAACGTAGAAATCACAGACAGTCCCCACGGACCATATACGACTAACATGTTTACGTTAAGCGCTGACAATCGATTCTTCATGGTCGCCTGGGTTGAATATGATCCCAACTTCAATTTTGGCGTGCAGGCTGAATTGAATGCCAACCGCGACAACTTCGTGAAAGGCTTTAATGCCCGGTTGACCGGCGCCACTCGACAGATCACGCTCGAGGGTAACCCGGGTATTGAGTTCACTGCCGAACGTGATGATGCGTTCGTCAAGTCGCGCGTATACGTGGTCGGCAGGCGGCCCTATATGCTGGTTGGCATCAGCCGCAACCAGAATGACACTGAAGTCGACCGCTTCCTCTCCTCTCTGGAAATGCGCCGATAAATCGGAAACCGCCACAGTTCACCAGCGTTTCGTCTTACTTATTTGACCTAATTGAGATGGTTTTGTATCGCAAGTCTGCTTTCCTTCTTATATAAGGAGGAAGAAATCGAAATGGCACGCTGTGAAGTTTGTGGAAACGAGTATGACAAGGCTTTTGAGGTAAAGATGGCCGGGGCCTCGCACACCTACGACAGCTTTGAGTGCGCAATTCACGCGCTGGCGCCAACTTGCAACCATTGTGGCTGCAAAATCATCGGCCATGGCGTTGAAGACAATGGTTCATTCTTTTGTTGTGCGAATTGCGCTCGGCAGGCGGGAACCACTGAAGTCCGCGATCGCGTTTAGTCTGACGACGAACTTTTTGTTTAAATATAAAGTTCGTCGGACAGCGATGTTCGATGAAACTTCAGTTTGTCGTTCCGATTAGTTCTGAACCTTAGTGGAATGGTTCAACGTCGGGAACAACCTCAAATCTCGCCTACTCACAAAGTGTCAAAAGTCGAAATAACTTGTCCACGCCGGAGGGGTGGCATGTCTATAGCCCCTGCCTCATAACGAACACCTCCACCCCAGAGGGGTGGTATGTATCTGCTTCAACCACCCCTCAGTGAAGTCAAAAACCTGACCCCTCTCGATAAACATTCCACCCTCCTGGGGTGGCTTCCACCGGAGGGGTTTTCACCCCGGATCCACCCCGGAGTTCAACATGCGCCCAGGGGCGCGCCACCGAACATGAAAAGTTGATCTTTGAAAAAGCAGTGTAAGCTAGCACTCAGCTGGTGTGGAATGGAGATCGCACACCCCTGGCGCCGGTGACTGCTCGCCGAGCC
>DATKDA010000181.1:0-6056 GCA_035512935.1 Pyrinomonadaceae bacterium | reverse complement strand
GCTCGGCGAGCAGTCACCGGCGCCAGGGGTGTGCGATCTCCATTCCACACCAGCTGAGTGCTAGCTTACACTGCTTTTTCAAAGATCAACTTTTCATGTTCGGTGGCGCGCCCCTGGGCGCATGTTGAACTCCGGGGTGGGGCCGCCCCTCCTTCAGAAACACGATGGCCATTTAGCAGCGACAACTGGTTCGCGCGGCTACTTTGATTGGCAGGGATTTTTCATCGCTCCCGATCTTTTGATCTGCTCCGGTATGATTAGTTCGCTTCCATGAATTCAATGCCGTAATGAGGCAGCGGATGCGTTGAAGGAAACGTTGGCCTTAGAGGGGCAGGGACCATCTATGAGCATCAAATGTTTGGCGTTCTTGATACCCCTTTTCTTACTTCAGAACAGCCTAGGCTCCCAACCCGCCGCCCTCGAACAGCAAAAGCGCGGTCAAACTGATAACGTTCAAAAGACGCCAAACTGCATACACAATGGCCTGTTGCCTGAAGAGCGCGAGAGAATGCTCGGAGAAATCAGAGAGTTCTTGTGGGAACGCTGGAAAGGACGACAATCCGGACAGGTGAGGGCTGTTTTCTACACTCCCCATGGCGATCCGACCTCCTCGATCTTCTCTATCGAGCAAGACCGAAAGGGCCGTTGGCGTGTGCGAGTTAATTCAGTGAGCTCAATATTCTTTGGATATGATCGCTTTACTCGCCGGCTTTTCGTACTGAGCGGTTGGGTTCCGGGTTTGGCGTCTGAGTTGAGCCGCTTGCCCGAGCGCGCTTCGCCGCCTGCGCAAGCTCCCGAGCCCGCGGCATCGCCTCGACAGCGCTGAGCACCTGGGGATCTTCCTCATTGAATACCTGTAACGCGGCCATCGTCCCGTAGGCCGCTGTCGCCAACTCATACCGCAAGCGTGTCGAGACGAAGGCACGGGCGCGATCTAACTGCTCCGCCGTCACGTTAAAAGCCGGCTTGCCGGCCACGAAACGTTTCATCTCATTGAATAACTCGTCGGTGATCTCGAAATCCGAGCCCTTCAGATCATGGCCATACTCGATGGGCTTCTGAACTTTGTAGCTCTCAAAGCCCGGCACGCGTCCCGTTACTATCTCCAGCGAGAACGCAAAGATGGAATGAATCAATCGCGCTTCAGCGGGGCCAATCAGCGCCGACTTTACCACTTCGTCAGGAGCAATGCCGCCCCCACCGTAAACCGCACGGCCGAGATCTGTGCGACTTTCCGGACCATTCGGCTGAGCGGTCGGAGCGTCCTTTTTGTCAGGCGCTACACCACCATTGGTGTAATAGTCATAAAATCCGGCACTCGAATAGTCGCGCTGAATCAAGCGGCCCGAGGGCGTAAAGTATTTCGCGATCGTCAGTAACAAAGCTGAGTCGTGCTCGAGTTCAATCGGCAACTGAACGAGGCCTTTTCCAAAGGTATTTTCACCGACAATCAACGCCCGGTCATGATCCTGAAGAGCGCCTGCTACAATCTCGGCGGCCGAAGCTGAGTCGCCATTGACCAGAACAACGAGTGGGGTCGGATCAGGAGCATCGTTGACGGCCGGGAAATTCTCAGAGCTCCCTTTGATTCGGCCTTCCTGCCTAACAATCAACTGACCGCGTTGAAGGAAGGTGTTAGCAACCCTAACAGCCTGAATCAACAGACCTCCACGATTGCCTCGCAGATCAAGGATCAAAGTGTTCATTCCCTGCGAACGCAAACTCCGCAGCGCCTCCTGGAATTCGTCCGCAGTCGTCCGATTGAATCCTCCGGTCATTGCCACGTAGCCAACGCCGGGTTTCAGCATATAGGCCTGAGGAATGGACGGCAGCGGCACCGCATCACGTGTGATCGTTACAGTCTTACGCTCCTGATTCGCCGGAGTCTCAACCGTGACCTTAACTACTGTCCCGCGCGGACCAAGCAAGAACCGGCGCACTTCGCTGTAGGGTTTGCCACGCATTGATTGTCCATCGACTTCGACTATGCGGTCACCAAAACGGAGACCGGCGCGAGCTGCGGGTGCTCCGTCAAAGGTTGCGCGAATAAATGTGTCGACCTGATCACCCACGCGCAAGTCACCAATCGTTGCGCCAATGCCGAAATACTCCGACCGCTGCTCGGTTCTGAAGGAAGCGTACTCGATTGGGTCGAAATAGGTTGAATGTGGATCCAGGGCATTCAACATGCCATTGATCGATGATTTGAAGACGGTGTTGTAGTCGAGTTTTTTTCCGTCAATATGGCTTTCTTGAATGATGGCGAGGGCTTCCGCGATATCGCCCTTGATGAGCGTTGGGGTCGCCGGCCGTACGACAGCAGGTCGAGTCGGGCTTGCCGCCTCAGGAGTCGCGGGCTGGCGTCGTGCCGAGCGGTCCGATTGTGAAAAAATGATTGCGGGGAGTGAAAGGGCAAAAAGAAGAGCCAGGACGCCCGGCATAACGATTCGTTGTCTCACGCAATCCTCCTAAACTCGACGATCCGATCTTTCCAAGAACCCCGCCCGAAACGGGCTGCAAGAATAGCACGAATACCTCAGTGACTTGAATATACGAAGTGAGCGGAAGCGCAGTTGCGAAGAACAGCAAAAAGGAGAGACTTTTAGAGGTTGCCCTTAACAAACCTGCTTTAACGCCCGCAGTTTAGTGTTTATGCTACCAGAAAACGTTGCCCCTGATCCCTTCACTGCAAAGCAAGTTTACGATTTTGTCTCACAATTGGCCCGGATTATGGCACTATAAAGCACACTTAAATTAAACATGCGACTCCGAGGGATTTGTTCGGCTTCGTCTGCTTCGGATGGATTAACTAATTGGAGGATTCACTATGGCGAAAGAACTCGACCGGGCTCAACTCTTCTCTACGGCAGAGGCAAATCGCGATCAGTTTGAAGATCTGTTGCGTCGTTTTGTGGAGATCCCGACTGTCTCCGTCGATCCCGCCCACGCAGAAGACATCAAAAAAGGTGTCGACCTGACGGTGGAAACGCTTCGGAGTTTTGGCGGTAATGCCGATGTCTACCACATCGAGAAAGGGAACCCGGTCGTGCATGGAGTCTTTGATTCAGGAAAGAACCTGCCGACTGTGACAGTCTACAATCACATCGATGTGCAACCTGCCTCGAAGGAGACGGAACCCTGGGAAACTGAACCTTTCGAGTTTGTGCGCAAAGGGGATCGCTACTTTGCCCGAGGCACAACCGACGATAAAGGGCCGGCGCTCTCGGCTCTGTTTGGCGCCCGGGCTGCCCTCGAAGCAGGCGTACCCATTAACGTTCGCTTTCTCTGGGAATTCGAAGAAGAGATTGGCTCGCCGAACTTTGAAAAGATCATCTCCAAGGCTGCCCCCGATCTCCGCACCGATTCGGTAGTTGTTTCAGATACTGTCTGGGTGTCCCGGCAAAGACCGGCAAGTTCCGCGGGACTGCGGGGCCTGCTTGGTTTCCGGTTGACGCTCGAGACCGGGATGACGGACGTCCATTCGGGCGAAACAGGCGGGGCCGCGCGAAATCCGATCGGCGAATTGATGAAGCTGGTTTGCGACCTCTATGACCCCGTAAGTGGGAGGGTCAAGATTAAGGGTTTCTACGATAACGTGATTCCCCCATCAAAGAAAGAGTTGAAAGACTGGGTCAACTCTGGGTTCTCGGTCAGCGCCTTTAAGAAGGCCCATCATCTGAAATCACTGCGCGTCACCGATCAGTTGGAGGTCATGAAACGGATCTGGGGACAGCCGACGATGGAGATTCACGGACTGGCGGGAGGCTATCAGGGGCCGGGCGTGAAATCGATTGTACCCCAACGGGGAGAGGTGAAGGCGTCTTGCCGCCTGGTACCGGGTCAGAATCCTGAGAAGATCAAGAGACTTATTAAAGCGGCAGTCAGAGAGCGCAACCCAGACGTGAAGGTGGAGTTCGAGTCTGCGGCGCCAGCGTTTCGCGCGTCGTTAGAAGGTCCTTTACCACAGGCCCTCAAGCGAGCCGTGAAGTTTGCGTTTGGCCGGGACGCAGTCTTTGTTCGAGACGGCGGCACCATTGGCGCGATGACGAGCATTGAGAAGGTTTTGAAATGCCCGATCCTTTTTCTTGGTCTATCGCTCCCCGAGCATGGGTATCACGCGCCTAACGAAAATTTTGACTGGCAGCAGGCTTCAGGAGGCATGGTAGCGTTCGCGAAATACTTTGAAGAGATTGCGAATCTCTCTCGGGGCCAAGAATAACTGACAGGATTCTCAGGATTTTCAAGATTATAAGGGTGAGTTGTGCCTTGGAGGATTTCGCTCGCTGATACCTAAGCCGCTTCAACCCTCAAGCGCCTTGGCGCTGTTGCTGGCCCCGAACCGGTTACGCTTTCCCCGCCAGTTGATCTAAGCTAGACATGTTCAGGCAACCACGGCGTGAAGTTGTTCCATCGGAACCCTAATTGTAAACCATTCGAAAACAGACCTATTAAGAAAGCTTTCCCATGCGTCGGATTTATAGTTTGCTAATCGTTTTTTCGCTTCTTACCTTGCTCTGCTTACCCTCAAGCGCACTTGCCCAGACTCTCAGCCAGCCACTTACCAGTAAGGAATTTGTCAGTCTGCTTTATGAACTTCCCCGATATCCTGAAAAGCGTGACGAACTGATCGAAGAGATAAGAACGCGTGGCATCGGTTTTCAGCTCACCGATGGCATGCGCTCACTGGTTGCAACCAAGAGTGGCAGTGATGCGCTGCTGCGCCGAACCCTCGAGGAAGCTGAACGACGCCGAGTCAATCCAACGGCCTATGCACTTCCGCCGGATGCCGAGAGCAATCAACTGCTTGGTCGCACACGTACGGCCACCCTCGCCGCCGCCGAAGCTATGCCCGACTTCATCGTGCGGCAGCAGATTAGACGCTCGGTGGCCTATGGCAATACGAAGAATTGGATTCCGCAGGACAACCTGGCAATTGCCGTTAGTTATCGGGCCGCCATTGGCGAGGAATACAAAGTTCTTACAGTCAACGGATTGCCTCTGGGCCAGGAAGTGACCCAGGGCCGGGACTACAGCAAGTATGTTGGGGGCGCGAGTTCCAGTGGCGTTGAGTACATCTCTGCCCTCGCGGATGTCTTTAAGCCCGAGACCCGTACGGTCTTCAGGGCGGTGGACACCGACGTCCTTCAGGGACGCCGTACCATAGTTTATGAATATGAGGTTAAGCTGCCGTACTCGAGGCTGACATTGAGCGCCGGAGGCAGTCTGACCGCCAGCGTAGGCTCTCGCGGCCGCGTATGGATTGACCGCGAAAAGGACCGTGTTCTGCGCTTCGAGCAGATCGCCACTGAGATCCCGGGAGACTTTCCGATCACCGCCGCGAGAAGCCTGATCGACTATGACTGGGTAACGATCAGCGATCGTGAGTACCTGTTGCCTACTCGTTCCGAAATCCTGATCACCACGGTCAGTCGCAGTCAAGCAGTCCAAAGCCGGAACGAGATCCGGTTCCGCGATTATCAGAAGTTTGGCGCTGAGCTTAAGGTGATTGACGAAATCGATGAAGACGATTTTCCTCCTGAACAACCTTAGGATCGGTCGCCTTGTAGTTCTGTGCGCGGTCACTGCGTCACTACTACAGATTTCCTCAACGGTAACTGCCCAAACATCCACAGCAAAATGGTCGCCACCGAACCGATGCTCGAGGTTGCTCGCATCCAAACCTGCGCGATGCCGCACGGCTCGCGTCTCAATTCCCAGGGGACTCGCCACTATTCCGCCTGCATGATGGACGGCCTCCTGATCGAGATCGACACTCGAACTTTGAAGGTCTCCCGCCATTTTCTTTTAACAAAAGGCAAGGAGATTGGCTCGGGTGGCCTGCCGAACGTAAAAGCCGCTTCCGCCGACGCAGCGAAACATGATATGAGCGGCCATGGAATGGAGCCACCAAAGCTTGGCGACGGTTCGTGTTCACCGACATGGGCCCAGCCGGCAATTGATGGATCGTCGATCTTCGTCGCCTGCAACAAGTCCAGCGAGATTGTCGAGATCGATTCGGAAACCTGGAAAATGAAGCGGCGAATAGCGAGCCGTCC
>DATKDA010000180.1:0-15164 GCA_035512935.1 Pyrinomonadaceae bacterium | reverse complement strand
TCTCAACGACGCCTCGGGAAATCGCTTCTGGATAATTGCGAACGCTCTCAGTACCACGTCCACGCCGTAATGCGCTTCAAAATTTCGATTCGACAAAAACACCGGGCGCAGAAGCCCGCGCGGACGGAAGGTAAAACGATCAAAGTCGATGACATTGAGGACCGCTTTTGCGGGCAGTCCAAACCTGGAAAATATTCTGACGAGATAACCAGAAGGCACGACTATCTCGTCCGCGCACTTGAGTAAGGGAATGCTGGTCGGCCAGCGTTGAAAATGATCTTCGGCTTCGCCGCTGTGATAGTTGAGAACGATTCTCTTACCAAACAACTTCGAGACGACGATCGCCGGAGCAGGTGCGAGAAGAAACGAAAAGTAAGAAGCGGAAAAGATGTGTATAACGTCGAACCCGGGAATCGTGGCAAGCAGCTTGAGCCAGTAAAGAATGGAAGTGGAGATGGTGCGAACGTACTTGATCGATTGAAGCTTACGCAACACGCCGGGCAAACGGGGGTTCACCGGAAGGAATTCAACTTCGACAGCTCCCTCGCGCTTGAGGTGATCCATCAACCTGACTGCCTGCACAGCCTGGCCGCCCACGATGTCCATCGAAGCCGCGACAATGAGAACTTTTACCGGTCCCGGAGGCAATTCGGAGGGCGATGATGGCATTGACTGAATCAAACTGATTCGGATTTGTAGAAATGTTTGCCGTAGAAAAATCCTGCCAGATCCCAAATCGCCAGTTCGTTGGAAAAGGCGCGCGGAGAATCCTCCCCGGCCCGGGGGTGCGCAGTGGTCCAACGCCACAAGCCGCGAGTTGCCGCACCGAAGAGATATCTCGGCACGCCGCAGAGATAGGAAACGTTCTGAGGTTGAGTTCGATCCAACACCCCACACGAGACGCCGCGCCAGAAGGACCATTGCCGGTAGTATTTTTTAGTCAGGCGCGACGCTGGAATGAGATGGTAGATCTTCAACTCCGGCAGGTATAGACCTTTCGCGCCGCTCGCAAGCAGCCGTCGGTACATGTCCTCATCTTCGCCGGCCAACAATCGCGCTCCGGTTCGTCCGAGAGAGGTGGTGTACAAACCGGCTTCTTCGATCGTTGAGCGACGGATCACAGCGTTGCCGCCCATCAGAATACCGGGGTAATTCTCGTCATAAGGAATGATTTCACTGCCGGCATCAACTACACCAATCACGCCCTGATGATCGCGCGGCAGCCAGGTGGGTGGTTCTTGTTCCCAGTTTGGAATGTAAGGACCGCCGATGAAGTCAACGTCGCGTGTCGTAAAAGCCTGCTGCACTACGTGGTACCAAGACTCATCGACCTCCTCGTCGTCGTCGACGAAGCCGATCAGATCGCTGCTGCTACCATTGATGCCTTTGTTTAGCGCTGAAGACCGGCCCTGCTTCTCCTCAAACAGATATTGCAGACGACCTTTGAACTGTTTTTTCCAGCTTTCGACTACTGCAGCGGTATTGTCGGTTGAGTTGTTGTCTACGACGGTTATTCCTACAGTTAGACCATCCGGAACCGAGGCGGCCTTCAAACTTCTTAAACAGACCGGTAACAACTCCGAGCGGTTGTAAGTGGGAATGACTACCTGAAGGTACATTACGGGTTGAACACGATGTTACAGGATTCCCAGGAACGAATCTTGATCATCATCAGATGAAATCAGGAAAATCCTATCTAAGTACTGATTATTGCAATTGCTGCTTTAAGTATCTCCGCAGCAACCCCGGAAACGTGCGCAACGCCAACAGCGCTATCGGAATCTTCCAACTGTTGTTCGTCTCCCTTGCCTTCGACAACATCGCGCGCGCGGCGTCAACCTCGCCCTTCACAATCAATTTCTTGCTGCTTTCCAACATCAATATATGGTGGAGTCGTCGCTCAGTTCGGTTCAGCGCCTCGGTCTCTTTCACACTCAACGCCATGCTGCGCCGCGTTTTTTGCAACACGCGCAACGCTGCCTCGTGAAGCCCAACGCGGTTGGCGGAAATGCTGTCTCCTCGATAACGATATTTTGCCAGCACTTTCTTCTGATAACTGATGCGCGCTCCCGCCTTCGCGAGCCGCAACCACAGATCAAAATCCTCCGTCAGATTTCGATCTCCTTCATCGAAGCCGCCAACCTGATCGACTACGTCCTTTCTCATGATCACAGTCGATACAACAACAGCGCAGCGAATATCCAGGAGGCTATTCAACGTGACTGGCCCATCAGACGAAGACCGATCCATGAACGTAGTGCCAGGAGGCCAAGGAGTGTCGCCGATAAGAAGCGCGTCGGCATAGACCATGTCGTAGCTTCCCTTCCTCATGAATTCCAACTGCTTCTTGAGCTTGCCTTCCAGCCAAGCGTCATCGGAGTCGAGTAACGCAATCAACTCCCCACGCGCGAAGCGCAGGGCAGTGTTCCGGGCCGCGGCAATACCACGGTTGCTCTGGTATATGTAGTTGATCCTGCCGCGGTACGGTTCGAGCACTTTTTCAAGTTCGGGGGTGTCCGTCGAACCGTCGTTAATGACGATTACTTCGTAGTCGTCGAAATCCTGGGCGAAGACGGAGCTCAATGCCTCACCGATGTAGCTCGAAACGTTGTAGGCCGGAACGATGATGCTGATCAGAGGCCTCTGCGGCTGCAAATTGCTACGTGTTCTGTTCTCCATTTTTGTCAAGGTAGTAGAGTCGTCGCAGGGCAACGGCGTAACCGACGAGGTAGTAAACATACCACTGGTATGCGACAGAGCCGAAAAAGCTCGAGACCATGTAAGCCACGATGCTGACTTGGATTCCTATGGACCAGTAATGAAACTTGCGCTTGTCTGGTCGATTCTGCGTTTCCATCTCAATCGCTCGCAGCCGGCGCATCGGATACAGCATAAGCATCACATAGACCACAAGCGCCGGAATTCCCATCTCGGACGACACCTGTGTGTAGGCATTATGCGTCACCAGTTCGTGCACTGATTTGTAGTGGAAGTTTCCCACACCGACGCCATAAAGCGGGTATCGCAGAGTGACCCAGATCGAGCGCTTGAGAATCTCCGTGCGCTGGCTTGAAGAACCGGTTGCGTCTGAGGCGGAACTGAATATGGTTGAGAGCCTGCTTGAATAACTCGCCGGAGCGAGGCTAAGCAACGCCAACATCGCCACCACCAGAGCGCTTGTGCTCAGGAGCTTGTTCTGACGTCCGAGCTTTCGCACCAAAACCAGCGCCGCGATGAAGAGACCGATGAAACCTCCGCGTGAAAACGTCACGACGACGGCTGCCACGAACAGCACACCTAAGCCGATATACAAAACCTTCCGCACCACGCCTTTTGAGGCAAAGGCAAATCCGACTGCGAGCGGGACCATTGTTACGAGGTGAAGAGCAAGGTCGTTGGAGTTTCCAAACAATCCTCTGATGGCACCGCCGATGCGTTGATTGTTGTTGTACTCGCTTCCTTCGCGGAAGACGCCGTTCATATAATCGCTGACAGCGTAGGCGCTGAGATAGATACTTACAGCAAAAGCCAACCAGATTAAAAGCTTTAGCCTTAACTCTGTTCGTGTGACGTTAACGAGGACAATGAATATGACTATTGCCTTCAGCAGTACATCCGTGAACTCCGTGTAGGCCTCGCCGGGCTGGCTGGCCAAAGGCATCGACAGCAACGCCGCGAGAGTCAGAAGCAGAATCAACTTGATCTCGCTCGGAAGCGCCGTGAGATTGCCCTCGAGAGTAAACTGCGACGGAACATAAACGGCCAGAGTCATGATGCCAAAAAAGAAGGCCATCGAAGTGTACGACGCCAACGACGGAACAAGCTCGTAAGGACGAAAGTAAAGAACAATGCTAAAGAGAAACAGAGCGATGAAGGTAAGTGTATGTCCACGCGCCGGCTGCCATTGATCCAGCGCGAGGTACTCATCGAGCCTCTTCTTCTTACTGGTGGCTTCCTTGAGCGGCAGGCTTACTGGGGCGGGAAAGCTATTCGCGATCGGGGCGGACGCAGCCTCCGGCGCGCTCTGCGCTCGCTGTCGAGGATTAAACAAACTATCGTAATCACCGGTTTGAGACAATCGCGACATCTCTAAGTACTCAATCTATATCACGAAAGAGTACCAGATTCCCGAACAATCCGTGTAGCTCCGTGTTAATGCCCAGCCTTCAATAGTTTGCCATAAAGCTGCTCAACTCGCCACACCTGGGCGTCGCACGAGAAATACTCCTGCACGCGCCGGCGGCCCTTCTCTCCCATGGCCCTGGCCTTGTTTGGTTCTCGCAGTAGCTGGATCAACCGCCCGGCCATCGTTTCAAAGTCTTCAGGATCAACGATGTAACCCGTTTCGCCATCGACCACCGCTTCGCGAGCGCCACCAACGTCCGTTGCCACCACGGGCCGGGCCGCGGCCATGTACTCGAGAATCGAATTCGAAAAACCTTCGACCCCCTTTGAACTCAGTACGCAAACGTCCGAGATCGCAAGTAGATCGGCAATCCGGTTGCAGCGACCGATGAAGAACGCGTTCTCCGAAAGACCGAGATCTGCGGCAAGCTTTCGCAAGCTACCGGTCTGTTCACCCTCGCCAGCAAGGATGAAGGCACTGTCCGAAACAGCGTCGCGCGTCAAGCGCGCTGCACGAAGAAATGTTGCCTGGTCTTTCATGACGTGACGCATGTTGGCGACGATCGTCACGAAGCGGCGACTGTTTGGTAAACCAAAACCTGCTAACAGCTCCTCTCGCCGAGCGCCAGGCCGCGGCGTGACGTGTGCGATGTTTAGACCGTTGTGAATGGTAACGACCTTCGCCTCCGGCAGTCCTTCTTTGATCAACTGCGCGCGGATTGCTTCTGCATTCGCAACCACAGCGGTGGCGGTGTTGAACGCGCGACGTTCGAGCCACCGCTTTGCGGGAGAGCGTAAGCCTTCAGTCTCGCGGCGCGAGGCGATACGCGCCGGAACTCGCGCCAGCGTAGCGGCCGCCATGCCGAAGACGTTCGTGTAAAAATCGTGAGCATGGACCAGATCGATCTTGTTCCGGCGCATCAAAGAAGCGAGACGTGCGAGCTGCTTCATCGCGTTGAAGTTATAGAAGTTCTGTAGGGGAAAACTTGGGATGTCGTGAAAGCCGAGCCGCTCGACTTCGGCGCGCAGTGGTCCTTCGCTACTCAACGAAGCGAGAAAGATTCGATACTTCCCACTCTCGTGCAGCAAGCGAGTCAACTGCACAGTCTGCCACTCGGTCCCGCCCTGGTTAAAACTATCAAGTAGCTGTAAGACGTTAGGCATTGATCAAGACATGCGCAGATTACGCCGATTATCTGTGTAATCTGTGGATAGGGCCACATCCTGCCAGCCGGCGGGATGATTGATCGGTCCACTCGGACGACCTTGCAACACCTTACCGGCCACTCCTTCCCCGAGGTCGCCCAGAAGTCGAATCTCTTCGCTGCTAAACGCTGTGAGCGGCCAACGAAACGTACCGAACGCCTCGCGCACGATCGGGATGTTTAACGGAGGATATCCCAGTAAATGAGCTCCTAACCAATCGACTGCCGCTGCATTCTCACCTGCCAACACGAGCCCCATCGGCAAAGGTTCCGGTGAGAGTGGTCCATTTCCCTGACCTGCAACAATCGCGTCAGTGATATGAATCACCCGTCGCTGCACCTCGTCTGACATCGTGCCCTCAGGCGTGCCGTAAAGGAGTATTCGGTTGAGATCCAGACAGGTGCGCCAGATGGTGTCGTTGCCCGACCAAGATCCTTCAATTCCGTATCGATCGCCTTTCAGACGCAACAACCGGTAGATCTGCGTCGCGGCGGTGCGCCACATCCTTCCCCCAGCGTGCGACTTCGTAATGTTCTGACGGTCGTGGATAAACTCCAGCGCGCGCTTCAGGTCGCTCCCGCCCGGATAACAATCACCTCCCAGATCAAACCCACCGATACGGTGATGCGGCAGGTATTCTTTGTTGCCGTTGATGCCAATGAGGTTCTTCAGAGAACAGGTGATACCTGCTTTTTGATGCGTTTTGAGTTTAGGTAAGTTGACGATCACGTCGGCTTCAAGAATCTCCCGCGCGATCAGATAACGGTGACATCCCGGTGCGTGCGTTTTGGCCATCAGCCTCGGGTCGTAACACGTAACGCGAAACGAAGCGTTTTCATCGGTTATCGGCTCAAGCAAACTCTCACCGGCAAGATTGAAGAGCACGAAATGATCCTCTGATTGCACGTTCTCGTTGGCGATTCTCACGCCATCGACAAAAGTAGCGACCGTGCGGCGAAAATCGCGAATTCCTTTAAACCTCGGCTCACCAGATTGAACGCGTTCGGCCCACTGGTCCAATTCAGTATTTCGCAACAGCAGTGCAAAGTCGCAGCCCTGGATGGGCGCATCGCCGACTACAACCTCACCGGCTCCCGCCTGCAACGCCGCTTCCGTCGCCGCCTGGACCAGCGATTGATGAGTCACGAGCGGAGCCATGCCCCATGGCCCACCATTCTCATGCATCACCCAGTTCGGCTTAATCACGACTCTCGAACCAGGCTCGATTACGCTCCCCAATGGACCACGCTCACCATCACCCCACGCAAGCAACTGACTGAGTCGATCCAACGCCTTCGCAATCGTGTCAGCCTGCAACTGCGCATAGTTCGTCACACCGGCATCAACCGCCGCCACTGTCGAATTAGAAATCCTGTTAATCCTGTAAATCATGCAATCCTGTCTAGTCGAACTTCACTAACCACAATCTGCCACTTGTTCGCAGCGGTCCGCGGTATCTCATCCACAACAATCAACTTCACATCAAGCCCAGGCAAGTTTACACCCATTGTCTCCAGAATCTTCCGTTTGTTCTCATACGAAAACTCATTCCTCGGCACAATATGAAGCTGAACCGAATAGTCTTCCCGCTGTACACACATGAATTCCTTCACCGGAAAGTCCTTCAAAAGATGCGGCAATTCAGCACTGATTACCCAGCGCCCGTCCGGCAACCAGATCCGCGCGCTCTCGCGGCCAACGATCTCGCGCAACACAAACGTGGGATGTCCGGGCCGGCTACCCTCCGGAAAGCGGCCCAGGTCTCCAATACGATAACGAAGCATCGGCATCCCATCGGCGTGCAGTTTGGTTACCAGAATAGACGCGAGTGGCTCGCTCGTCTCCGGCTCGATCAGGACGTTTGCCCAATCAACTTCAAAATCCAACGTGCGCTCCGGTTCGTACTGAAACGCCAACAAACCAGCGTCGCGACTGCCATAACGCTCGTGAACGGGACGGTTAAATACCTCCTGAATCGTAGTCCTGTGCTCGGGTAACAACTTCTCAGCCCCGGTAACAAAACAACGCGTCGGATAATCCGGTTTGTAACTCCCCTCCCGCAAGTAGTTAGCGAAATGACCGAGTGGGCTGGCGTATGCAACAATGCAAGCAGGCCGCCACTGCTGAAACGCCCGGTGATAACTCTCAAACTGCTCCGGCGAGAGACGGAAACAGTCGAACCAGCGCCTGTTCGTTTCAAAATCGTGAAACCGATCGCGCAGGCTGTCGCGACCGACTGGATCGAGATTGTGCCCCCAGAAAAACGCCGTGCGAACGCCGGTCGGAACACCGATTCGCTCCATTGAATACTCGAGTCCACTCTCGCGCCAACCAAGTTCTTCGGGCCCAAGCCAAACTTCTGTAGGTGCTCCAGTTGATCCGCCGGTCGCGTCCTTGATCAATTGCCGATCAAACATCTTGGTCGAGATCAGGTTCTTCCCCGCGCTACGTACATCTTCACGTTCGAGCACAGGCAAGCGCGCAAAATCGTCGAACGAAAAGTCGGCCGCGGGATCGAAGCCAATCCCGCGAAAGAGTTCCTGATAGTAAGGAGTTTCGTTTGCGACGTTGCGCACGACCCAACGCAAGCGATCGAGCACCCATTCACAACGCTCGTCAGAGGTCAGCGACTCCAGGCTTTTGCGTTGCGCCATTCCACGAGCGTACGCGGCCGCCGCCTTACGCCTCCCCGGATGGACCAGACGCCGCAATCGCCCCGCCGGCAACAGCAATCGCCTTGCGAGCACTTCATGGACGTAACTAAGAACCGGCATCCTGTTCATCCTAATCTGAAATCTTCTATGTGCAATCTCTATGTTTCCGTGTCTCTGTGGTGTTTTTCTGAAGAAAATGGCTAACCACGGAGACCTAGAGAGGACCCAGAGATTGCACAGAGAATGCTGCTTCACCACAGGTCTTGGTCAAAAGGTTTGACCCGGCGCTACCGCGCTCGGTTCTGTAGCACGACCACGTCACTAGTCTGCTGTATCATCCGAAAGCCTGCTTGCTCGAGACTGGCCAGCATCCTTCTTATCGGCTCGGCGCCAACCATCCGATCGTGAAGTTCCATGATTATCGTCACCACTCGCTCAGCCAGAGTGTCGATCTCCTTCTCGACAAGTTGGAGTTCGGCGCCTTCAATGTCGCAGATCAACGTGGCTCGTTCAAAACGGTGCTCGTCCAGCAGTCGCTTCAAAGTGACAGTCGAAACAACTAACGCTTGCTTCTCTTCGCCATGCAGATTGCTGGCGAGAATGTTGTCGCTTAGGTTGAAAGTGATCGTCTCCGCGTCGTGAAAAACGGCCGCGTGAACAATCTTGAAGCGACACCTGTTAAGCTCTCGATTCTGACGCAGAATCGGCAGCAGCTCCCGGTTCGCTTCAACCACAACGTGTTTCTCAGGTTCGCGCAACAGGCGGTTTGTCAGACACGAAACAACGCCGATACAACCTCCAAGTTCAACGACCGGCAGCGCCGGATCGAGAAACTTTTTCAACGCCTGGCGCTCCGCTTCTTCGTATCGATCCGACAACAAAAGATCGATCACATTCGCCGGCAAACGGTTTTCATCGATCGTAAACTTGAATCCGTCGAGACGAACGATATCTGTGGGCATCCCCAGAAATCTTCCGAGTTGCCACACTTCCCCACGTCTCCACGTTGCCTTCAGCTTTTCTGTTACGATCTCAAGCACGCCAAGCGCGCCTTCTTCTTGAAACGCCCTCGCCAAGATCCGAGTTTTAGGTATAGCCGTTGACAAATTTCAGCTCCTTGGTACCGGCTCTCCTACGGTCTTGAGGGCAGCAGGCTGCCATAGCCTCGACAGTTTTTTCTTGAAATAACTTCGCTCCTCGCTTGTGGGTACACCGAGCAACAAAATCCCTAACGCAAAAATCAGTCCAAACACCAGGGCGCAAACTACAAGCAGCCTAAACGGCGCCAGCCCCCCTAATGCCAATCGCACAAACGCTGTGATAGTAGTCGAGGCAATAGCTGCGATCGCTATCTTGCCGACGTCCTTCAAGAGGCGCGCGTCGCGCCAACGAATGTGCAAAACGGTTCCTATCTTGATCCAGGTGGCGACTCGCCCGATGATACCGACTGCAACAGCCACCGAAATGGCCCAGATCAAACCGAACCTGCTCGTTCCAATCCACAAAGCAACCGCCAGCAACACGACAAGCGCCGCATACAACTTCGGAAGAAACTGCCGGTGTTCTGCATAAGCACGCATGATCGGATCTGATACAAAGATACTCAATGGCAGCAGCGTCAGATTGATCGCGAAAATAGGCCAACTTGCCACGTACTGAGCCGTAAACAGCGTAGTCAGGAATTCGCGCCCCATCACGATCAAGAAACCGTACAGCGGCAGGTAGATCAAGGCCAACTTCCGCGCTACTCGAGCAGCGAGGGCGAGTATCTCGCGATGGTTACCATGCTTTTGCAAAAGACTTACCTGCGGGATCATCACCGCGCCCACCGACTCGCTCAGTATTCCCACCAAAGGAATGTTGAAACAGCCGATCGCGTAGATGGCGTAAGTGGCCGCTTCGAACTGATTCGACACGAAGTAGTTCGGCAGGTCCGTTTGCAGCGTAAACAGCAATCCGGCAAATCCAAACGGCATGGCGTAGGACAACTGCATGCGCAACACCGGCCAATCGAAACTCACCCAAAAGCGTGGAAAACGAGAACGGAGATAAAGCAGCAGAATGACAGTTTGCAATACTCCCTGAATCACTGCGGCGTAGATCAGCGCGCGCACCGAACCAAAAGCGATCGCTGCGAATAGCAACAAAGCCGTCTTCGTTAACTGCGACGAGATGATGAATATCGTCGAGAGCCGTGCTTCCTGGTGAGCAACGGAAACCACTTCCAGGTAAGACGAGATGACCCAGAAGAATATGACCGCCCCGATTATCGGAGCGTAATTGACGAGATCGTCGGTGTGGAAGATCGTAGTGAGTAGTTGTGGAAAGAAGACGAGTATCAGAGCACCCAGCGCCGCCATCACCAGGTGGAAAACCAGAATGTTGAGGATGATCCGGCCCTGGCGATCTTTCTCTCGCGGGAGGAAGTAGAACGCGCTCATCTGAAAGCCCAGCGGAAGCAGAGCGAGCGCGGTGCCCACTAGGAGAAAAGCTTGTTTGTAGAGTCCGAATTCCTGTTGACTTAAACGACGGACCAGCAGCAGCGGAAGGGCGATACTTAGGGCAAACGCGAGGACCTTGGCTATGAGCAGCCACAGTGCGCGGACTGTCAACGAAAGACCGGTTTTGTCAGACACAACCAAAAACGTACCTCAGGCATTGCAATCCGCAGATTACACAGATGCGCAGATTCCGAATAAGAAATCTGCGTAATCTGTAGATGGCAGGATCAAACGTGTGCGACGACGCAGTAGAGCTTCCCAACCTTGACGATCTCCCTGGCGCCTGAATCCCGCGTCGCGCCGCAGTTTTTCAATGCCGGCCTTGCTGTAGAAGTAACGTCGCAGCCCTTGCGAGCGAATCGGACCTTTCGCACTGGCGCACGCCACGTCCATAGTCTCGGAAAAGACATGATAACCTTTTATAGAATGCGGGGGGTCGCGTGCCAGTGGTATGTTTGTTACTTTGTCGCGTATGATATTGCTTTGCGACGCATTTACCAACTCGAGCTTTCTGAAAAACCACCACCAAGAAGAGCCGGAACGACCGTTGAAAGGTAGTCCTCTTAAACCTTTTCTAAACAAAACCCGCGTTTTTCTATCTCTAGCGATTGGCATTGAAAGGACCGCCGCGAGGGTGAAAAGCAGGATCAGGTTTACCTCTCGAGGCCGAGCTGTCAAATCGCCTTCCAGCCTCAACTGAGTTATAGCGTAAATGGCGAGAGTGACAACACCAGTATAAAAGGCCAGCGAAGTAAATGAAGCAAGTGCAGGAACCAGTTCATAGGGTCTGAAATAAAGGACCACGCTAAAGACGAATAAAGCTGCAAAGCTCAGCGCTTGCCGACGCCCTCTTACCCAATCTCCAGTTGCCAACAAACCCACGTTTCTGGTCCTTCCTTAAGCGTAGGCCCTTCAGACGCGTTAAGACAGTCAGCCAGTTAGAACTCACTCCGCTTGATGAGTCCAAGGTTTCCCGTCAGTTTGGCTACGCACAGATCTCCGCCGGTCGTGACGGAACACACCTTCGTAATCAATCGCGGAAGGTCTATGAAGCATACCCTCGCACCTGTCTTGTAGCTATTCAGGATAAGCAACTACGCAATAGAGCTTACCTACTTTTGTAATATCATGGCGGCGAAATCCAGCTTGCTGCAAGAGTTTTCGGATTCTGGATTTCCTATAGAAGAACACTTCGCAGCCCTTGATTCTTAATCTAAGCTTTCGCAAAGGGGCGCGCCAAGTCCAGAACCGTGGAAAGGCTATTATGGCTCTGTCCCGTGTTACTTTTCTCATGCTAGTCAAGACCGGCAAAGGGTCACTAATGTAATCAAAAAGACCAATTGCAAAGCTGACATCAAATGGACTTTGCGGGCTGTACGCCAGAAGGTCGGTCTGGGAAAAGGAACAGCGACCGTCCAACTTTTCTTTTCCGCTTGATTCCCTGCACAGTTCGATCATGACTTCCGAGATGTCGATGCCTACCACCTGGGCGGCACCCCTTCTCGCAAGTTCAAGGCTGTAAAGTCCATTGCCGCAGCCGACATCCAGAAAGGTACGATTTCTGATCGGTTTGCAACTCTCGATCGTAAATTTGAACCGCTCATACATGTCCTTTCGGAATAACCTGTCAAGGAAATTGGCAAACGTCGATTTCTTGTGCGTATATATTCTTTGGAAGGCATCAGCTTCGTTATTCCAGAACCTTCTTTGCGTCGCTATCTCTTTACTCAAAGTTCAAGCACCTCTCTTACAGTGGAAAACTCGAAATCCTCTAGCAGCTTTATCAGCTTCCTTTCCGTACGATCTATATTGCTATAGTGGCGAAATCTTTGTGAAACAGACAAATTTCCTACCCTTGGCTGATCTGGATCCAACTCCCAGGGATGAAGGTAAAAGATAGCATTTCGTCCTTGCTCGTTGAATTTTCGCATGCAATATCTAGTGTAAGCATAAGGAAACAAACGGAAATATCCACCCCCACAAAAGGGAAATCGCCTTCCAAATACCTCAAGACAACTCATCGGAAATTCGTAAAGATTCTGCGTTATCTTGTAGGGAATCAATGGAGAATCCACCATACCGTAGTCGGGATGAAAGCCGACTGGGAACACGGAAGAGTCGTACTGAAACTCATATTTCTCAAGGATAGGCAGCACCCAACCCTTTGTTGAATGAACCAAAGTAAAGGAAGGCGCACGAAATCCTACTGGGCGAGTCCTCACACCACAACGATCAATAGCATCGAGGGCTCTTGCAAGATCTTCCTCAAACTCCTCGGGAGAAATCTCAGTTAGCAGGAGGTGATTGTATCCGTGTACTGCAATTTCATGCCCACAATCTTCGACCTGACGAACAAGTTCAGGAATTCTTTCTGCGATCCAACCAAGGACGAAAAATGTGGCCCGGGTTTGATGTTTATCGAGAAGTTCCAAAAGCCGCTCGGTACTCTTCTGGACTCTTAACTCACAGCCGTCCCAATCTTCTCGTCTGATTATGCCACTCAGATTGTGAACACAAAACCAGTCTTCCAAATCAATTGATATTGCATTCTTCATAGACTATACGTGCGTACCCTCTGCCGGAACGGGCTATTCTAGCGGCTCCATCTTCCTCGAGGCGAGAGCGCTCTCGCGCAACGGTTCCCATTTAGAATAGCGTTCGCCACGAACCAGCTTGGAAAAAGCAATGAGCGAAGCAAGATTAGTGATCAAAAAATATTGAGGTAAACTGAACCAAGAAGTTTTCAAACCCAATCGCTCGACAGCCCAGGAAAGCAAACCGATTGAATAGAAACCTAACTGACCTACCAACACCACCGCATACAGTGGTTTGTCCCAAGCCAACAGAGCCGAGGTCAAAAGCAGCGAAATGAGGAACAGTGGGGCGAGATACCGCAACACCTTATGGGAGAAAAGCTGGACGGAAAAGAACCCAAATTTAAATGGGTTCAGCATGCCACGATTCCGCCACAGATCAGCAAAGGTCTGCGTGATTATCCGAACACGAACAGCCAACTCCTGGTTCGTCCTGGTATTTGGCTCCTCGAAGCATACCGCATCGGGCTCGTAAACAGCCCTCAGCTTCTGTTGAACCATAGTTGTCGCTATCAGGAAGTCACTGCAGGCCTCGTGGTAAAGCGGTATGTACGCAGATCTTCGCACCGCGTACATACAGCCACAGACGCCGATCAGCGAGCCAATCGAACTTTCGTGCTTCTTCAGAAGGAATTCATAGTTCCAATACGAGTTTGTAGCCGCAGCTATGTTTGATTCTATTCGTTCTGTATATATTACGCGCCCGGTGACGCAGCCGACGCTTTCGTCGGCAAAGCTGGGCAGCAGTTTGCGCAGGACATCACGCTGGAAGTGGGTGGTAGCGTCCGAAAATAAGATCATCTCCCCGTTGGCCAGGTTGACCGCAGCGTTCTGTGCTGCGGTCTTTCCAAGTCTTTCAGGTTGGCGGTGAAACCGAACACCCCGTGCGGCGAAGCTGCAGGCAATATCATCCGTTCGATCAGTTGAACAATCTGAGGTAACTATAATCTCCAGCTTCGAGGCAGGATAATCAAGCGTTAGAGTATTCTCTAACTTTACCGCCAAGTCACGCTCTTCATTGTAAGCAGAGATAATGATGCTAACGGACGGCGTCCATTCCTTACGTTCCACAAGTCTCGAGCTTAATTTCGCAACGATCGCAAGTAAAAGGGGATAACCAGCATAGGTATAAGCAAGCATACCCAAGCTAATCCAAAAGATGACCTCCGCTGAAACAGGAACTTTCACTCCAAACCTACGTTAGATCGTAAAATTCTACAAAATCCAGATCCTCAGCGGTAATCCCAGCCCGCCGCAAACAAAATCGACCGCCGCTGAAGGAAAGCAGCGGTCGAGTTTCTTGCGGCTGAATCGTTCCTTTTGAGTAGCCGCTACGATGTCCCCATCGCGAACTAGACAGGCCGCAGAGTCGTGATAGTAAGCTGAGGTGCCGAGGATGTTCACAATTTAAATGGTTAATCCTACGTTATGCGCAGAAAATACAGTCCGTCAGGCTACATTTTCGGCGCGTAAGCAGCCAGTGCTTTCCAGCCAAGATTTCGGTCATTAAATGATGAAGCGCGCTCCTATTCCCAACACTTTCGTGCGATCGAACGCTCAGGGGCGAAAAGGGGAAAGCGTGCTGCAAAGCTCCGCTAGTGTATGGAGGGTCCCGCTAGCCCGTCAAGGCAACGTGGCGGTGCAGGATTTAACCTGGCAAGTGTGGACGTAATGTGGCAAGTGCAAGAAAACAGGTCCGAGTGGCAACAAGCCCTTAACCTACTTTACTAAAGAGAACGTCTGGCCTTAATACCAGTCTTATTCGCCCGGAACTTTAGTCGACAAGGCTTGGTTTCGCGACGACCACCAGAGTCCGCACCCGCACCCGCAATGCGCCTTCAAAGCGCCGAGCTTCTTCAACCTCCGAGAACGACAGCGCTCGCAACTCCTGTTCAATACGGCGCCGGTAATCCGACACCAATGAGTCTGATACGCCGAGAACTGCTGCTACTTCCAACTGCGTTGATTGCTCGGGGCTCAAGTAGCAGTGCCACAATACACCTAGCATTCGATTATATTGTTTGACTTTACCCCGAACCGTACCGTGCAGGCTCTTCAGAAAGCCATCGACCAAGCCAGCAGCC
>DATKDA010000179.1:0-11742 GCA_035512935.1 Pyrinomonadaceae bacterium | reverse complement strand
CTCGATCAAGGCGGCTGCGATCGCCGGGTTCTCTCGAATGGAGCGCGGTGGCGAGGCAACTACGATCCGATCGACACCCGCAACCTGGGCCGGCACTACGTTCATGACAACGGATGACGGATAACTTGCGGTTCCGCCCGGTACGTAGACACCGGCACTTTCGAGGGCGGTAATGCGTTGGCCCAGGCGAGAGCCGTTTTCCGTCTCGAACTCCCAGGAGTGCTGGCGCTCACACTCATGAAAGATGCGCACTCGCTTGATGGCTTCACGCAGCGCGGCGATAAAAACCTGGTCTGCTTGCGAAGCTGATTCTTCGAGCTGTTCTTTGCTGATACGCAGATCTGCCGGATCGAGCTCCAGACCATCAAAACACGCTGCGTATTTAACCAGCGCCTGATCACCACTGCGGCGCACGTCCTCGGTGATGACAGCGACGCGCGCCAGCAACTCCGAATCCAGCGCTACGTTGCGCGCGCGTATACGCTCAAGCTTCAGTTTCAGACGCTCCGTTTCATTGGTTGAGATTATTTCGAGCACGTCATCTCTCCTAAAACCTGTTCGTTGAGCAGCATCGTGAATTTGTTGACAGCATCTGCTTTCAGATGGAAGCTCGCGCGGTTAACAACAAGACATGCGCTTGATTCAGCTATCGCCTCAACCACAACGAGACCGTTTTCCCGCAGTGTTTCGCCGGTTTCCATCAGGTCTACAATGCAATCTGCGAGGCCGAGTACCGGCGCCAGTTCTACCGAACCGGCAAGCGTGATGATCTCGACAGGAACGCCGCGAGCACCGAAATGTTCGGCGGCGAGACGCGGGTACTTGGTTGCGACTTTCAGAACGCCCCCGTTCGGCACGGGCGCTATCGTTCGTCCGGCAACAACGACTTGGCAACGGCCGATCCCTAACATGAGCGGTTGCAGAAGGTCTGTTGTGGTCTCGAGCAGCACGTCACGTCCAACAACACCGCAGTCTGCTATTCCGTGTTCGACGTAGACCGGGACATCGGCCGGCTTGACGAAAAGAAAGCGATACTCGCCGGTGTCGTTTTCGATCGCCAAGCGTCTCGATGAGAGAGAGTCAGGAGAAAACCCGATCCCAGCCCTTTCAAGGAGCTTGAGGACCGGTTCCTGAAGTCTTCCCTTGGCCACCGCAATCGTTAAGAGGATCATCGCGTCACCTCCTCAATCGTGGCGTCTGTTTTTTGACCGTAAATCTTTTGCCAGCGACTCCTCAGATCACTTTCATGGTCCTTCGGTTCGTGGGTACCAAAGCGGGAATCATCGGCGAGGAGCTCAGTAATCCCATCGAGATCCAGCACGAAACCAACTGCGGGCTCATCTGCGCCAAAGCTTGCAGTCAAACCATCGTACCGTCCCCCACTGCCCAGAGGCTTGCCGGCGCCCTCAACAAAGATCTTAAAAGTTAAACCGCTGTAGTAATCGAGAGGCGAGACATCTCCAAGATCGATTTCAAACGAGTCTGCAAGATGAAGTGACTCGATCAAGCGCCACAGATTCTCGAGCTGATCCAT
Source organism: Pyrinomonadaceae bacterium (assembly GCA_035512935.1). Lineage (GTDB taxonomy): Bacteria > Acidobacteriota > Blastocatellia > Pyrinomonadales > Pyrinomonadaceae > PSRF01. The sequence continues at coordinate 10,208 of DATKDA010000179.1, read as the reverse complement.
GGCGGCGCGCGAACGTTCGTTATATATCACCTGCCGGGCTTTGCTCAACGTTTGACCTTTCCCGGAAAGATTCGCCAGTTGGGCCAGACCTTCGCGCGCTGCTGTGTCATAGCGATCAAGAAAAAGACCGAGCGCCGCGGTGTTGCGTTGGGCGATCAAATGACGCAAATCAGTGTGAAAGATGGGGTCTGCCGGGTTTATCTGAATGAGTCCATTGAAGACTTCGGCCTGATTGAGAGTTATCAGGAATTTCAATTCGAGGCTTTGCAAAAACTCGCAGACGATGAGTAAGACCTCCATGTCGGCTATATGACTGGCGCCTCCAATAAGCTCGCAGCCAATCTGGGTCGTCTCTCGTAGCCATTCGGCGGGGGAGCGTGTCTGTTGGCGGAAGACTGGGGCGACATAGCAGACACGCAGTGGCCGTTCGCGGCCGGCAAAGAGGGTCGCGGCGGCGCGCGCCACGGCCGAGGTTACATCCGGCCGCAACGCCAGTAGCCGACCATCGTTGTCGGTGAATCTAAAAGCGCGATGCGACTCGGAATGGCCCATGGCATGATCGAAGAGCGAATAATAATCGACGGTGGGCGTGACGATCTCTTCGTAGGACCAGCCCGCGAAGATCGTCATGGCAGTATCTTCGATGGCGCGTCTCAGGCGGGCTTCGCGGCCAAAGTAGTAGCGCATACCCGCGGGAATTTTGGAAAGTGGTTCAGTCATAAAAGTATAAAACCCGCTGCCGGTGACCGGCAGCGGGTGTTGTTAAAACCTTTGTTGTGAGCTACTTAACTTACTTTTACCCCTGGAGTTCTAGCGTCACAACCACCCCGCTGCCCGGACCAGAACAATGGCCCAGATGCAGATGGATATGGTGACTATGAACGCTATAGAAGCTCATAAAAGCTATGGTTGACTTTCCGCAGCAGCCCTTATACCTGACTCGAAGCGCAGGTGTCAAACAAAACCGGTGGACGAGGGGGACGAGGGGGGACGGGGAGACGGGGGGACGGGGTGGCCCCAGTGGACAGTTCTCCGTTCACTCAGGCCACCCCGGTCCATTCAGTCCACCCCGTCCCTCCTGTCCACCTCGTCCCCAAAAACCGGTTCGACCAGATACAGGTCGCGGCCGGCGCGTTCGACTATCAGTGTGTTCGGATCGCCTTCATAGGCCTCACGACGGAACTCCTGGTGGTCCAAATAACCAAGGTTGACACGTTTGCACGTTGCCTCGTCAATCGCCGTAGCCATGGTGATATGGTATCGAGGAACTATCTTTCCATTGGGCAGTCGCCGCCCGGCATAGGCCACTTGCGTCAGATGCGCCGCCACACAAAGATTCTCTTCCAGTTCGGCGGACTGGGCCACCAACTCGCGCACCACTTCCATCGGTGCGTATCCATACCGCTCGATAAGCCGGCCGTGAGTCTCTGAAATGCAGCGGAGGTGCGGCGCGTAGATGATCAGCTCGCCACCCTCTTCAATGATTGGGCCAAGCCGGTAGCTAGCCTTTCCCCCTACCCATAATTCGTCGTAGTGCTCGTCAAGCAGCGCCACCACTCTCCGGTATTTTCGTCCAGTGTACTTAATGTGCACATTCTTGCTGACAGCGACGGCGCGCCGCAAAGATTCGCGGAAATCGCCCGCAAAGAGTGCATGCGTAACTAGCTCGTCCTCATCATTGCGCGTCACCACCGACGTAAACGAGATGATGCGAGCCGTTATGAAGTCCGCTGCGGCTTCGATCAGTCGTCGCGTGGGCGTCTCGACGCGGCCAATGACGCCCTCGACCGTGGCCAGGGCGCCAAGCCAATGAGTCGCATGAGTTAGCTCAGGCCCCGCAACTCCAGGAAAGAAATACTTGGCGCCGCCGGCGAATCCGGCGACCTCGTGAGGCACAGTAGCCCCAAACACGAGTACCGTATCGTACACGCCGGGGCTGAGTAGCCGGTTGATCGTAAGCGGGATGCTCCTGTTGAGCAGCCCCGCGGTAACTTCATTGACGCGCTCCGCCGTTAGCTCGCCAATCCTCACCAGATCTTCCGGTTCGTCCCAACGATGATCGAAGATCTCGCCCGAAAGGGTTTCGCGGCTGGCGCCAACCTTCGCCAGCTTCTCTTCCAGAGTCATCGGAACGTGAGTTCCCTGCGCAACCAGAGCGTCAAAGCGGTTCACACCAATCTCTGCCAACACGTCGGCGGCAAAAGGAAAAAGCTGATGGGTGTTATCGTCCCGGGTCTTGTCTGGAATGATCGCCAGCACACGCTCTTGCGGTCCGATCGGCTCGAGAGCCTCAGCAACAATCACTCGCAGTTCCGCGCCTGACAGCGTGTAGTCCGCGGACCGACGCCCTACTATTGAAGGTGTGATAAGGGTTGACATATTGACTCAGGAGGCCTGGGCTACCTGCCCGCGAACCGTAACACAGCGTAGCTTTCGTGTCGAAATGGTCCTCAAGATGCGCGGGCCACAGCTTTGATGTAAGATGCTGGCCGGCGCGCGCTTAAGAAGAATCCTATGCCAGTTACTCTCGCCGATATCGCGCGCGAGCTGGGCGTGTCAAAGATGACCGTCTCTCGCGCAATCAATAATCATCCAACCATCAACGCGGAGACGCGGGCTCGGGTGTTGGAGGTTGCACGGCGCCTCAATTACCAACCCAACCAGTATGCGCGCGCTCTGGCAACTAACCGTTCGTACTTGATTGGCATCGTCCTGCCGGATTTGATGAATCTTTATTTCGCCGAAGTCACCAAAGCGATCGAGTCTGTTGTACGGGCGGCCGGATTTCAACTTTTGATTTGCAGCACTGAAGAGGATCCCTCAAGAGAGCTGGACGAAGTCGAAACGCTGCTTCAACGCACCGATGGCCTGATCATCAGTTCAGTCTTACCGCCGACAGAGACGAACGCTTACCGCGCGATGATCAAAGATGGTGCAAAGATCGTGCTGGTCGATCGCACTATGCAGAATCTGCGCTGCCCCTCGGTGGCGACCGACAATCTGAAGGTTGGCAGACTGGCGACCGAGCATCTGATCAACCTTGGCCATCGCCGCATTGGCCACCTCCAGGGCGATGCCTCGTCAGTCAGTGCGGAGAGGCTCGAGGGCTACAAGCAGGCGCTTGCTAAACATAAGATACGTTTCAACCGATCGCTGGTGCGCCCTTGCGGCCTGCTCGAAGCTGAAGGCCACAAGGCCATGAGTGAATGGATCGCCGCCGGGGATCTTCCAACCGCAGTATTCGCCGTCAACGACCCTGTAGCTCTGGGGGTAATGCGAGCTCTCGAAGAGGCTGGCTTACGCGTTGGGGAAGATGTGGCGCTGGTCGGGGCCGGCAACATCCACTACAGCGATATGCTGCGCGTGCCCTTAACGACCGTTTCCTGGTCCCGCGGCGAGATGGGCCAACAGGCAGCCCGGCTGTTGATTCAAATGATCGAGAACAACGGAACCTCGACTGCTAAAGCGCAAAAGGTGACGCTGCCTCCCGAATTGATCGTTCGGAGCTCGAGCCAGGCCAAAGGCCCCGGCCATTCGCCGCCTACGTTGATTTGATCAGTTTTTCAACGATCGCTTTTTCTTTCTGGGTTGGCTGGCCGTTCAACGAAACGCTCTTGCGACCATAGCCCAGTTCCGCGCCACCGGAAATGATGTGGTCCACGCCGGTGGTGAAGGTCGCCTCGGCCGCAATAAACAGACAGAGTCGTGCCACCTCATCTGCGCGTCCCAATCTTCCAACAACTTGCGCTGCCTCTCCCTCGGAGCGGAAGAGTTCGGGATCGGGAGCGGCATCAATGGCCTCCTGCCACAGAGGCGTATATATATTGCCTGGAGAAACCGAGTTCACGCGCACGCCTAAGGGAGACTCATCGATCGCCAGGGCCTTAGTAAAAGCAGTGATCGCGCCCTTGGTGGCTACATAAGTAGTCGCATGTTTTTGGCCCATCGTGGCCACAAGGCTCGACATGTTGATGATATTGCCCTTCGCCGCTCGCAGATGAGGCAGTGCGAATTTGCAGGCGGTAAACACGCTGACCAGATTCAGGTTCAGCAGATCACGAAACTCTTCGACAGAGAATTCATCTATCGGTTTATGGGCGGGGTGCCAGCCTGCGTTGTTAATGAGACAGTCAATCTTCCCGTACCGCGAGGCCGTGTCAGCAATCAGGCGTTGGATATCCTCGGTGTTTCTAACGTCACAGAAAGTGAAGAAGGCTTCACCTGCTCCCTGTCTTTGGGCCAGCTCATCGAGCGCCATCGTAACGGTCGAACCTTCTGTCCCGTCGTTGCAGCAGATGACTACACGGGCGCCGGCCTTAACAAACTCGTTGGCACATCCTTTTCCGATCCCACTGCTACCACCAGTGATGATCGTAACTTTATCTTTGTATCGCAGGTTCGACATCAGGCCTCCAATCAGCCATGGACCAGGTCTTGGGGGATCATTAGGAAGCTCAGAGTTTATCTCAATTTGTGAAGCTTGCCCTTTGATTAGTTCGGGCGGGCAACTAATTCCATCACGCGCGAGTCGCCGGCGGCCCTCCCGGGCCGGCTTGCTACAGCTAAAATTGTTACCGGTAAAATAATACTTGTTATCGGTAACATAATCAAGTATAATCTTTTCGTTATCTCGCAACCAAGGGTTCTAAGTATTTAATCCACGCAAGAAAACAGGCCAATTTAAGGCGTGGTTCGGCGTCGACAGTAGATCACCCATATCCCTTTGGGTTCAACAGCCAGCGGATCTTTCATAGTTCCAAGTTCCGGGTTATAGCAAAAAGGCTGCCGGTTAGATTTGAAGGCAGCGTCCCTCTTTTGGCAGGTAGATACCGGAGATCCATCGCGGCTTCTTTAATGAAGTCTATTAAAAGCCGGGTTTTGGAATATCACCGATGTTTTGTGCGTAAGCAGAACATTCTCCCAATCTTTGATTACTGCGCCGCTCTTGTTATGCAAGCCCGCGACGCGTTCAGTTAGGTGACGACAAAGACAACCTCGCGGTTTCTTGTCCACTAATCAGGAGGTACAAATCATGGCTTTACTGAAGACAACAGCCTTGGTGCTTGTAGTGCTAGTGGCGTCTGGTTCGGTACTCTTGGGTCAGACTTCAACCGGCGAGGTCAACGGGACAATTACCGATTCTCAAGGCGCGGTCATTCCCGGAGTGACTGTAAGGCTTATCAACAAGGGGACCAATATTGAGAATCAAGTGACCACGAACCGCGATGGTTACTTTACATTCGTCAATGTCAAACCAGGCCCCTACATGCTAAAAGTCGAAAAGGCCGGATTCGCAGGCCTTCAGGTTGGACACTTTGACGTTGGCGTCGCCCAGGTTGTTAGTCAAAATTTCAATCTTGAAATAGGAGAAATCACGCAAACGATAGAGATTCAGAGCGGCGCCGAATTGCTCCAATCTTCTTCCACAGAGCTCGGGAACGTCATAAGCGAAAAGGTTGTACAAGAACTACCGCTCAATGGAAGAAACTTCACGCAGTTGTTGATTCTGACACCCGGGGTTAACCCGGTCTCTACTGCTCAGGGCTCGCAGCGGGAGATTAATTTTGGCGCGGCGGAGGGAAATACCGGAATTCCCGGCTCCACACTCGCAAATGCTTCCATACAGGGACAGCAGAACCGTTCGAAAATATACTTCCTGGATGGAATCATTAACACCAGCGTGCGTGGAACATCTTACGTGGTCTTACCGGACATTGACTCAATCCAGGAGTTCAAAGTCCAGTCGCATAACGCGAAGGCCGAATACGGAGGCGTAACCGGGGGCGTGGTGAACATGACCACGAAATCCGGCACCAATGCTTTTCGCGGCTCGGCATTCGCATTCGTGCGCAATGAAATTTTCGACGCCCGCGATCCTTTTCGGGACGCAAACCGGAACGACCCTCCAACTTTTCGCCAAAATCAGTTTGGCGCCAATATTGGCGGGCCGATCTTTAAGAACCGGACCTTCTTCTATGCCTCCTATGACGGCTGGCGGTATCGCGACGTCGCCAATATACAGATGCGGGTACCCACAGAGCGCGAGCTAAACGGGGACTTCTCCCAATCCATCTTCAACCGCCAGATTTTCAACCCGTTCACGACGCGGATAGTCAACGGAACACTGGTGCGCGATCCGTTTCCGAATAACATCATTCCGCAAGAGCTGATATCGCCGAGAATGCAGGGATTTTTTAAGGCCTATTCGATCAAACCGAATCTCGTAGGTGATCCGAGCTTCAATTTCCGCCAAGAGCGTGCCCGAGCAAACGACGCCAATGCATTTCAGATCAGAGGCGATCACAATTTTAGCGCTAATGACAACATTTTCTTTCGTTGGAATGAACAGCGCATAAAGACCTTCAATCCCATTGGTGATCGAGGCGCACGAACACCCGAAGCGACCAACCGAAACTTTGGGGGCGGGTGGGTCCACTCATTTTCTCCCAGTGTCATCTTTGAAGTCCGCGGCGGTGTGGCCACCCAGCCCACCGAGGACGCACCTTTTGAACATGAGTTGGGCAGTGAACCCCTGGAACAACTGGGCTTTCCGCAGCTTGATCGGTTTGAAGGTGTAGCCACAGTTCTCAGTAGCAATCCCTGGAATCTGGGGACTCTGGGTGTACAGGGCGCTCGGCCGCGCGGGAATCCTAACTGGAATCTCTCAACCGACCTAACGTGGCTTCGAGGCAACCATAATTTCAAGACCGGCTTTCAGTTCATCCATATTCGGCGTGACCAAAGAAACCGGTTTATGCAGGTGAACTTCGATGCGCAGCCCACACGTAATCCGCAGGTACCCAGTGGAACTGGAGACGACCTTGCCTCCGCGCTGCTGGGTCTCCCAAGCCGGATTCAGGGATTTGTCCATGAGTTTGGGTCTATCGACTTCGGCATCGGCACCTGGTCCACCTATTTCCAGGACTCATGGAGCCTCCGACCCAATCTGACTTTGACCTACGGCTTGCGCTATGACTACGTAGGCAAAGTCAAGGGGAACGGCCTCCAGAGCGGGCCCGATCTAAAAACCGGAGAGTGGTTGATTGCACTACCTGAACTTCCTCCAGTTTGTTCGGGAGGGGCGCCACCTTGTTTGCCCGCTCCGCTCAACCAGATCCCGTTCAACAGTTTTATTAGAGTGACGGGGGAAGAGTTTTCTATCCTCAAGCCGATCAAAGATAATTGGGGACCACGCGTAGGCCTGGCGTGGCAAATCAACAACAAGTTGGTATTGCGTACCGGCTATGGATTGGTATGGGATGCACTTCCCTCGAGAAGCCAGTATGGTCAACATCAGTTCGAGAGCTGGGGCTGGCCGCAGTTCTCCGGCATTGACACTGGCACAATCAATCGGGAGGGCGACCCGATAGAATCGTTCGAGACGCTTGCCAACAATCTGCCGTTTGCGCTACCGCGAGCCGCGCCCTGGAACTCAAGCGGTTGGTACAACGACCCAGACCGTAAGGATGGTTATTCGCACCAGTGGCATGCAGAGATCCAGCGGCAAATGACCAGCAGCCTGATGATGTCCGTGGCCTATGTCGGCAGCAAAAGCGGCCGGCTGGAGTACGCTGGTGTGGCGCAGGCCGCAGTCAGGCCCGGAATAGAGGCTGGCACGGGCCGCAGACTCACACCGGCTGAAGTTAACCAGTTGCGACCCTGGCCGCACATAACCGGGAACTTCAGATATGAAGATGACATAGGTTATTCCAATTACCATTCGCTCCAATACAAAATGCAGCGGCGTTTAAGCCAGGGCGTGTCGACGCTCCTCTCCTACACCTGGTCCAAATGCATTGACACCAGCAGTGGTTGGTTCAATGCTGAGAACGGTATTGGCGGAAACGCAACGGTCCAGAACTACCATGACATCGATTCTAATCGCGGTGTCTGTGGGTACGATATTCCACACCTTTTGACATGGGGGACCGTTTTTGAACTCCCATTCGGAAAAGGAAAGCGCTGGCTGCAAAGCGGCCCAGCTGCCGCCATATTGGGAAACTGGCAAGCCAACTGGTTGGCCATCGGCCGATCGGGGCAACCATTCACAATTGAAGTCGGCGGGGATCCGGCCAACATTGGCGCGGGGCAAATCTACTCGCGAGCAAATGTGATCTCAGATCCCTTCCAAGCCGGCCCAGTCGCAGCACACCCCGACGTTAGGTGCCGCACAACCATCTCTCAGGGAGGACTGGCCGCCGATCAGGTCAGAACTCCGCGGACCTGGTACAATCCTTGCGCTTTTGCCACTCCAGTTAATTCATTCGGTAATGCTGGGCGCAATATCCTGCGCACGGACAATTGGTGGAATGTAGACTTCTCGCTCTTCCGAAATATTCGAATGGGAGAGAGATGGCAAGTACAACTTCGCGCCGAGGCTTTCAATGTCTTCAATCACATCGATCTCGGCAATCCCTCGACCAGACTCGATCAAGCAACTCCCGGGAGAGTAACGACCGCCTCCCATGGACCGAGACAACTACAATTCGGGTTGCGGCTCCTCTTCTAGTTCGGGGCTGTGCTCGATATCAAACTTTCCCAACGCTGGCTGTTCTTAAAAAGCAGTGAAGAACAGCCAGCTTTTTTCAAACTGATCGGGCCAAATGAGGATGCTTCAGTTTTCAACTTATATGCCAATTCGTTAGCTACGGCCCCAAACCATGAACCGCATAACTACAGTACTGGCAATCCTGGGATGTTGGTCAGCGGCTCTTGCCGTCCCAACATCTATGAACCATCTTGACCAGGGCGGAAGTTCCCCGACGTCCGTCCCGTCGTTTTGGGTTGAACCTTGGGTTGAACAGAAGACCCAGGATGAACTTCAGCGAGCCACAGAACTACTTTCGGCAGGTCAACTAGATCAGGCGATATTGATTTTGCGAAACATCACTCGGGAGGAGCCAAAAAATCCAGACGCTCAGCTTTTGTTGGGAACAGCGTTGGCTCTGGTGCCACAGAGGACGCAAGCCATTGAAGCACTTCAAAAGGCGATCGAATTACGCCCTGCTTTCGCTCCAGGATATGTTGCTCTGGGAATGGCACTCACGCGTTTTGTTGAATTGGATGCAGCGACCGAGATGTTCAATAAAGCACTGACGCTTGATCCCCAGAGGGTGGATGCACACATCAGTCTTGGTCTTATTCTGGCGCAGCGGAAACAGTCAGCTTCGGCGCGCGAGCACTTCCAAAAGGCAATCCGGGTGTTGGGAGACTCGCCCGCCGCAGCATACCCACGCTATCTGTTGGCTCATGTGCTCGCAGAAGCAGAGGAGTTTGCTCGAGCTCTCGAAGAGATTGAGGTGGCCATCAAACTCCGACCCGATTACAGCGAGGCCTACCTGAGCCAGGGATTGCTTAAGAAAAGGCTTCGAGATGAGCAAGGCGCATTACTGGCCTTTAACAGGGCAGTGGCACTATCACCTGATAATGCAAAAGGCAGATATGAGTTGGGAGCTGCATATTTGCTGGCCGGTCAAATACTTCCGGCAATCGAACATTTGCAGAAGTCGTTGGAGCTGAGGCCCGGAGACAGGTTCGCGATGTACCATCTCTGTCGTGCTTTTCGACGGGCCGGCAGAAACGACGATGCGAAAGTATGTCAGCAACAATTGTCAAAGATCATCGAGGGCCAGCTTAAAGCCGCTGATTTAAGTGCCGGGGAATTGAATAACCAGGGCGTGCGGCTCGAACAGACCGGAGAGCTTACCGGAGCGCTGGACAAGTATCGTGAAGCCGTGAACCTTGATCCCCTGAATCCCGTCTTCAAAAGAAACCTGGCACTAGTTCTCTGCCGTCTCGGTCGCTGGGAGGAAGCCGTAGAGGAACTGAAAGAGGTGCTCGAAATAGACCCGGCTGACGCTAAGGCAACCAAGGCACTTTATATGGCGCTAGACAAAGTGAGTTCCGTAAAAACAAAGTCCCCCGATGGCAAAACCAAACCTGAGAAGCGTTAACAAGAGGACGTGAACCCCTTAACCAATGAAGGATTTCGCCCGATGAACAATCGCGGAATATCCCGGCGTGATTACCTTAAGTTGATGGGCGCCGGTGCTGCCGTCGCCGCATCCGATCTGTCCGGATTAACGGCCAGCGCGATGCCGGAAAACCAGGACGAGAAAGCAGAGCGCGCCCGGCGGATGAAGTGGTGGCATGATGCCAAGTTTGGCATGTTCATCCACTGGGGTCTCTATAGCCTCCTTGCCCGGCAC
>DATKDA010000178.1:0-76519 GCA_035512935.1 Pyrinomonadaceae bacterium | reverse complement strand
CTCAACTCGGCGAAAGCCGTTCCTTGTCAGAGTGCGATCCTCACGATAAGTTACTATCCAGATTTTGAAATCGGCGGCCAGACTCAGTTTATCGAGAATTTCTCTAACCGTAGCATTTACTAATCTGAAGCTGACCCGCTGATCGCCTGCACCAGTAGCTATACTCCCTGCCATTCCTACTCCGGGTTCCCCTGGGATTGGTGTGCCGACTATTGGCTTCAGCAGTTCACGAAGCCTGTAGCTCACCATTCCCACGAATTCATTCTTCGCTTCAAATTTACCGATGCGTTGATTCAGAAAGCTGCTGTTGTCCGTTAGGGCGCCACGATATGAAACGTGAGCAACTGCATTCCTGATCGTAAAGTCGTATCCCGGCTGACTTGTTACGAGTGACGCAACGACCTGATGAACCGTACTGCGCTGCCAGGTACGTTCTACTTTTCTCAGCGTTGCAGGAGTCCTGACCCACTCAATGCCCATCGGGATTTCAAATTCGGCAGCGATTTTAGTTAGGGCCTGGGGGAAGTTATCTGCGATGACGGTATAGCTTTCCAGCCTGGTCTCAAGCTTCCCTTGTAGCCCTTGGCGTTCTGGCAGCGGAGGCAAGGTCCAGTTTGATGAGACTAAAAGCAGCGCGAGAAAAAACTTGACGAACATCATATGACCGCGGCCTTAGCAGAATCACCCACACGGCATTGTGCAGATCATTCAACTCAGCCTACCGACAAGCACGACCAGTGATACGAAACCACGCCCGTACGGGGGCTCGCTGGGCTATCAGCCCAGCGGATCTTAAAGCAAGGCTTACAGTTGGAGTTGAGTTGAGCTAAAATTGTCACTCGCGAAGCCAGGCGTACGTCGAATTGCTATCGGCAGCTATCCCATCACCTGTTCCAAAAAGGAGCCTCAAATGAGAAAGTCCACCCTTGTTTTCCTGCTGCTCTCTATCTTAATGGCGGCAAGTATATCGTCAGTATCCGCTCAGGACCCTACACCCGAACCGTCTCCGGGCGCTTCGCCCCGTCCGGGAATTCCGGGCATGCCTGGAGGGCCCTCCCCGGATCCGCAGCCTTACGATAAGGTAATAACGAAAGATGCGAAAACCAAAAAGGGAATCTTCAGCGCACATCAGGTGAAGGACAAGTACTACTACGAAATACCAAAGACCGAGTTCAGAAAGCAATTTCTCTGGGTTACACAGATAGCGAGAACGACGCTCGGAGTCGGCTACGGTGGTCAGGCGCTCACCCGCCGCGTCGTGCGATGGGAACTCAATGAGAATAAAGTCCTTCTGCGAAACGTAAATTACAGCGTTGTCGCTAATCTCGATCACCCCATCGCCGAAGCCGTCAGCGCCGCAAACAACGACACAATCCTGATGTCGTTTCCAGTTGCCGCCTGGGGCCCTGAAGATGCATCGGCGGTCATCGACGTGGGCCGCTTCTTCACTTCTGACATTATCGAACTAAGCGCCCGACAGCGGCTCAACGCAAACATGATGGATGTCTCGCGGTCTTTTATCGACCGAATCGCTCCATATCCAGAGAATATCGAAGTACAGGTCACCCAAACCTACGTTCGTAACCCGCTGCCAGCAGGAGCTCCGACGACACCGACATCACCGTTCGCAGCTCTCGGAATGCCCCCGGGCAGCGCAACGGTCGTCCTGCATCACAGCATGGTGAAACTCCCGGAGAACCCGATGATGCCTAGATTGTTTGACGAACGGGTGGGTTACTTTTCGGTTGCCCAGATGGACTATAGTCGGCCCGAACACCGCGCTCAGCAGCGTCGATACATAACTCGCTGGCGGCTGGAAAAAAAGGATCCGAACGCACAACTCTCTGAACCGGTAAAGCCAATTGTGTATTACATCGACCGTGCAACTCCAAAATGGCTTGTCCCATTCACCAAGCGAGGCGTAGAAAAATGGCAGAAGGCTTTCGAAGCTGCCGGATTCAAAAACGCCATCATCGCAAAAATGGCACCCTCTAGAGCGGAGGATCCCGATTTTCATCCCGAGGATGCTCGTTACTCGGTGATCCGTTGGTTGCCCTCGACGATCGAGAATGCGATGGGCCCTCATATCAATGACCCGCGCACCGGCGAGATACTGGAGTCCGATATCCAGATGTACCACAACATTATGAACTTGCAGCGTTCTTGGTATTTTCTTCAGGCGGGCGCGGCCGATCCGCGTGTTCATAGATTACCGATGCCGGATGACTTGATGGGGACGCTCGTCGAGTACGTGGTCGCACACGAGGTCGGACACACCCTTGGTTTTCAGCATAATATGAAGGCCAGCTCGATGTATCCAGCAGACAAGGTGCGCAACCGCGAATGGGTGAGAAAGATGGGCCATGTCGCCACGCTTATGGACTATTCGCGATTTAATTACGTGGCACAACCCGAGGACAATATAGATCCCGAAGATCTGATCCCCGGCATCGGGCCGTATGATGTTTGGGCAACTGCCTGGGGCTATAAGCCGATACCAAACGCGAAAGCCCCTGATGAAGAAAAACCAACACTGGACGCTTGGGCGAGGGAACAAGACACTACGCCATGGTATCGGTTTTCTACCGCTGGCTCGGCAGGCAGCGATCCAGGTGAACTTACCGAAGCGGTCGGTGATTCCGATGCTATAACGTCAACCGAACTCGGTGTCCGCAACCTGAAGCGCGTTGCGAAGCTTCTCATTGCCGCCACGACGACGCAAAAAGGCGAGCCTTACAACGACCTGAACGAGCTCTACGGGAGAATGCTCGGACAGTGGACCCTCGAGATGAATCACGTGGCCGCGATCGTCGGCGGATTCGATTCACAACAGAAACACATCGGACAAAATGGCGTTAGGTTCACACCGATCTCGAAGGCAAGACAGTCCACAGCGGTCAGGTTTCTTAATGAAAACGCGTTCGTCACGCCGGAATGGGCGATAGACAAAGAGATCCTAAGGCGCATCGAAGCGATCGGAGCTCTTAACCGGATACGTAACGCGCAGAACAGCGTACTGAATAACCTTTTGTCTAGTGCACGGTTTGCGAGGCTTGTCGAACAGGAGGCCCTTGACGCCACTGCCTCCTATCATCCGGTTGAGTTTCTGGCCGATGTTCGCAAGGGGGTTTGGACCGAGTTGAATTCGCCCAGGCCGGTTATAGATGCCTACAGGCGAAATCTCCAACGTTCGTACCTTGATATTGCCAATACCAAACTAAATGCACCTCCGCCGACAGTTCCCGCAGGACTCCCGCCGGGTTTTGCCGCGTTGTTTATTTCGAGCGGCGACGAACGGGCTTTTTACAGGGCGGAGCTTCGTGCGATCAATGCGGCCACTCGTACCGCTCTGGCAAGAACGACCGACCGTGCAACGCGAGTCCATCTTGAAGGAGTTCGCGATCAGATCGCAAAGATACTGAACCCGACTTTCGGCGGTAACAGCGCGGCGGCTCCGAACATAAACCGTCAGGCCCTCGAATTCCTGGAGCTCTACTATAATCCGACCTCATGTTGGCCGGATTATAGGATTGATCCGTAATTTGCGAGGTGTGGGTTTAGGGTGAAATTGGAACTCCCACCCTCCCCGGGGTGGGTCGTTTCTTGATGGCCGGTGTATAAACATTCCCACCTCTTCAGAGGTTACGTCTCCGAGGTGGTTAGGATTTGGATCATAACCCACGCAATGTCCAAGGATTTCGATAGGTCAGTCACTCTGAGTTGATTTTGCTGAACGGAATAATCTTCCAGGAAAATCCGTTCTCCTGATCAGCATCGAATTGTGCAAAGAAAGGCTCAGACTTCATCATTCTTGACGGGGCTATATTCACAAGCCACAGCGTGTTGCCATTAGCTACTACTATTAGATCCAGTATATCTCTCACCGTTGAGTCCTTCGCTGAAAACGAAATGTTCCGGACGTCCAGGCCATGTTCATCAGGAACGCCGTATCCATATCCTTGCGTTGACCCGCCCACAAAGCGCTCCGGGTGCAATATCCTATGAATCTTGAACCGCAATTCTGCTGAAGCAGCGAATACGTTAGCCTTGGAGAGGCTAAACTCACCGATCCATAAGTTGAGAAAATTGCGTGAATCTGTGGCGTAACGACTGTCACTTACGTTAACAACTCCATTTCTCACAGTTATGGAATAGTTTGACGCTGATTGCAGAATCGAGTTCAGTAAAGTCATGACCGTCGAGCCCGCAATCGGTTTCGACGGTTCTTTTTCAGGCTGAAGCACCCATTCGATTCCCATGGGTATCTTGTAATGTTGAGCAACTTGGACCAACTGTTCTCTGACACTCGCCGCCGACGGTGTGAAATCAGCTCTCTGGGCCAGCTTCGCCTCCAAATCTTGAGCAAATATACCGTGGGGCACCATGGTAATGAACAAGATGATCCACAACTTTCTCCAATTACCACGCATTCTGCTTGACATTAAACCCCCGTCACGCTCAAACCCTCAAAACGGGCGACGCGTAAAACCCAGTACTAACCTCGCCAAGTACTCCCGTTTAGATTAGTGTCCGATCCAGCTTTAACGAGATCGCGCCCATCCTTTCCAGTAATCGAGATACGCCTGTTCGTCACTTCGAAATCGATGCACAGATGGCCCCCATTGGTCTTGACCGGTAAACTCCGCCAAACCAATTACTGCTTGATAGCGAACCTTTCGATTTTCATCGTATAGAGCAATGATCAATCCCTCAACACCATCGGAAACTCGCATGTTTCGCAAGGCCGACGCTGCCCCCAGCCTGGTTAACGAACTAGGTGCCTGAAGCAGACGCTGGAGCGTTGGAATGGCAAGCGGGTCTTTGATACCTTCGAGCGCGGCACCCAAATTTTCTACCAGATATTGCTCCTTGTCCAAAGGGTTTAGAAGAGTGTGCTCGGCGATGTCGAGCGAAGCAATGTCCCCCGCATTAAGAAGGGCACTGAGAGCTTGCATTTGGATAACTGCATCCTTATCTCTCATAGCTTGCCGAAGTAGTCTTATTGCGGGTCCAGTACCTGCACTGGAGAGAACTTTTACAGCTAATCTGCGATCCTCGACAGACGGCGAACTAACCAGAACGTGCCCTATCACGCCTACGACTCGATCCAGTGGATTTGTATCGGTCACCGTAGCGCTGGAGAACGCCCTAATGAAAGGATAAATGGGATCAGAAACAGTGTAGCCGCTTTCTGGACTCCTCTTAAGGAAAAACATTGCAATTTGGGACAGCTCAATCTTTAGGTCCGCCGAGGGGTTGACAGGTTCCAAAAATTCGAAGGCAACTTTTTCTGTTTCGACCTGTCCTTTAATCACCTTGTGTACCTTCAACGACGCGATGATGCGTTGTGCATCCGCCTTGTGTCCTTCAACAGTTCCGGGGGCGGGCCCCTTGGTGTCTATTGAATTCACTTGGCCGATAACAATGAGATCCGCGTCGCTTGTCAAAGATTGAATATTCAATGGAGACTGCAGAGAACTGTAAGGCTCGTTTTGTATGTTAGCAGTATCAATTAGCGCATTCGTTTGAACTGGTACTTGCCCTTCCCGAAATACGCCTAAAGAGACTGTCACGGGTCCGAGACAAAGTATAACAATTGGGAAGCCCAGCAGCTTTCTACGATTATGCATAGTTACCTCCGTCTAACTATCAATTCGGATTTGGTGATGTAATGGCCTGTCATATTCGGAAAGTGCGGCAGGAGAAGTCGCCAGTCCGATGGTCCTTGAAGCTCGCACACTGAACAAGAAAACGCTCACGTTCTTCAGCCCGTCGACGCAGGATCTTTCTCGTCAAGGTTTCGATCTATTTGAGCAAAGCGGGCTGGCCAGGGACTGCATGGTGAGTTAACGCTCGCTCACGCTCGGGGTTCCCATAATGAACCGGATACAGACTCCCCGTTTGCTAAATGATTGGCCCACAAGGGTCACCAAGGCAGTAAAGAAGTTGAGATTACCGCTACGAACTTCAATAGACCGCACCACTCGAGTGGATCCGGTCGCTGCGAACCTGTGAAGAGATCGAGCTCGCCATCGCTGCAAACTTCAATAGACCGTATGTTCTCGGCGGGTGCGCGCTTCCAGAACCAATTGAGTTTTCCCACGATCTTTTTAGCCAATGGTATCTCGCGGCTTGACGGCTCTTATAGGCCGGACCGGATAGGGTGTTTTCACCGTTTGAAAGCTGTGGAAAAACTCGAATCCCCCCATTACTTACTGGAAGCACTGCTAACTCAATCAGCGTCGCTAATACAGAACAACGTATCCTGACTGCGCAGGAACAGGTCGCCGTCTGCGATCACCGGGGAAGCTATAAACATCTGATCCTCGAGTGTGTTTGTGGCAATGACCTCAAACTTTTCACCGAGTCTCAAGATGATCACATCGCCTTCTTCGCTCGCCAGATAGAGCTTGCCGTTAGCGGCTACCGGTGAGGCTTTGAAATTATATGGCCGTGGCAACCGGACTTGATGATAGTGAGGTTCTCCAGTAACAGCATTGAAAACGCTTACCTGCCCCGAATCGGTTACAACATACAACTTCTTATCATGCAGAACTGGTGAAAGTGTGTAAGAGATTCCGCGCGTGTGACTCCAAAGCACTGCCTCAGTGTCCGTCAAGTCGCCCTCGTTTCCCTTCTTGTCAGGCTGGATAGCCATTAGTTTCGGATCGCGGTGGCCGCTCATTACGTAGAACACGCCATTCAGATAAACGGGGGCCGGAATTACGTTTGAACCGAGTCCGCCGCATTCCCAGATGACTTTGCCAGTCGCCGGGTCATAACTCCGCACTTTGCTGGTGGCGGCAACGACGAGGTGCGGCCGGCCAGCGTGTTCGACGATCAGGGGCGTGCTCCAGGAACTCTGCTCGTCGCGCGCGCTTCGCCAAAGCTCTTTGCCGGTCCGTTTATCAAGCGCGACAATAAATGAATCTCCTTCGTGATCGAATGTCAAAAAGATGCGCTCTTTATCTATCGCCGGCGCTACGCCTTCGCCAAACTGCAGGCGCATTTGCATCTTCACACCGAAATCCTTCTCCCAGATCTTCTTTCCATTCATGTCATAGGCATAGATCCCACGCGAACCAAAGAAGGCATAAACATACTTTCCGTCAGTGATGGGAGAGTTCGAAGCAAAACTTCCATACATGCGGTGATAGCCCTCATGCGGAGTCGCCACTCGTGCGGTCTGTTGCCAGAGCATCTTCCCGGTTTTGCGATCAAGGCATAACACCATCAACTTGTGTTCGATGTTGGCGCCCGCCCCTCCGCCTGGACCACGTCTGCGTCTACCTTCAGGGCCCGCCTCCGGTTGAGGGGGCGGTGGCGGCGCTGTGCCAGTTTGTATTGCCGTAGTAAGAAAGATCCTGTCACCCCAGATCACGGGCGTTGAATGCCCCCGCCCGGGTATCTCAACCTTCCATTTAATGTTCTTCTTGTTGTCCCAGGTGATCGGAGCGTCTCCCCGTGCTACGCCATTGAGATGTGGTCCACGCCACTCGGCCCAATGAGCTGGGTCGTTCTTTGCCGAGATGCTGCCAGAGGAGAAAAATACCGTGAAGATTACGGCACCCAGCGATAAGATCAGAGTAAAGAGCAAAATTCTTTTCATAGTCACCTTGAGTCTTTTAGAGTTGTTGACAAGGGAGAGCAAGGTCGTAGTGAACCTTGGCTTCCCGGCCCTTGGATACGAATTGACTGACTGGAGTAGTAATATAAAAGGCCCGGCGAAATTTTGAAAGCTTTGGCGGCCCAAAAGCACAATCTTTGTGCAGGAAAGAGGATGACAATGGCTGACAAGATTACAAAGACCGATGAGGAGTGGCGGGAGGAACTTTCGCCCGAGCAGTATCAGATTATGCGCCAACAAGGCACCGAAAGGGCTTTCACGGGCGTCTACTGGGACAATCACGACAAGGGGGTTTACCTCTGTGCAGGTTGCGGTTTGGAGCTGTTTGATGCCGACACAAAATTTGATTCCGGCACAGGCTGGCCCAGTTACTTTGCCCCCATCTCAGAAGAGAACATCACCATGGAATCCGATAACACCCTCGGAATGACGCGGACAGAGGTCAAGTGTTCCCGCTGTGACTCGCATCTCGGACATGTGTTCCCGGATGGGCCTCGACCAACCGGGCTGCGCTATTGCCTGAACTCTGCGGCGCTGAAGTTTGACAGGCAGGAATAGGCTTTAGAGGCTGCTAAGGTGTACTTACACGATACAGTTTAACTGTATCTACCTGACGCATTTCACGGTCACTCCAGCAAACAAGCCGTAATTTCTTCTGTAGCCCATGTCTTGGCCTGAATTGTGCCTCAATCAATCGCGACTCAAGGCTAAACGCAACTCCCCCGGAAAGAGGAGTTACATGTTGCATTCCATCTTTGGCTATTGACGGGTTGTTTACTGTTGCTGTCCTTCAACCAGGCGGCCTCGGCCCAACAGCTAACGAACCAGAACGAGTTGGAGAATGTCAGTAGACCAACCATTCCGAAACCACCCGGCTCCACGGGTCAAATATTCAAGAGGCCCAAGAGTGAACAAGAAGCGGTTGTCAAGGATGACCTTCGCAGTCAGCCAAACTCAAGTACAAAGCCAACTCTCACGCCCGGCGAAAAGCTGGAGTATGGATTGAGAAAAGCCTTCCTTTCTCCGGAAGCTTACCTCCAACCTGGCATGGGCGCATATTCGCGTGAACGCAAAACTGCGAATGTGCCAGGGAAGAGCAATGTGGACCAACTCGCTGATGGGCTATCCTCTTACGCGCGGGCCTTTGGGCGTCGCAGCACCGCTCAACTTTTTGGCTCGGGTATCTATCCAATGATTTTCAAGCAAGATCCCCGTTACAAACCCTCGAATCGGAGCGATGTCGTGGCGCGAATGCTCTATGCGGCCAGTCGTACAGTTGTGACGCAGGGGGACAACGGAAAGAGCCAGATTAATTACTCGAAGCTGGCCGGCAACATGACAAGCGCCTCACTTGCTAATCTATACGAACGTAATACCGTGACGGCGCGCGACGCACAGGGGCGAGTCCTGGAGATCGATCGGCAAGTCGGCGTTGGACCAACATTCCGGCGATTCGGCATGCTTATGTTGACTGGCTCTCTTTCGAGGATCGCTTTCGATGAGTTCGATCTCGATGGAAAAGCTGGAAAGGCTATGCGCGGACTATTCAACCGGGATTAGACTGCGTCAAAAACATTTAACCAGCAACAAAAGAGACATCGGTTATCGGAATAGTTGCCGCTAGCTTAACTTAGCGGCAAGATACTCATGATCGAGATCGAGCAAGGAAGTCGACGGATGTGTACAGTGAGTTGGTTAAGACAGTCCGACGCTTATGTGCTGCTGTGTAATCGCGATGAGCGGCACACACGGAAACCCGCGCAGGGGCCACAGCTACATAACGCGCACGGGGTGCCGCTGATAGCTCCCGTCGACGGCGATCATGGAGGATCCTGGATCGGCGTTAATCACTTCGGAGTCACTCTCTGTCTCCTGAACCGCTACGGTGACAGCCTGGAAGAACCGGAACGTGACTTCACAAGCCGAGGTTTGCTGCTACTCGAATTGATGCACTGTCGCGACCGCAGCGAGTTTCAGAAGTTCCTTAGCGAAATCGATCTGCGAAACTTCCGCCCGTTTACCCTGGCGATGGTGAGCGCCGCTGACCCCGCAATGCTTGTTCACTGGACCGGACAAGAGTCGATCTTTCACCCTGACGCCGAAAGTGAGCTACCGCTCGTATCTTCCTCGTTGAGGGAGCCCGAAGTCGGCAAATTGCGCAAAGAACATTTTCAGAGTCTGTTGGGCGGCAATACGCCAAATGTGGCAGTACTTCATGAATATCATCGCAGCCATCTTCCGAAACGGGGTCCTTATTCAGTCTGCATGCACCGCGAAGATGCCGGTACCGTCAGCTTAAGCGTAATAACTGTGGGTAAGGAGCAGATCGAGTTCAGTTACCACGAGGGCCAACCATGTAGTAACACTGAGCCGGAAATCGTTACACTCGCCAGAGTTAAGCAGTGAGCGCTTGCAGGTCACGTAAAGCTCGGAGCGTGTATTCACGAGTCATCTGTTTGCGCCAGTTCATGACGAAGTCGGTGTTATCCAGAGGACGGGCTTTAATGTACGTCTCCTCGGCTGCAGCTAGGATCTGTTCTTCATCCAGATCTTTCCCAATAAGCGTAGCCGCGGCCTCCTTCACTTCGATCGGAGATGGAGCAATACCGCCCAGGACCAGTTTTGCTTCAGCGACCTTCCCCATCGCATCGAACTTTGCCCACGCTGCAACACCCAGCACGGGAAAGTCGAACGCACCACGCCGGCGCAACTTCCGATATGACGCGCGCCAGCCATTTGTCGGAGGGAGCTGAATATCTACGAGCAACTCATCGGGTCGCTTGTGCAGATAATCGATGCCGTCATCGTTATAAAACCCGGCAGCATCGACGACCCGCTCCCCCAATGTTGAGGCAAGACGGAGTTTGGCGCCTATAGCTACCAGCAGCGGAGCCAGATCCGATGATTGGACCGCCCAGCACTTCGAGCTTCCGGGAGCCACCCAACAGACATCCCCATCTTTCTTGAGGCAGAAGTTGATGCCTTTGCGCCACTCGTAATTCTGGTCGTAATAGTTGCAGCGCGTATCGAGCAGCAGGTTACCACCGATGGTTCCCATGTTGCGCAGGAGAGGGGTTGAGATCAACTTTGCAGTAGCCGCGACTGCGGGATATTCGTGCTTGAGTAGAGGGTGCTCGCAGATGTCGGTCAGCGTTACTGAAGCACCGATTCGAATACCCGACTTTCCTTCTCCGGAAATCTGATTAAGTTCAGGCAGGCGCATGACTGAGATTACTGTGCGCGGAGTCTGTTGGCGGCGTTTCATGTTTGGATACAGATCCGTACCGCCGGCGACAAACTGCCCCTCAGAGCCGGCGTCGCCGATCATCTTTACCGCCTCCGCGATCTCTCGCGGTACGCGATAAGTGAATTTGGGAAGTCGCATCATAGGAGTTTTCTACGAAGGCTTTACCATCTCTGACTCAAGCTTCCGAATTCGTCTGTTAAAATAGCGAATCTCCCCTCGAACCTCGAGGATCGTTCGATTAAGTGCGTCGATCTGATCGGCGGTCCTGCGTAGCCCGTCATCGAGTTCAATGCGAACCTCCTGAAAGCCATTCTGCATTTCCGCCCGGACTTTCTGAAAGCCGGCCTGCATTTCCGCTCGCAAAGCGCTAATGCCGGACTCAGCCTCGGCGCGAGTTTGCATATTGGCTCGCATTTCAGCGATTTCGCTCAACGCCAGTTCCCAAATAGGTTTCGTATCGTATTGCTTTGCTTCGAGTTTCTCTAATCTCTTTTCGACACCCTCGAATCGTGAATCCAACCCATTCAACCGGCCGTCGAGCGCATCAAAACGCAAAAACACCCGCTCCTCAAATGATCGGCCTCCATCTGTTTCCGCCGTTCTGTCTTCACTCATTTCTGCCGCCTTCCTTTCAAGTTAGGTGAGATAAGTTGAAAAATCATTGGCTTTCATGAATTCATACGGTTGTACCCGCAGTCTGGTTCAGACGATGAAAAAGATTGATTGTAATCGCCAAACAAAAAGTTGAATCGTCACTCCGATCAAGAATGGACTGCGACGTGCGGCATCTCTCTGCCGTCACCCCCTTCCGCCGGAGTAAGCACTTTCAACGGCTGAGGCCAACTCACATCAGGAACACTCTCGGGACCATAACGTCCGCTCCTGCCCTTGGCTTTTTCACGTAACGCTTTCAAAACCTTTTCAGGCGTGATTGGCACTTCATCAATGCGCACCCCTACGGCGTTGTACACAGCGTTTGCGACCGCGGGTGGTACAGGCAGCAATGGTCCCTGACCGACTTCCTTCGCTCCGAATGGGCCGTTCGGATCAGCATCCTCGATAAGATATGTCTTGACGTCACACATTTCGAGTGTAGTCGGGCTCTTGTACTCGAGCATCGACGGAAACTTGTGGACGACGTTTCGGTTGGCACGATAGGTCATCTCTTCCATCAGGATCTCACCCAGACCCATGTACACACTGCCCTCGACCTGACCCATCACCAAAACCGGATTAATTGACTGCCCGACGTCATGCGCAATCCAGATGCGTTCAACAACCACAATTCCAGTGGCCGGATCAACGTCCACTTCAGCAATCGCCGCCGAGTAGCTATAGGCGGGCGATGGCCCAACGCCGCTCCCTTTGTATTTTCCCGGCGACGGCGGGGGTGAATACGAACCAACGGTTCCGATCGTGCCGAATTTTGATTCGGCGAGCACAACTGCTTCCGCAAACGTCACACCGGTTTCCGGATTCTCAACATCGAACACGCGACGCTCGGCGAGAGAGATATTCTCAATTGGCACGCCAAGCTTTTCGGACACGGCAAGCGCAAGCAACTCGCGAGCTCGTTCAGCAGCTTGAATGGCTGCATTGCCGGTCATCAGGGTGACGCGGCTCGAGTAGCTGCCCAAATCAACGGGAGTCAGATCCGTATCTGCAGTTACGATACGAATGTCAAAGGGATCTATACCAAGCACTTCAGCGACGATGTAGGCGAGAATCGAATCCGAGCCCTGGCCAATATCTGTCGAACCGCACATCACACAGACGCCACCCTGGCGGTCCAATCTCAGTTGCACTCCTGACTGCGGCATGTTGTTCCAGTAGATTGGCAATCCGGCGCCGCAGATATAGGAACTGCAAGCAACGCCGATTCCCTTCCCATAAGGCAGCTTTCGCTTGTCGGAATCCCAACCGGAGAACTTGTTCTTCCAGTCGGCTCCAACCGCTACTTTGTCGAGGCAGGCGCCCAGTCCCATGCTGCCTATGCGCAGGTAGTTAGCTGTCACCGAGAATGGCTTTACCAGATGGTTTCGCCTAATCTCAATCGGATCCAGCCTTAGGTCTTCGGCAATCTTATCGAGTTGAACCTCGAGGCCGTAACGCGGTTGCGGAGTTCCATGACCACGCTTTGGACCACAGGGCGGCTTGTTCGTAAAGCAACGCACTCCCTGAAACTTGTAGCGCGGTACTTCATAGGTGACCGTCTGGAGCGCTCCGGTGTAGAAGGTGCTGGCCACGCCATAGCTGCCATAGGCGCCGCCATCGAGAAACGACTTGAAATGCATCGCGGTAATGGCGCCATCCTTCTTTACACCTGTTTTTACTTGCATGAGCACAGGATGACGGCCGCGATGACAGTAAAAAACCTCTTCCCGGGTCAGCGTTACCTTCACGGGTCTTCCCGTAACCATTGCCAGCTTACTAACCACAACTTCGTGATTGAAGGGATCGCTCTTGCCGCCAAACCCACCGCCATTAGGGGTGGCGATTACGCGAATATGACTGGCGGGCAATTCGAGCACCTTGGCCAGCGCTCGATGAACGTAATGGGGCGTTTGTGTGGAACTCCAGAGCGTAAGTTTGCCATCAGGATCGAAGTGAGCAACTGCCGCATGCTGCTCGAGAGGCAGGTGAGTATTTCCCTCATAAAAGAATGTATCCTCACGCACCAGATCGGCTTCCGCGAAACCAGCCTCAACGTCGCCAAACTCGAGCGATACCTTTTTATGAATGTTGCCGCTATCGCCATAGTCGTGAATGCGCGGCTCGTCGATCATCACGGCCTCATCGATTGATGAGATCGTATTGAGTCTTTCGTATTCGACTTCGATCAGGTTCATTGCCTCGAAGGCAATGTCCTCATCGAGGGCGGCGACGGCTGCCACGGGATCGCCAACGAATCTCACTTTTTCGATACAGAGTGCGTGCTCGTCCTGACTGACGGGAAGAATACCGTAAGGGATTGGCAGGTCGCTTCCGGTGATAATCGCCACGACACCCGGGAGCGCCAGGGCTTTTGTTGTATCGATCTTTTTGATCAAGGCATGCGGCTCATGACTGCGAAGCATTTTGCAGAACAGCATTCGAGGCAGCACGATGTCATCGGCGAACCTTGTCTGTCCCGTGCATTTTGCACGCGCGTCAACCTTGCGGAAGGGCTTACCAACCACCTTCAGAGGCTTGACGTTTTCACCGTTCTTCGTCATCGGGCTCCTTTACTCGCAGCCATAAAGACTCTCGCGCGGCAACTCCATCTCTTCTCCGCGTAAGCGCGCTGCGGCAAATTCAACGGCCTCGTAAATCTTTAAATAGCCGGTACAACGGCAGAGATTGCCGGATAATGCTTCCTTGATTACTTCCCGGCCGGGATTAGGGTCCTTCTCGAGCAGTTCTTTCGCGGCCAGTAGAAAGCCCGGTGAACAATATCCGCATTGCGCAGCGCCCAAGTCGGCGAAGGCATCCTGCAATGGGTGAAGCTCCCCAGCCTCAGCCATACCTTCAATGGTGGTTACCTCGCGCTCTTCGGCATCGAGTCCGAGCACCAGACATGACAGGATCGACCGACCATCGACCAGTACCGTGCACGTGCCACACTCGCCCAGTTCGCAACCGTGCTTGGTGCCTGTGAGGCCTAGATCTTCACGCAGGACTTCGAGCAACGTTTTGTGAGGAGCAAAAGCGACTTCTGTCTCTTCGCCGTTAAGGATGAATTTGATATGGGCCTTGTTTTTTACGAGCTCAGACATAACTCAGGGTTTCGCCACCGACACATCTTTCTTGCGGGCAGCGTTAAGCACGGTGTTGTCGATCAGCCGCGTCTTGCCTAAATAAGCCGCGACGGCGATCAGAACCGGTCGCTCTTCGATCTTCTCAATCTTCTCGAAGGTGTCAGCATCAGCGACACTGACATAATCTACGCGCGCACGCGGTTCAGACTCAATTGTCGATTTGACCAACTCGGTGAGTCGGGCGCCGCTCCGCTCTCCTTCCTTGTACGCAGCTTTTGCCTTCGCCAAAGCCTGATGAATAATTGCAGCGGCCTCCTGCTCTTCCTGACTCAAGTAGAGGTTGCGGGAAGACATTGCGAGTCCCGAATCCTCGCGCACCATCGGCAATACAATAATCTCTGTGTCAAAGGCCAGATCGCGCACCAGCCGCTTGATGATCCATGCCTGTTGCGCATCCTTCTGCCCGAAATAGGCAAAATCCGGACGAACTACATTGAGGAGAACGGTGACCACGGTGGCAACACCCCGGAAGTGGCCTGGCCGCGAAGCTCCCTCAAGCTGGTCCGACATCCCCTCAACCGTCACGTAGGTGGAAAACCCGCGAGGGTACATCTCCTCGACCGGCGGCGCGAAGATGTAGTCCACGTTGTAATCAGTCAGGAGCGCTGTATCGTTGGTTAGATCGCGCGGATAGTTTTCGTAGTCCTCCCCCGGCGCAAACTGAGCCGGATTCACAAAGACCGAGACGACTACCACATCACACATCCTGCGAGCTTCGCGCACCAGGCTCAGGTGTCCCTCATGAAGCGCGCCCATGGTGGGCACAAGTCCGATGGTACGATCCTGTTCGCGGCGAATTTTGCGCGCGACTGAACTCATGCGCTGACGGCGGTTGATAATCTCCATAATTTTTTGTGAGAGTCAGGACTTCTCGGTATTGGAGTCCTTCATCGGCGTGATGTTCAACTCTTCCGCGGCCTCGACCGGCAGCGAATACGACTCTGCTTCAGAAGGATAGGTTCCATTCCTTACATCATCGGCATAGCGCGTGACCGCTTCGGTGATCACTTCTCGCAGGTTTGCATAGGGTCGGACAAAGCGTGCGAGTTTTCCGAAGGACAAGCCGAGCATGTCGTGTAGAACGACCACCTGAATATCACAGTGGACACCGGCGCCGATCCCAATCGTCGGAATACTAACACTTTCGGTGATCATGCCGGCGATCTCGCGTGGAACCACCTCGAGAACGATGGCGAAGGCCCCCGCATCTTCCAGGGCTCGCGCATCATCCATCAGCTCTCGTGCTGCCGCCGCAGTCTTGCCCTGAACGCGATAGCCACCTAGCTTGTTCACAGACTGAGGTGTGAGCCCGATGTGACCCATGACCGCGATTTCTTCATCCACAAGCCGCTTCACGAGGGGTACCCGCTTACGACCACCTTCGAGCTTGACTGCCTCAGCTCCAGCTTCCTTGACAAGCCGCAGCGCGGCTCGCACAGCATCATCTTCTCCGGTATGGAAAGATCCATACGGCATGTCGGCTACCAGCAAAGCACGCTGGACGGCGCGGCGCACAGCTCTCGTGTGGGCGATAATCTCGTCAAGTGTGACTGGCACGGTATTGCCATAGCCAAGTACAACATTGCCGAGGCTGTCACCCACCAGGATGATGTCAATGCCCGCTTCGTCGACGATGCGCGCTGTCGGATAGTCGTAGGCAGTAAGACAAACCAGACGCTCACCTCGCTCTTTACTCGCTCGAAGTGAAGGCGCCGTGACTTTTTCAGGTCGCTCAGGTTTGAGATAGGGCATGTTTCAGATCCCCAGCCACTCACCGCGTGGCCAATGATTGATGTTAAACCCGGTTTCTCCAGATGTAGAAGGCGTGTTAAGCAAGTAGCGCATTATAACGGAAAATGTAGCCGCGGTCAGTCACCCAAAGTCAGGACGCCTTCCAACGCCGCACTTCATATTCATCATCCAGTTGGGCAAGCAGTTCGGCAACTGTTCGGTGCAGGTTCGGCGGCACAAGTCGCGGCACGAGCTCCGCCAGTGGAACCAGCACAAAACGACGGCGGTGCAGTCTCGGGTGCGGCAAATGAAGAAAATCCGTCTCGCGTATTTCGTCGCGATAAAGGAGCAGATCGAGATCCAGAGTTCGTGGTCCGCGTTTAATTTCACGCGTGCGACCCATCGCATACTCAACCCTGAGAAGACGCGCCATCACCTGTTCCGGCGGCGGCAAGTTGCTG
The DNA here is from genome assembly GCA_035512935.1 of Pyrinomonadaceae bacterium. Classification (GTDB taxonomy): domain Bacteria; phylum Acidobacteriota; class Blastocatellia; order Pyrinomonadales; family Pyrinomonadaceae; genus PSRF01. The sequence continues at coordinate 59,656 of DATKDA010000178.1, read as the reverse complement.
CCGCGCAATTCTGCTACCATGTTGAGGAATGCAGGTTGTTCATCAGCGTCAACCGGTTGTGTCTCATAAATGAGCGAAAGCCTGATGACTTCGAGGCCTGAATCAAGCATTCCTCTGACCCCAAGCAGAAGATTTCCTGCCCGGTCGCCTAGATTAGAGCCCAGACTAACGTAAGCGTTCGGTATCGGTGGGCGATTCAGCATCGGGTGGCAAGTCTGCTCAGTGGTCTGTCGCGCAGAACTTTCATTCTATACTGTTTCATGTTAGTTCGTGTAATTCTCCGAATCCCTTAGCTAGCAACGACTGACGACCTTGTCCCAACTCAGCACACTACTGTGGCTTAAATGGAGGCTATTCCGGAATTCGTTTCGGTCACCGCGGGGTGTCATTAACCGTCTCGCCTCGGGCCTTGCGATGTTTGCAGCCCTGCTCTTCGCCCTCACGGTAGCAACCGGGCTCGGTATTGGCGCCTATTCACTTTCCAGCCCGGAAGGGGTCTTGATTGAACAGGCACGCGCCACCTCCGAGACCGGTGGCGATTCTTCTGTCGAGTTTATCTTCTTCACCATCTTTGCCTTCTGCTATCTCATCTGGGCGACCCTGCCTTTAAGTATCGGCAGCAGCAGACAGTTCGAGCCAGGGCGCTTGCTTATGTATCCGATCAGCCTGCGCAAACTTTTTGTGTTCGATCTGGCCAGCGAAATCACAAATCTGCAATCGATCTTCGCCATACCCGCCGTCCTGGCGATCGGTGTGGGCGCCGGATTAGCTCGAGAGAGTTTGGGCAGCGCACTCTTCGTAGCGCTCCTGGCAGTATGCTTGGGGATTGCGCTATCGAAATGGCTGTCTATCTCCGTGGGATTATTGATCAAAAAGAAACGCACGCGTGGCGAGACTCTCGTGGCCTTGATTAGTGTGGTGGCCGGGCTTGGGGCCGCATTTATCGGTCAACTCGTGCCCGTCATTTTGGAGCACGCCGAATCGTTCACAGTGTTGCGTTGGACACCGCCTGGCGCGATCGCATTCGCATTAACTGAAGGCCTCAATGCAAACGCCGGCTTCTCGTATCTAGTCGCAGTCACGATCATCGCGGGTTACTTCATAGTCCTCGTTACCGCAGCCTATCTGATGGCGCGTCGCAGTGTTCTCGGCAGTGGTGGAAGTGGAAAGAAAGGGGGCGCCGAGCAGGTGCTGGCGGTAACAGAGAAATCGAGTGGGTGGGAACTCCCCTTCCTCCCACCGGATCTGTCCGCCATCCTCGAAAAGGATTTGCGCTACATCATGCGCAACGCACAGTTGAGAATGATGGCGCTCATGCCATTGCTTTTGATCTTCATCAGGCTGGTGAACTCGAGACAGTTTCGCGGCTCGAATGATCTCCCTGAAGCGGCGAGCTCATTCGTAAGAGAGTTTCTAGTTTACGGGCAGGGAATAATGGCCACAGGTGGCGTCTTGTACGTATTCCTCATTCTTTCTGGTCTTTCGTGCAACCAGTTTGCATTTGAAGAAGGAGGAATGAGAACGCTCATCCTTTCGCCGGTTGACCGCCGAAAGATCCTGATCGGAAAGAACATCGCTCTGGTGATTGTGGCTCTGCTTTTCTCGGTAATCCTGTTGGCAATAAATCATGCGGTCTTTCGTGACTTGAGTCCGGAGGCGCTGTTGTTTGTCGGTTTGAGCTTCATTATCTTCGCGGCGCTGATGTCGATCTTGGGTAATTGGCTCTCAATGCAATTCCCAAAACGTATGAAATTTGGGAAGCACATCAACGTTTCAGGCGTCGTGGGACTTTTGCTAATTCCGATCGTCCTGTTGCTGGCTGTACCACCAACTGTCGCCATTGCGGCGGGTTACCTCACGCGAAGTTTGCTGATTGAGTATGTTACACTGGCCGTGTTCGCCGGACTTGCCGTTGCATCATATCTGCTGATTATTAATCCGCAGGGACGCATGCTTCAGCGGCGTGAAGTCGAGATACTCGAAGTCGTTCGCGAACCATCCGATGATTGATAGGCGTTTCCGGTAAAACTCCCCAGAAGCGTTAAAAAGATAATCCAGCGATGTCTTAGAGATGACATCCGGGCGGGTCGCCGGCCCCGTCAATACAAAAATGGCTCGCAGAAGATTCCGCAGCAACCAGCGGCACGAACCAACTACTGAACGCTCCTTTCAGGAGTACGTCCTTTCCACGCCTGGTCCCCAAACATCGCGCGTCGAACTCATGCGTCTCGTACGTGGGGGTGAAGACACTTTTCTGGAGCTTAAGGTAAAGCTTTCAAACTCTGAGAAAGTAGCCCAGGAGATTGTTGCGCTGGCAAACACCGGCGGCGGTGTGATCGTCTTTGGCGTCAACGATCAGATGCGAGTCGAGGGCGTTGACGATCCCGAAGATGTTCAGGACGAATTGGTAAGAATCTGCCGGGAAGAGATCCTGCCGCCGCTGGTCCCATTTATTGACCGGATCGCCTTCGACAGCGGACGACGGATCGTGGCCCTGGATGTTGACGGAAAGCGTCGGCCATATAGAACGCGCGATGGGCGATTCTACATTCGTATTGGAGCGGAGAAACGGGAGGCTTCGCGTGAAGAGTTGGGCGTCCTGTTGGACGAGTCTCGACCGTTCCACTACGAGAATGTGCCTGCCCTCGGCGCCGGGATCGAAGATATCGACGAAGCCCACCTATGGAGTTACTTACGCGAGTTTGAAGGAGATGCTTTTGAAGCCGTCATCGCAGCCGGTTATCCCACCGCGTCCGTCCTGGAACGCGATCTCTTGCTTGGTGTGAATTACGGCAGCGACGTTGTACCGACGGTAGCTGGTGTGTTGCTGTTTGGGCGGGATGCCAGCGTTGGCGACTTGCTGCCACGCTCGGCAATCCTCGCGACGCGTTTTGCCGGTGAATCCATCCAGGCGCCTGTCGTTGAACGTGACCGGCTTACCGGAAATTTAATGACTCTCTTTGAGTCAACGGTAAGCTTCATCGCTCGTTACTGCGATCTTTTCGAGAAGCGTCCGCGAAATGCTCCCGCAGCCGAGAATTCCGAGAGTCCTGTTCCAGCGCGTGGATATTACCATCGCCACGCAATTATTGAAGCAGTGTCGAACCTGATTGTGCACCGCGATCTGGCGCTTCGCGATCAGCCCACTCGCCTGCATATTTTCGATCGCTCGATCGAGTTTATAAACCCACGGAGAACGTCAGGTTTCTCTCCATTGGGCCAGAAGGCCATCCGCTTTGGCATTCCGCAGCGGTTGAATCCGCAGATTGCGGCAATCTTCTCCAGTCCTGCTTATGGATTATCCCTTGCGCAGGGAGGCCTGCCGATGCTGATGCGTGAGGCGCGTCTTTTCTCAGGACGGAAAGTTGATATCGTTGCTTTCAACGACGAATTCCGCCTACGGATCCACAGTGGCTGAGGGCTGAGTGGGATATAGGGACGGGGGGACGCGTCGCCCCGTCCCCCGTCTCCTTAGTCCTTCGGGGCGTTGTAGAACTGCCGGGCCTGAACTACATATTCCTTGTCGTCGTACTGCCCATCGCCATTAACGTCAACCTTTACGGCCAATTTGTACTGTTTGCCGTCGCGTACTTCGCCCGGATTAAAAGCCAGGCTGTACTGGCTACGCAGCAAAGCATTGATCGAGCCAAGGACTTTGGGAAGCTCACCCTCAAAGGTCACGGGGAAATAAGCGCCTCCAGTCTCCTTTGCGAAGGTGTTCAGTGTGTTCCCGGCTTGAAGGAATGTCATGCGGCCGGGCATACCTGTCAAACCGTCAGTAGCAGGGAGCCGATCGCCATAGCGCTTGAAGAACATATTGCCAGTGCCGATGATGTAGACGGGAATGCCCGAGTTTTGCAACACCTTCCTCGCGTCCCCGTAGTTGATCTTGGAAAAGGTATCTATACCTGAAGCGATGAGCACAACGGCACGTCGCCTTCCCTGCACATTTACCAGCCCTGAATAGTCCGCCTTCTCAGCTTCGGAATTCTCAAGTACGACAGTATCTCCGCGGCCGCCTACAAGCACGAATTTTAGAGCGTCGAAAAGGTTCGTCTCTCTAAACGCCGGATAGTTACGCAGCAGCAGGTTGATAACAGAATTGATCCTTCCGGGATCGTTTGTGAAGTCAGTCAAAGGGGTGGGTCGCATGTCAAACGCCACTACGGAAACATAGTCATCGGGCGGCTTAATGAACTGCGATAGAAACATTGCGGTGGGGCGGATGACCTCATAGGTACCCGGATCGAAACCGCCGCTACCGTAATAGCCAAACAATTCCGACCACTTGCTGTATTCGACTACCATCACCACCGTAATCGGCGCTTCCGGCGTTGCGAAGTTCGTTATCTTCTGCTCCACTCCGTTCGAAAAGAGAGCAAAATTCTCTTTTTTCAATCCGGTAACAATCTGACCACTCTTTTTGTGGTACACCACCGCATCCACGTTGACGAGATTGGTCGCGATGGTGACCGTCTCAGCCTCCTGGGGCCGGCCAACCAGATCCTCCGGCAGCGGTTCGGCTTCTCGCTCCTGCCCTGGCTGTCCTGGTCTTTGATTCTTCTTCTGCGTGGCAGGTGGTTGCCGTCGCGACTGCGCGTAGGCAAGCGGCGCCGCCATCGCGACCAAGAAGCTAAAAATGATTGCTAAAGCGAAAACATACGACTTGAACTTGAGAATCTTCATGGTGAACTCCGAAAAAGTGAGGAAAATCTGTAGAGTGGAACGCCGAAGTTCCACTCTACACAACATGCTGGGGGTACAGCTTCGTGGGCTGTGATGCCCTGAATCAACCGGGAGTTTGCCGTTTTAGCGACTTGCTGTACCGCCCGCCTCCGCTTCGATGACTACATCGTAAGTCCCTGTGTTATCGGTCAAATCGCCTTCATTGACCCCCAGGAAAAGCACCCCATCACGTTGAGCAACGAAATCGCGCCTCATTCCGATCATGATGAAGTCATCGTTATCGTCACCGATCACTGCGATTAAGGCTCCGGTTGGTTCGGTGCGCATAAGTTTATCATTATCGGCAATCGTGGGTACACCCGCGGGAGTAGCAAAGCGGCCGCGACCCAACGACACTCGGCCCGAAGCGCTGATTCGCAAGCGCTGCCCCTTGCGCACAACCAGCCCACTGTTGCTCCAGCCGTTGTTCGCATCGTCGGCGCGTACCCCGACCTTAATGGTGAAGAATGTCGGTGAACTTGTGCCCGAAGGTTGGGACGATGCCGGTGTCGTACGCGCCTCGACAGGTGGCGTCGTTCGCGGCTGAGTTACCGGTTCAGAGCGTGCGGGAACACTTGCCTCTTCAGCAGCAATTCCCTGGGCCGAATCGAATTCAATAGATTCGATATCCTCAACATAGATTGTGGTTTGGCTGCGCCGTCCCCTCGCGCCCGTGCCGATCAGCACTGTGAACTGCTGATCCCGAAACCCAATCACCTGCCCACGAATCACGTTCCCATCTTTCAGACGAATGGTATCCGCAAGTGCCGGAACGATCAGCGCTAAGACCAGCGCCACCGCAAACAATGGGTAGGAAATCTTTTTCATGGCATTCTCCCAAAGAGCATTTCAATACGCAGGTTTAACAAGACTCGATTGCTTTTGCAAGTACGAGTGGTGCAGGCAGTCCCCCTCTGCGATGCATTTGTGACATAAATGGTTGTGGATCTGTTTGTCCGATCCCTCTCCAGGGGCTTACACTCCAATCATTCATTCTAGAGAAAGAGCATTCTAATGCTGCAAATCGAGGGCATTTTCGAAATCGCCATCCGCGTGAAGGACCTTTCCCGCGCTCAGACATTCTACCGGGAGATCCTTGGATTCGAAGAAGGAATGCGTGATGAACAGCGGAACTGGCTGTTTATGTGGGTGGGCACGAGATCCGGCATGATCGTGCTGCAAGAGGATAAGGGTGAATGGCCCGCGCAGCACTTTGCCTTCAAGATTACATCGGCGAACCTCGAACTCGCTGCGACCCATTTGCGGGAAAGGGGCATTACCGTCTCCGAACCTGTGCATCACGGTGGAATGGGCGGCATATCCGTCTACTTTGACGATCCCGATGGTAACCAGTTGGAGTTGTATGCCCCAATCGAGACTTAAGTTTTTCCACTCATCTCCAACCGGAGATTGACATTTTGAGGGCTATATAAATGCAGAGAACTACTTCACTTACAGTAAATAACAAGAAGCTTCGGGTAGAGGCAGATCCGGATGCAAGTCTCCTCAGCGTGCTACGCAACGATCTCGAACTAACAGGAAGCAAGTACGGCTGTGGCGAAGGGGAGTGCGGCGCTTGCACGGTTCTGATTGATGGCCAGCCGGCAAAATCCTGTGTCACGCGGCTGCGCCAGGTTTCCGGAAAAAAAAAGATCACTACCATCGAAGGGCTCGAACAGGATGGTCGCTTGCATCCGCTTCAGGAAGCGTTTCTTGAATTTGATGCCCTTCAGTGCGGTTTCTGCACTTCGGGAATGATCATGGCCGGTGTTGCACTCCTCAACAAGAACTCCCGACCCCGAAGAGAGGAGATTGTCCGCTCGATGAACGGAAACATTTGCCGCTGCTGTACCTATCCTCGCATCGTGGCAGCAATTGAACGGGCCTCACGGGCTACAAAGGAGGGCTCCTAATGAACGACAAAACCAGAGAGCCCGAGTTGATTGAGATCGAGCGTTACGAGCTCTTTAGCCGGCCTGCTTACAACTTTGCTTTCGACCGGCGTCAGTTCATGAAAGTTTTCAGTGGGGGAATCGCTCTGATTATTCCGTTGAGTCGTGTCATCGCGCGTGGCGTGGACCTTGATCCGCAGGGCGAGTCAGGACGCGGTGCTTTCAATCGCCGTCTACCGAATGAAATTGGCGCTTGGCTTCATATAGACCAGGAAGGCGGCATCACCGTCTATACCGGCAAAGTTGAATTTGGTCAGGACATCCGTACTTCGCTGACACAGGCAGTTGCCGATGAGTTGCATGCGCCCGTAGCACAGATTCGCATCGTCATGGGCGATACGGATCTCACCCCCTATGACGCAGGCACGTTTGGAAGTCGGACGACTCCGGCAATGGCTCCTCAACTGCGCAAGGCCGCAGCGGCGGCGCGTGAACTGCTTATCGATCTTGCGGCCAAACAATTGAACGTCGAGCGAGATACTGTTCAGATCCTGAATGCTCGCTTCGTGAATCATGATGCAACAAAATCGCTAAGCTTCGCAGAAGTAACAAAAGGAGAAAAACTCGTTAAGGTTATCCCTGAGGATGTAGCAACTACTCCTGTCTCAGAATGGCGCATTGCTGGGACGTCGGTGCGAAAGGTTGATGGCCGTAACTTCGTAACCGGCAAGCACCTCTACACTTCAGATTTGAAACGCCCCGGAATGCTGCATGCCAGGGTGGTGCGTCCCTCCTCTTTCAAAGCGACTCTCGTTTCCGCGGATACGAAAGCGGCCGAAGCAATTGCAGGCGTAAAGCTGGTGCGCGATGGGGATTTCCTTGCCGTGGCAGCTCCAAGTCAGAGCGTTGCATTTCGCGCCGCTGGGACCATAAAAGCGGAATGGAAGAGCAGTCCCCAACCGTCAACTTCGGAGTTGTTCGATCTCTTAAAGAGACCTGTTGGAGGAGAGCGACCACGTGGTGGTAGTGGACCACGCGTGCAAGGCTCGATCAAAGACGGTATGGCCGCGGCTGACAAACAGATCGAACAGTCATACACCGTTGCTTACATAGCTCATGCTCCGCTCGAACCACGAGCCGCGTTGGCGGAATGGCAAGACAATAAGCTTACCGTCTGGACCGGAACACAACGCCCCTTCGGTGTCCGCAGTGAGTTGGCTGAGGCCTTTCGTTTGCCGGAAGAGTCAGTTCGGGTAATCGTGCCGGATACTGGTTCAGGGTACGGAGGCAAACACAGCGGCGAATGTGCCATCGAGGCCGCACGCATTGCCCGAGCCACGGGACAACCGGTAAGACTTGTCTGGTCGCGCGAAGAAGAGTTTACCTGGGCGTATTTCCGCCCGGCCGGTGTCATTGAAATCAAAAGCGGCGTTCGCAATGACGGGAAGATAACTGCCTGGGAATTTCACAACTATAACTCCGGCGGCTCAGCCATTCAGGGCAGATACGACATTCCTAACCAGCACCTCCAGTTCCATCCGGCGGAATCTCCGTTGCGACAGGGCTCTTATCGCGCGCTTGCAGCTACTGCAAATCACTTTGCTCGCGAGTCGCACATGGATGAGTTGGCTCATGCTCTAAAGATCGATCCGCTCCAATTTCGCCTGTTGAATTCAAGCGATGAAAGGCTGCGGGCCGTCCTCCAAGCAGCGGCGAAAGCATTCGGCTGGGAACAGAGGAAGATGGCGGCCGGGCGCGGCGCCGGTATCGCTTGCGGGTTCGAAAAGGGCGGTTTCGTTGCCACCTGCGCCGAGGTTGCGGTCGAGCGAAAGACGGGAAAAGTCAACATTGTCAGGTTAGTCGAAGCATTCGAATGTGGAGCAGTGGTTAATCCTGACCACTTAAAAAACCAGATCGAAGGCTCGATCATCATGGGGCTCGGTGGAGCTCTGTTTGAGAGTATTGAATTTGAGAACGGAAAGATTCTCAACTCACGGTTTTCACGTTACCGAGTGCCGCGATTCAGCGATGTCCCACCAGTCGAGGTAGTTATTTTAAACCGAAAAGATCTCCCGTCAGCCGGCGCCGGAGAAACACCTATCGTCGGAGTTGCCCCGGCAATCGGTAATGCAATCTTCGAAGCGACCGGTGTTCGATTGCGGTCGTTGCCAATGGTCCCCAAGGGAGAAGCATTGAGTTCTTCATGAAAAATGTCGCCGCCATACTTCTGGCCGCGGGGCGCTCCAAAAGGATGGGAGCCTTTAAACCGCTACTGCCATTCGGCGACAAAAGCATCATCACAACTTGTATCGATCAGCTTCGCGCTGCGGGGATCGAAACAATCATTGTCGTCCTCGGCTATCGCGCGGAAGACCTGCGCAAGCATCTGGGCCATGCAAACGTACTGTTTGCCCTTAATGAAGACCCAACCAGTGAAATGAGCACTTCCATCGCGCGTGGCGTCGAGGAGCTACCGCCCGCAACTCAGGCGGTAATCTTCGCCCTTGGCGATCAACCCGTATTAGATCCTGAAGTGATCGCTACTCTGCTGAACCATTGGGAACAGGGCGGCAAGCTTCTCATTCCCGAGTTCGCGGGTCGGGGTGGACATCCAGTGCTGGTGGATCTCGCCTTTCGAACCGAACTGCTCCAACTTGATTCCGAACTCGGTCTGAAGGGTTTATTCAAGGTCCATAGTGCCCAAACCAAGCGCATACCCGTCACTTCACCTTTAATTGCACGTGATCTGGATACGTGGGATGATTATCGTGCATTGCATCAGGAAGTGTTTGGCGAGGAGCCTTATGTGGCCCTGCCCAACGGAGAATCAGTAACGGAAAAAGATACCAACTAATCTATCCTCGCGGTCATCTAAGGCTTGCCGCCTTCCCTGCCTGACAAATGGGCTACGGTCAACAGCGGCAAAGGAGAACCAATGATTCGAGCAATTAGTAAAACTGTTACGATTCTGGCTATCGCCGTTGCCTTTGGAGCTTCGTCGCTCGTATTCGGCCAAGGCACGCCAGTGGAGTTTTCACTGCCTTCGGTCGACGGACAGACAATTACCTCTCAGAGCCTGCGTGGCGAAGTGGTAGTGCTGGCTTTCGGCGCTTCGTGGCTTCCTTTGTCGAGAACGCAGTTGCAAGGGGTCAGCAAACTCGCTGATGAATACAGCGACCGAGGAGTAGTTGTCTATTGGGTCAGCACGGAGTCTGAAAATCCGAAATCCAAAAACTATGCAACCAATGAACAACTGAAGGGCTTTGCACAAAAGTATGGTCTAAAAGTGACGGTGCTTCGCGATCCCGACGGTGTCGTTTCAAAGAGATTCGGGATCAATCAGCTACCGGCGATCGTCATCCTGGACAAACAGGGCAATATTGTAGGCTCTCCGAGCGGCGGACTCGATCCCCAGGGTAACCTGGTGGGCCAACTCGCAAAAGAGTTGGATAAGGTTTTGTAACTTACAGCATAAACACGCCTTTCTTCCGTCACTCTAGTGGTTTTCGTGGATCGTCTTAAGAGATAGAACAGGCGATCCACGAACTCACATTTAGCACGGACCTCACGTTGTGCAATTGATCCTGAAACAAAGGTTCATCACCTCGCCTTGCTCAGCCGCGCAGAATCGAATACCTTCCTTTAACACAAGAACATTCTTAATCAGCTTAGGAGACCGGACGGGTATGAGTCTCATATTTATTAACCCTGAGTCGCTTGGCGCGCCACGAGGCTATGCAAACGGAGTTCTGGCGCCGCCAGGAAATGGTCTGCTCTTTATCGCCGGACAGGTTGGTTGGAACGAGCAGCAAAAGATCATAAGCTCTGATTTCGTTGAACAGTTCGAAAGGGCGCTGGCTAACTTAGTAGCAGTGGTAACCGAGGCCGGAGGCGCGCCGGAGCGGATCGTCCGGCTCGCAATCTACGTAACGGATCTCGAAGCGTATCGCAGCCGCACCAAAGAGGTTGGCAAGCGCTATCGCTCGCTGATGGGCAGGCATTTTCCAGCCATGGTGCTGGTGGAAGTTAAGAGCTTGCTCGACCCTAATGCCTTAGTCGAGATTGAAGGAATGGCAGTTCTTTAAACCGCGAATCACGATGCTTACACCCAAGAGCTTTCTCTATCAGGTGCAGGATGGCATAGCAACCATAACCCTGAATCGTCCTGAACGCCTGAATGCCCTTACCTTCGAAGTCTACCGCGAGCTAACCGACACCATCGCAGCCCTAGGTCAGGAAGACGATGTAAATGTTCTGGTTCTGACGGGCGCCGGCCGAGCATTCTGTTCCGGCGGCGACGTTCACGATATCATCGGCGAACTCTTCGAGCGAGACATGGAGGGCCTTCTGGACTTCACTCGCATGACATGCGACTTGGTAAAAAACATCCGCGCGCTGCCTAAGCCGGTAATCGCAAGCTTGAACGGCACAACCGCCGGCGCCGGAGCCTGCATCGCCCTTGCAGCGGACATGCGAATTGCCAGTACCGAGGCTCGCATCGCATTCCTTTTTGTCAAGGTAGGGCTTTCCGGCGCCGATATGGGCGCGGCTTTTTTATTGCCCCGCGTCGTTGGACTCGCCAAGGCGACTGAACTGCTCTTTACCGGTGACTTCATCTCAGCCGAAGAGGCTGAACGAATAGGTTTGTACAACCGCGTAGTACCCGTCGAAGCCTTAACATCGACTACGGGCGAATTTGCCCAACGTTTAGCGCGAGGGCCAGCCTTCGCGCTAGCTAAGACCAAGGAGATGTTGAACCGCGAGCTGATCATGAATCTTACGGGAGCTCTCGAAGCCGAGGCCCAGGCCCAGGCGATCTGTATGCAGCATCCTGATTATCGCGAAGCATACGACGCGTTTGTCGAAAAACGCGAACCGAAATTTAAATAACTTCAACTCTAGTAACCAACCTGCGTTGGCTCAAGGAATCCAAGTCAGACCGAAATCAAAAATCTAAAGTCAAAAATGCTGGACACTCCATTCTTTACCGTTGACCATCGCAATCTTTCCGACCGAGCTGCCGCATTCATCAAACATGAGATTGAACCTCGGGCCGCTGACGAAAGCGATGTCGATAGGCAGGCGCGGGAGTACACTGCAGGTCTGGCGCGATCCGGTCTGCTCAAATTCGCTGTCGCCACACCCGGTTCGCCACTTGACGTGCGCGCGATCTGCTTGCTTCGCGAGGCGCTTGCCTATTCCTCACCACTTGCGGATCTGGCTTTTGTAATGCAGGGACTGGGGACCTATGCAATCAGTCAGGCCGCTTCCGAACACGTACGCGACTTTTGGCTGGCTCGCGCCGTTGAAGGTAAAGCTATCGCTGCTTTTGCATTGACCGAGCCTGAGGCAGGTTCTGACGTCGCTGCAATTCAAACCACGGCCCGCCTCGATGATGATGCCTACATTATCGACGGGCGCAAACGTTTCATTTCAAACGCTGGTATTGCCGACTTCTACACAGTTTTTGCTCGCACGGGTACTCGAGATGATGGCCGCGCTGAGTTGTCAGCATTTGTAGTCAGCGCAAAGATTCCAGGATTCAAAGTCGTCGAACGTACGCAAATGATGGCGGCCCATCCGATTGGCGAAATTGAATTCGAAGGCTGTCGGGTACCGGCTGAAGATATGGTTGGAGCGGAAGGCGACGGCTTTCTTTTAGCGATGAGAACGCTTGATACCTTTCGCTCAAGTGTTGGCGCCGCTGCCTGTGGGATGGCCCAACGCGCGCTGGACGAGGCGATTCGTTACGCCAGCAGCCGAAAACAGTTTGGCAGGCTTCTGGCAGAGCACCAGTTGATACAGGAGAAGTTGGCCGACATGGTCACAGAACTTGACGCCGCCCGCCTGTTGGTCTACCACGCTGCGTACTTGAAGGACACGGGAACGACGCGCGTGACACGAGAGGCCAGCGAAGCGAAGCTTTTCGCTACCGAGGCTGCTTGCCGGATCATCGACCAGGCTGTTCAAATCCATGGCGGAATTGGCCTGGTTCACGGCAACGTGGTAGAGCGCCTCTATCGGGACATTCGGGCACTTCGAATCTATGAAGGCACGTCCGAAATCCAAAAGCTGGTCATCGCCAGTCAACTTCTAAAAAGCTGAACCCATCCTCTGGACAAATGATTATCCAGTATGAAGATTAACATCATCGGCGGTGGACCCGCCGGGCTCTACTTCGCCATTCTAATGAAGCAGGCCGATCGGGAGCATGAGATCACTGTCTACGAACGCAACGGTCCGGCAGACACGTTCGGCTGGGGCGTGGTTTTTTCAGGGAAGACGCTTGCCCATCTCCGCCAGGCCGACCATGCATCCTATCAACGCATCACTCACTGTTTCGAGACCTGGGATAACGTAGATGTAATCCATCGCAACGAAAAGATTTCGGTCCACGGTAACAGCTTCTCCGGCATCGCAAGAATCGACCTTCTGAACATCCTCCAGAAGCGGTGTATCGAACTCGATGTGAATGTTATTTTTCGTTCCGAGATGGGCGCAGACGACCTCGACCCTGACGACCAGGATCTACTCGTCGGCGCAGACGGAGTCAACAGCACAGTCAGACAGAAGTACGCACACTGTTTTCAACCTGAGCTTCGCACGCGCTCGAACCGGTATATCTGGTATGGCACAAACCAGTTGTTTCACGGATTGACGCTCACTTTTCGCCAACATGATGGCGGAGTTTTCGCAGCCCACTCCTATAAATTCAACAAGACCACCAGTACATTCATCGTCGAATGCGACGAAGAGACCTGGGACAATGCCGGCTTTGCCAATCTGTCCGATGAAGAGACGCGTGGGTTCCTCGGCAGCGCCTTTGCCACGGACCTCGGTGGTCACGAGCTTCTTTCAAACAACTCGAAATGGATAAATTTCGTTGATGTAAAGAACCGGCATTGGAGTCACCACAACATTGTGCTGTTAGGTGATGCACTGCACACTGCCCACTTTTCGATCGGTTCAGGGACCAAGCTCGCGCTAGAAGATGCGATTTCGCTGAAGCAAGCGTTCGAGCATACAACCGATGTTGCGACCGCTTTGACGGAGTTTGAGCGACTCAGAAAGCCCGTTATTGAGGAGTATCAGGCAGCGGCCGTGGAAAGCTGCATTTGGTTCGAGAAGGCGCGCGAGTACATGCATCTTGAACCGCTGCCATTTGCTTTTGCCCTGATGACTCGCAGTGGCCGGGTTAACTACGAAAGTCTCCAGCGTCGTGATCCTGAGTTCATTGCTCGGTATGAAGCTGCGGTGAAAACTGAGTGAGACAATCTTAGTCATCCTTCCGCCACTCAGGAGGCAGCAAACGCCGGCGTCCATCTTCTGCCATCGTCACTTCAGGTTCATCAAGCTGAATTCGATCCCATAATTTACATGTAACCTGGCGATGCGCCTGGTCCAGGGCTTCACAGTAGTTTGTGTAAGTGCACCGTCTGACCTCTTCGCCTCGTCCGAGTTTTACCTTCAAAAACCAGTCCGGGTCAGCCAACGCCTGCCGGGCAAAACCTATGATGTCGGCTTCGCCTCGTTGCAGAATGCTCTCGGCCTGTTCGAACACAGTTATTCCGCCCGTAGCTACAATGGGAGTATTAAATCCCGCGCGATTTACTCGTTGTTTTATGTTTGCGACGAGCGGGATACTGCGTCCAAAAGGTCCGACTTCATCGGACAGCGTGGTCGGCATACATTCATAGCCGCTGCGGCCCGTGTAGGGATAAACTGCTTGGCCAACTTTTGGCTGTTGTGCGTCCTCAAATTTGCCGCCCTTCGAGATCGAAAGGAAATCAAAACCCGCGCGGGCAAACTCGACTCCAAAGTAGCCCGCATCGTCAACACGGTTGCCGCCCTCGATTACCTCATCGCCAAGGAACCGAACGCCCACCACGTAATCGTCACCAACCCCTCGGCGCACTGCACGATAAATTTCGAGTGGGAGCCGAACCCGGTTTTCGCGAGGGCCACCGTAGCCGTCATCACGGTCGTTAAGAGCACTTAGAAATCCCGCCATTGTGTAGGCATGCGCATAATGTAATTCGACGCCATCAAATCCTGATGCCCGGGCTCGTTCCGCGGCTGCGGCGAAGATATCCGGCAGCACCTGCGGGAGTTCACGAATATGCGACAAATGGGTATCAGTCACCCGTTCGCGGTATCCGAAACGCAATGCTTCCAACTCTCTCTCGTTTAGAACCTGATCGTGAAAACCTTCGGAAGCGTTCTTCAGGAACTCGCGCACGTCAAGTTCGGGAAGATATAACCAGTTGGAGTCCCCGGTCAGGTCAGCGAGCGCCAACCGATGGCGCTCTTCGATAGCCAGAAAGCGGTCAAAATACTTGGTCTGTTCTGGCCGGCGTTTAACGCTTAGAAAGTCGATGATCTGAATGAAGAGCCTTGTTTGACCGGCGCTGGCTTCGCGAACGGTTTCAACAAGCTTACGTAAGCCCGGAATAAAACGATCGTGTCCAATGCGAAGTAGTGGGCCGCTGGGAATGTCTCGGACGCCCGTAGCCTCAACCACGATTGCACCGGGCTGGCCTTCCGCAAAACGGCGATACCATCCGAGATTAGCTTCAGTGACAAAGCCGTCTTCAGTAGCCCGCCAGGGTACCATCGCAGGCACCCAGGTACGGCTTCCCAGAGTTAGCGGTTCAACTCTGATCGGCTTAAAGAGCAATGAACTCGCGGCTTCTTGGGCGGTCGGCCATCGCGTGTCCGGGATTGGATGACGAATTGGTTTTGCAAACTTCCACATGGATTGGTCTCGTTAAGAGTCTAACACTCCGATGCCCGGGAGCAATCAAGCGCCAAAGATCAAATTCTTAAGACCTATGGTAAATTAGCTTGCGATGACTGACGACCTATTAAAGTGGCGCCGTGAATTCCCGATCCTCGAAAAGAGTGTCTATTTGATCTCGCATAGTCTGGGTGCGATGCCGAAAGGCACCTTTGACCGCTTGCAGGAATATGCCGACATTTGGGCCACGCGCGGCGTGCGCGCCTGGGCTGAAGGTTGGTGGGAGATGCCCGTAACTCTCGGCAACGAAGTGGCGCGAATCATTGGGGCCGACTCCGGCACTGTTGTGATGCATCAAAATGTGTCGATCTGCCAGTCCCTTATTCTTTCCTGTCTGGAACCGACTCCAAAGAGAAATAAGATTGTTTACTCAGAACTTAACTTTCCTTCCGTCATGTATGTCTACGAAGCTCATTCTCGCAACG
The DNA here is from genome assembly GCA_035512935.1 of Pyrinomonadaceae bacterium. Lineage (GTDB taxonomy): Bacteria > Acidobacteriota > Blastocatellia > Pyrinomonadales > Pyrinomonadaceae > PSRF01. Next base: position 43,817 of record DATKDA010000178.1, on the reverse strand, counting down.
ACACACTGCGGATCGAAGTTGTGAAATCAGACGATGGGATTACAGTTCCCCTCGAGCGCATGCTGGCAGCCATCGACGAGGAGACTCTTCTGGTGCCCTTCTCTCACGTGCTTTTTAAGAGCGCCTTCCTGCAAAACGCCAAAGCAATCACGGAACGCGCTCATGAAGTGGGAGCTATGGTCGTACTAGACACCTATCAGTCTGCTGGAACCGTGCCATTCAGCGTCAAGGAGCTGGACGTCGAGTTCGCCACCGGAGGTTCGGTGAAATGGCTGTGTGGTGGGCCAGGAGCAGGGTACCTCTACGTACGCCCGGATCTGCAAACGAAGCTTGAACCTAAAACTACCGGCTGGATGGCCCATGATCGCCCGTTTGCTTTTGAACCTGAGCTTCGCTACGCTCCAAACGTCTCCCGCTTTCTCCACGGCTCCCCGGCGATTCCGGCTCTTTATGCGGCGCAAAGCGGATATCGGATCATCAACGAAATCGGTGTTGAAAGAATCAGAGAGAAGAGTATCCGACAGACCACCCGCTTAATCGAACTGGCAGAAGAGGCCGGCTTTACTGTGACGAGCCCGAGGGATACCAGGCAACGTGGTGGGACAGTTACCGTCGCGCATCCAAACGCTGCGGCGATCACAAGCGAGTTGTTAAGCCGTGATTTTATCGTTGATTATCGGCCGGGCGCGGGGATTCGCATCTCCCCACATTTCTATACAACTGATGAGGAGCTTGAACTTGTCATCAGCGAACTGAAAACAATTAGAGACACGCGGTCGTACGCCAAACATGAGGCGGCCGGCGCAGCTTTTTGACGGGTGCGTCCAGAAAAGAATGAAGGATTACGGCACAAAACCAACGCTATCCTATAACAAGTATCTTCGTGTGCCTGACTTGATAGCTTTGCAGGAGTGTCTGTCCGATCCGGCCCATCATGATGAGCTGCTTTTTATCACGGTCCATCAGGCTTACGAGCTCTGGTTTAAACAGGTTCTCCACGAAATCGATGCAGCGCTCGCGCAAATGAAAGAGGATCGGCTTGGTGCGGCGGCACGCACTATGCGTCGCGTCGTCGATATTGAAAAACTGCTCGTAAACCAGATTCACATCCTCGAAAGCATGACTCCAATAAGCTTCCTGGGATTTCGCGATCAATTGAATCCCGCGAGCGGATTTCAATCAATGCAATTTCGCGAGATCGAATTTTCGTCAGGCCTCAAGGATGAGAGTATTTTGAAAGCTTTTCGCAACGATGGATTTGCCTACGACCGCCTTCGGCATCGCTTTGAGGCGCCGACCCTTGGAGAAGCGTTTTTTGCAGCATTGCATCGAAGGGGTTTCAATACTCCACCTGATGAGGATCCTTCCGACCGCAGACATTACGGCGCCCGCACTCGGGCCGTACTCGAAGTGCTAACTCATTTCGAGGAGCGGTTTGAAGAGTTTCAGCTTGCGGAAGCCCTACTCGAACACGATGAATACTTTTCACTTTGGCGGTCCCACCACATCAAGATGGTTGAGCGCATGGTGGGTTCGAAGCGCGGTACAGGCGGATCAGAAGGTATTGGCTACTTGCGAACGACGCTCGACAAAAAGTTTTTTCCGGAACTCTGGGAAGCGCGCACATATCTGGACGTGAAACACGGCGAATCAGGGTGCCCGTTTTCTTAATGATTCAATAGTGCTATGGCAATAAAAGACCGACGCCAGGCGCCTCGCGTAAGAGTAAATCTTCCCGCTCGCTGGGAAGGGGTTTTGGCGCAACGCGAAGCCACTGTAACCAATCTCAGCGTTAATGGCTGTTTCGTGCTGACTGGTGGAAATGTCGAACAGAAAGAATTAGTCAGACTCGAGATCAATCTTCCGGACGGCGAACCTATATACCTCTGGTCTGAAGTCGTAGATCCCGCCGAAGAGATAGGGTTTGCTGTGCGCTTTACCTCCACCAGCGATGAAGAGCATGCGCGACTTGAAGAATACATTAACGAAGTTCTCTCAAAATCGGATTCCATATGAAGAACTCTTTTGCAACAGCATTCGCCATGGTTCTCACTCTGGCCCTGATAGCTGTTGGCCAGAAACCCGGTGCTCCAAAACTAGATCCCACACCTTCATCTGAAGTTCAGCGAGAGCTGATCAGGCAGGGCGTCGCGTTGCATGACAAGGAAGATTATGACGGCGCAATTCGCACTTACCAGTCTGTCTTGCGCGAAAATCCGGGAAGTGTTGAAGCTCTTTATGAGCTCGCCTTCTCGTTTTTCAAAAGGAAGGATTGGACCAATTGTCTGGAGACTGCTAAGAAAGGAGCGCAGTACAAGTCAGAGCTGCTGCCGGGCTTCTATGTCCAGCTTGGAAACTGTTTGGACGAGTTGGGCAAACCAAAGGATGCGATCGAAACTTTCAAAGCGGGAATCAAGCTATCACCGAAAAGCCATCTCCTCCAGTACAACCTGGCCGTAACTTATCATCGTCAGGGCAAGCTTGATGAAAGCCGAAGCGCCGCTAAGCAGGCCGCTCTCCTGAATCCAACCCATCCGAGCAGCCAACTCCTACTCACCGTTTTGTTCGATAAAGGCGCGTACAAAACGCCTGCGCTTCTTGCCGCGTGCCGATTCCTGGTTCTTGAACCCTCATCACCGCGATCCGAGATAGCTTTGGGGATCGTTAGCAAGATCATGCAAGCTGGCGTGTCGCCCGGTAAAGAGGAGAATGAGATCAATGTCTTTGTAGATATGTCCCCTCAGAAGAAAGACGAAGGGGACTTCAGTTCACTCGATCTTGTGCCGGGACTCGTAAAAGCTGGGAACTATTCCGAAAAGAACAAAGGCAAGCCGGAAACTGTGTTGCTCGCCGAGAATTTCTCAACACTCTTCGCCATTTTTACGGAATCATCCGGTAGTAAGAACCGGTCGCAATTCACCTGGAAATACTATCTGCCTTACTTCAACGAAATGGCGAAAAAGGGCCATATGGAGGCTTTCGTCAACTACACCCACCAACGCAGTACCATGCCAGGCGTAAGGGAGTGGCTCATGCAAAACCAGGACAAAATGACGGATTTTCTCGCTTGGTCTGAGGGCTACGTCTGGGCCAAGGCAGATTAATTAGATTTGAGGCAATGGCTATCGAATTTCCCGAACGCTTTAACATGGCCGACTACTTCCTCTATCGCAACCTCGAGGAAGGCCGCGAGAACAAGACCTGCCTGTACTACCGCGAAGAAACGTTTACTTATGTCGACGCCGCGCGAATGTCCAATCGCACCGGCAACGCCTTGCGTGAGCTTGGGCTCGACATTGAAGATCGCATCCTGATTGTCCTTCCCGATTGCCCCGAGTTTGTCTGGACATGGTTCGGTGCTGCAAGGATTGGCGCAGTGATCACCATGGTTAATCCCCTGCTGCCGGCAACCGACTTCAAATATTATCTCGATTACACGCGCGCCCGCGTTGCCGTTATCCACCATTCTCTCTTAAAGACCTTTGCAGAAGCCGCGGAAGGAGCTCCTTACTTGCGCGCAGTACTGGTAGCTGGCGACCATCCTGAAGATGAAGACGACATTGACTTCAACACGCCTTCGGTACTCTGGACCTCCTTTAGCGGTCTCGTGTTATCCAATTCGGACAATTGTCCCCAGGCAAATACCCATCGCGACGATATCGCGATCTGGTTGTTCACTTCCGGTTCCACAGGCCATCCAAAAGGTGCTGTGCATCTACAACATGACCTTCCATACAACACCGAGGTCTTCGCGAAACGGACGATGGGTGTCAACGAGAACGATCTCACCGTCTCCGTACCAAAGTTGTTCTTTGGCTATGCAACCGGCACGAATCTCCTCTTTCCTTTTGCCGTCGGTGGCGCCACCGCTCTCTTTTCTGAACGTTCAACTCCTGAAAAGCTTTTCGAAGTCATCGAGCGTTATAGACCAACAATCCTGACTACCGTCCCTACGATGATCAACTCGATGTTGAATCTCGAGGGAGCATCCTCCCGCGACCTCTCGAGTCTGCGCTTCTGTTATTCAGCCGGAGAGGCACTGCCAGTCGAACTTTATGAACGTTGGATGAAAACGTTTGCGATCGATATTTGCGACGGCATCGGATCCGCCGAGATGTTTCATATCTACATAACCAACCGCCCCGGGGACATAAAACCGGGCAGCCTCGGAAGGATTGTCCAAGGGTACGAAGCGCAGATTATCGATGCGGGCGGAAAAGAAGTAGCCGTCGGCGAGATGGGTACGCTGCGAATCAAGGGTGATTCGGCGGCGCTCTGTTACTGGAACGCACACGAGAAATCGAAAGAAACTTTTGCTGGCGACTGGTGTACTACGGGAGATCAGTTCCACGTCGACGACCAGGGCTACCACTGGTACCACGGCCGCACCGACGACATGTTGAAGGTCTCGGGAGTGTTCGTCGCACCTGTCGAAATCGAAAACTGCCTGCTACAACACGAAGCCGTACTGGAATGTGCCGTTGTCGGTCATGACGCGGGCGATGGCCTCATTAAGCCCAAGGCTTTTGTTGTTCTGCGCGAACCTCATTTGCCGGACGAAGGACTATCTTCGGAAATCAAGCTGTTCGTGAAGTCACAGATCGCTCCGTATAAGTATCCGCGCTGGATCGAGTTTGTCGAATCACTTCCAAAGAATGACCGGGGAAAAATTGATAGAAAGCAACTGAAACGGCTGTAAGGTCTCAGGAAGGATGCCGCTTTTCGAGGTTGTAATCACGCAATCGGCGATACAGCGTGGAAGGTGAGATTCCAAGGATTTCTGCTGTCTTGCCGCGGTGCCAGCCGGTTTTCTCGAGAGCTGATAGTATCTGCTGCCGCTCCACCTCACGCAACGATGTAGGAGACGATGTGACCGCCGGTTCCGTATACGGCGCAGCCTGTGGCAGGCCTAGTGCTGACATTGCGGTTCGCTGCGACCTAGCCACCTCTGGGGGTAATTCGGCCGGGGTAATCTGCCCGTTGGAAGACAGTAAGGCGGCCCGTTCGAGGCAGTTTTTTAATTGCCTGACGTTACCGGGCCAGCTATAAGAGCGCAACGCAGCCAACGCATCATCCCCCAATCCCGGCGGGTTATGCCCCCCCAACTGCTTCAACAGATGGTGTGCGATCGGCTCGACGTCTTCCGGCCTTTCACGTAACGGGGTGAGACTGATCTGAAATCCGTTTACGCGATAAAGAAGATCGGCTCTAAAAGTTCCGTCGGCGACAATCGCATCAAGATTACGGTTTGTCGCCGCGACGATCCGGATGTCTACTTCAACCTTCCGCACGCCACCCACCCGAAAGAACGTTCGAGTCTCGATGGCCCGCAAGAGCTTGGCTTGCAATTGCGCCGGAAGCTCCGTGACCTCATCAAGAAAGAGCGTGCCTCCATCCGCCAGTTCGATAAGGCCGAGCTTCCTTCCCTTCGCACCGGAAAAGGCCCCGGCCTCATAACCAAAGAGTTCTGACTCGAGCAAAGACTCCTGGAATGCCGCGCAGTTTATGTCGATAAAAGAAGCTTCCGAACGATTGGAGAGCCGGTGAAGTGCCTGCGCAACTAGCTCTTTTCCCGTGCCGGATTCACCGGTGATCAGGACTGAGACATCTGAAGGCGCTACTCGTTCTATAAGTCTGATGGCTTCCTTCATCGACTCGGAGACCGTGACGATCTCTGGGAGTGCCGATTTTCTGGCCAGTTGCTCGCGCAGCCGTAGGTTGTCCACTCGCAGCCGCCGCTTTTCTGCCGCCTGTTTAACACGAACATCAAGTTCGGTAATGCTGTATGGTTTTGTGAGGTAGTCATAGGCCCCGAGTTTCATGGCCTCAACAGCCGTTTCCACCGTAGCCTGACCAGTCAGCATGATCACCTCAGGAGGATTGGGCCGCTCATACAGCCGGCGTAGAAGCTCCATGCCGTCCATTCGTGGCATATTTATGTCACAGAGAAGAACGTCAACATTACTCTCTTCCAGTTTGCGAAGCGCGGCTTCCCCATCCCCGGCCGATTGCACTCGGTAACCAAGGCGTTGCAGTTCTTTCTCCAGGACCAGCCGCAGGTTGGCTTCGTCCTCCGCAATTAAAATTCTTGGCGCAACGTGGTCGTTCAAATCTTCTACCTGCTAATCAAATGCATCGGAAAGCTTGGCTGCAACGGCGAGGAAAGGGGCAAAAGACCGATTACCGGACTCAATCATCTCGATTTACCGCCGGAAGAGATATAGTGAAAGTCGTACCGAGACCAACTGCGGACTGCACATCAAGGCTGCCGCCGTGCTCTGTTAAGATACCATAACAAACTGCCAGTCCAAGACCAGTCCCTCGACCGATTTCCTTGGTCGTAAAGAATGGTTCGAAAATCTTAGGGAGATTCTCAGATGGAATGCCGACTCCCGTATCGGTAATCTCGACCACCACGCGATCTTCAAACAACCGAGCAGAAATTGACAAGCTCCCTCCTTCCGGCATCGCGTCGAAAGCATTTGTGGCAAGTGCAATGACCGCCTGTTGCAATTGACTGGCATCACCCACGACGTCAGGCAGATCGGCGGGAGTGTCGACACGCACTTCGACTGAACCGTGACGCTGCTGATGGGCCAAGAGTCGTGCTACGGAAGCAATGACTTCAGATAGATTGACTGCCGCATGCTGACTTGCTCGTTTGCGACTAAAATCAAGCAGACCATTAGTTATCGATTTACAGCGAAAAGCCTCGCTGCGAATCAATCCGAGATACTCCCGCAGATCCTCGAGCGCCGCTGAGCCTTCGAAGGCGCCTTCTTCAACCCGGGATGAAAGTGCTTCGGCGCACGCTGAAATAGTTGCAAGGGGATTGTTGATCTCATGGACCACCCCGGCCGCAAGTCGCCCGATCGCAGCAAGCTTTTCGGCCCGGGCCACTGCGCGATTCGCCTCGACACGCTGGGTTATATCTTCGCCAACCGTAATTACATGAGATACCAGACCGTCAAGGTCAACCGACATTGGAATCTTGCTTATCAACCAGTGCTTGCTTTCGCCGCTGGGCGTCACAGTTTGTTGTTCGATCTGCTGAATTTCACCCGACATAAAAACCCTGGAAAACTCTGGTTCGAGGACCTCTCGTTTCTGGCGGGTGAGAACATCAAAGATGCTTTTGCCCAGAACGGTATCCCTGGGAACACCCAACTCGCCGAGTTCACGATTCCGATTCCACGCCACGATGTGGTAATCCCGATCTATGACATAAAGCGACAGCGGCAAGCTATCGATGATTGCTTCGGTAAACCGTCGCTGCGCTACCGCCTCGGCGGTCCGGTGTTCGACCTCCTTAGTCAGAGTTTTCGAAGCCTGGCGAGCGGCCTGATAGAGCGAACAGATGTGCGCCGCCAGCGAAGCCTGTTGGGCCGCAGCATCGACCAATCGGCACTCTGTTTCACCGCAAGCCTCGCGAGCATCGAACGCAACTATTAGTGCGCCTCTGGTCCGTCCGCCGAATCGAAGAGGGGCTACATACTCAACTCTATGGAAGGTATCGAGCAGAAAGAATTGCTCGAGCCCGGTAAGAAGAGCCGGTGTACCGGAATTAGATGAAGCCATCCACGATTGCAGTCCCTGAACATCGAGGAGTGAAGTTGCTTCTGCGCTTCCCTCGCGGTCAAAGACACAGACAGCTTTCATGTCAGCTCCGTGTATATACGCCGCGCAAAGAGTTGCCCCGGTTCCTTCGTAGGTCGAGCCGGCCACGCGCCGAACTAGGTGCTCTGGTTCTACGGCTCTTAGCAATCCGCGGCCGAGATCAGCAAGGAATCTCAATTCTCGATTGCTGCCAATCAGCGCCCACTCGCGCTCAGCAGATCGCAAATGAAAAGCGACGCGAGAAACCACTTCTACCGCTGAAGAGGACTTCACCATGTAATCGTCCGCTCCTGCTGCCAACGCTTCCACTTTGCAGCGTTCTTGGTCGCTTTCCGACAGCACAATCATGGGTACCTTTCTCCCAGCAGGCTGGGCCCGGAGAAGCCGGCAAAGCGCCAAACTATCGACATCCGGAATTTCGAGATCGAGCAGGATTAAGCTAACAGGTTCTGATTGAAGCTTCTGCAAGGCGGTTGCAGCCTCGGCAGCCATAACAACGTGATAACCGGCCCCTGAAAGGTCGCGGTGGAGCCGTTCTTGGATGGCGCCGTTAGCTGGAACGATCAGAAGTGCTTGGTTGTGGCTGTTGGGGGGTGTAGAAAAACCCGACATGCTTCAATCCCGGGAGAACCGACTGAGACCAGCGGAGAGCGGCGATTCAGGAAGGGCCCCGCATCCCAGTTAGGGATTGAAAGCGATGCGATGTGGGAATGTCAAGATACTCAGGTAGGCTCGATTCGAATAGAGTACCCGATTCTCAGCTAAAAACGAAAATCCCCCAGTCAAATAACCGGGGGATTTTGCGGTTGGAATCACCTTGAGGTCGGGCGATCCCGCGGGGGCTTAGTTAATTGAAGTCGAGGTGAACTCCTCATTATCAACGTCCAGAAGACGTGCGGCTTCGGCGCTTCGAGAGCCTTTCTCCATTTTATGCTTCGACTTTACTCGGTACATGTCCTGGTCAGCAGCAATCAGCAGTTGATCGAGTGTTTCACCTGCACTTCCAAATGTAGCGGTGCCTATGCTAATGCCGACTCGCGCATGATGCTCGCCGCCAACATGAAGGGAGAGTCTTTCAATTGCACTCTCGATCCTTGAGCGTAATTCCTCAACCTGGTCGTACCCGATCTCCTGAACGATGGCGACAAACTCATCACCCGCATACCTGGCCAGGAAGTCATATTCCCGCAACTGACCTTGAATAATGGTCGCTACTTTGCGCAACATTGTGTCGCCAACCTTATGTCCAAAGGTGTCGTTGACGTACTTGAACTCATCGAGATCAAGCATTACGACTTGGAAGGGGAGACCTGTGCGGCGCGCTCGAGATGCCTCCTGTTCAAATCGCAAAACAATTGACCTGGCATTGGGGAGATTCGTAAGCGGATCCGTAAGCGCATTTGATTCTGCCTCGGCGTGGTGCATTGCATTTGCGAGCGCATCGGAACCCAGCTTAGTGATGGTTTCAAGCATCCGCATCTGCTCGTCTGTGTACTGGTCTAATTGAGAGGAGTACACGGATAACACCCCTAGCAGTAATGAATCCTTAATAAGAGGTAGAGCTGCCATCGAGCGATACTCTGATCCGAGGTCGGTATTGAGTCCCCGAAAATCCAGTTTTGGATGGAGTTGGTTTACGACACTACGATTAGCCAACGCAAAACCGGTCACACCTTCTCCGGGAGCAACACATCGCGCCGCCAAAGCTTCCGCGTTCTGTCCGGCAACATGTGCGGCTGTGGCGAACCCTTTGAGTTCGTCGTACAGATAAACGACGCAGGTGTCAAACGACACCACATGATTGACCTTGTCTACCAGGATGGTGAGCGTTTGTTCAATGTCGATGGAAGAACCAAAGGTGCGGGCAATCTCGTACAACGCGTATGACTCACGGTTAGCATTTTTGATCTGGTCATAAGCCATATAGCTACCGCGTTCCCTCGTTTGCACCAGATCCACATCATTGAGTCGAAGTGGTTCGCGCGCGTCTCCGGCAGTCAACTGTTGCTCCAGCCCGAGGGCTTGTATCTGTCGTTCGAAGCGTGGCAAATGTTTGATGAAGAGAGCCACAACCTTGGGATCAAAGTGAGAGCCCGCCCCGCGCAACAGTAAGGCCACCGCCTCGTCTCGCGTCATGCCGCGCCTAAACGGACGATCTTCACGGACCGAGTCAAAGCAATCCACAGCCGAAAGGATGCGTGCTGTAATAGGAATCTGCTCACCTCGCAACCCGTCTGGATACCCCTGCCCGTCCCACTGTTCGTGGTGATGCCGCACTATTGGAACTACCGGATAAGGGAAGTCTACGCGACTGAGAATCTGGGCTCCGACGGTAGTGTGAATCTTCATCTTCTCAAACTCGGCGGGTGTTAGCCGGCTTGGCTTGTTGAGAATGTGAGCCGGAACCGCGAGCTTCCCAATATCATGCAATAACGCTCCCGCCTTCAGGGCCGCAATTTCGTCGTCCGAGAGGTCAAAGACTTCACCCATTCCGGCCGCATAGAGTTGTACTCGGCGGACGTGGCAATGAGTCGTTTGATCTTTTGCGTCGATGGCCGTAGCAAGTGCCTCAGCGGTGGCCAAATGCAGGCGACTCAGATCTTCCGCTTCGCGTGTCTTGGACTGAAGTCGCTCGAAGGCCGTTTTGTAAATGAGATAGGTCGCAGCAATGATCGGGGCACTTAACAGTACATAGGCCAACCCAAAACTTGAGACCGCTTTGTAGATCAATCCGGCGGCAATCGCTCCGGCAACAAACGTCCAGGACATCCAGAGGTAGCCACCGGTCCAGAAGCGTGCTGCTGATCGATGTGTCTTGAGGGAGAACATTGTCGAAGCCAAAACTCCACGTACCAGACACTGCACCACGGCCAGAGCAGCAAGGCTCATGACCATAGCTTCCAAATTTAGGTAAGATCCGGCGAGGCGAGAGGCTTCGATGGCATACAAAGTTCCCAAAACACCGTAGAAGACGTTGCCCGAGATGACCACCGCAACAGCCATCATCGCGGGACCGCCAATTAGTGCCCCTACTCGCTTACCAGAGCGCCGCGCACTGACGTACGCGTCGACGATACCAAGAATTACGGCAGCCGGGATTCCCAGCAGCATTATGCTTACGAAGGTAAAGGTATCGCCCAGGGTTACACTGGTAGAAGTATTGGGAATTCGGATGGGATAGGAACTGGCTACAATTCCGGGAACCAGTAGCGCCAGAAATTGCACCCATTGAAGTGGCGTAAAAGAGAGACTCTCAAAAAGAGCCCAGGCACCGGCGGCTGCGCCAACGGCAACTACTGCGTACCAGTAGGAGCGGGCGGCGCGGGTGTAATCAGATATCTCACGTAGGTCCATTGTCTGCTCCTCAGCCCACAACACGCATTTGCTTAGTTCGAACTCCGGTCATGAATCGTCTCCTTCGAGTCGACAGCCGGAAACAATGTTGGGAGCAAATCAACATCATTTCCGGCTGCTAGAGGGGCAAGCGGGCGGGCGAGGTCAATTACCCGCCTTGCTGGGTGAGATTCATGATCGGCGCGTTTGCGTAACTGCGCTGAACTTTTACATTTTCAAGAGCTTTGGCGGCTTCGGACCCCGTGCGGTGAGTCCGTGAAGCTCTAAGGCTTCTCAGCCGCGGCGGGCTACACTTCAAGTGATATGCCACTGGGACAATGGGCCTGAAAGTGCGGATAACTCAGGTATTAGCGCCGGAATTTATTTGGTCAGGAGCAACGGCACTCAATCTGATTAGTCATTCTGATGAGTCGGTCAGACTGGCTGGATGCTTGGTTGACAATCATGAGCCGGCCAATGCAACCTTTCCTTTTGCCGGGTGCGATACTCTGAATGTACTACTCCGGCAGTTCTTCCGTCTCCCTGGTAGGAGCTTGACTGAATCAACCAGTAAATCTGTGCCGTACGCACCAGTCGGGTACATCGAATTGCTGCGGCGCAACCCCAACTTCCGCCAATTATGGTTGGGACAGGTCGTCAGCCAGTTGGGAGACTGGTTCAACACGATCGCGGTCTATACGATCATTCTGAATCTCACGGGATCGGGACGGGATGTTGGCCTACTTCTGGTCGCCAGATTTCTTCCCAGTTTCATTTTTGGACCATTATCCGGAGTACTTGCCGATCGATTTAGTCGTCGCTCGATCATGATCGTTTCGGATCTGCTCCGAGCCGTCGTGGTCCTTGGTTTTCTATTTGTACGCCGCGCGGATCAACTGTGGATTGTCTATGTTCTGACGGTACTACAACTGGGATTCTCTACCTTCTTTGAACCGGCGAAGACCGCTGTCATTCCCTCCATCGTCTCTGATCGAGAACTGGTTGCGGCCAATGCAATATCATCTGTTACGTGGTCGGTGATGTTGACGCTGGGAGCGGCAATCGGCGGGGTAATAACCGGAGTATTTGGTACAGACGTCGCTTTCATCCTTGACGCACTTACTTTCGCGCTATCGGCAGCATTGATCGCTGCCGTGCGAGTTCCTGAACGTCCTCCTCGCGCTAAGAGCAAACTTACGGTTGGACGAGCCCTAGGAATTACAGAGACGCTTGAAGGTATCCGCTACGTAAAGTATCGCCCTCGAGTTCTCGCGCTATTGCTTGTGAAGCCTGCGTGGGGGCTGGGGGGAGGTATCCTGACGCTTCTGGCGGTGTTTGGTGAGCGGATATTCCCGGTTGGCAACAGCGCCGCCACAGGAATCGGCGTCCTCTTTACCGCCCGCGGGATAGGAACGGCGATTGGCCCTATTGTAGCGAGACGCATTTCGGGGGAAGGGGCAAAAGGAATGCAGATGTCTATTGGAATTGCCTTCCTGATTGGCGGCCTGTTCTATATTGCATTCGGCAGTGCCACAAACTTTCTATTTGCGCTTCTCGTACTTGGCATCGCCCATACTGGCGGAAGCATCCTCTGGGTGTTTTCAACGGTGCTACTGCAAAGAAATGTCGAAGATCAGTTTCGCGGGCGGGTTTTTGCGGCCGAGTTCGCTTTGCTGACATTGACAATGGCCGCATCAAATTACTTCACCGGGGAACTGCTGGATCGCTTTGGGTGGTCGCCGCGGGTGTTGACGATCGCTATTGGAGTGTTCTTTCTGGTCCCGGCTCTTATCTGGTTTGCGACTCAGAAGTGGTGGGATCGGAGCACGAAAGATATTCAGGTGGCTTCCGGTCAAAAACTAAGATCTGAACCAAGACCGCCGTCAAATTAATATGAAGATCAAGATTGGAATAATGGGCTCAGCCGCCGACGTACCAGGCAGCGAAAATGAGACGCTGAGGTCCATGGCAGCCGACCTGGGTCGCTCCACAGCGGCTCACGATGATGTTGCTCTCCTGACTGGTGGCACCACAGGCCTCGTTTACATTGCCGGCAAGGCGGCGTTAGATAGTGGAACGACGCATGTTGGAATTTCCCCGGCTGCCAATGAGCGTGAGCATGTAGAGAAATACGGCCTACCGCTCGACGCGTGCAGTGTTTTGATCTTTACTGGATTTGGTTTGAAAGGTCGAAATGTCGTGTTGGTACGGTCGTGCGATATTGTGCTGTTCATAAATGGAGCAATGGGGAGTTTGAACGAGTTCACCATTGCTCACGATGAGGGTAAAGTGATTGGCTGTTTGAGCGGCACGGGCGGTGTCGCGGATGAAAGCGAATACCTTGTACACAGGTTTTCCAAGCAAACCGGCGCTCGGGTCCTGCAACACAACGACCCGGTAATCCTAGTTGAGATGTGCCTTCAGGAGTTTGGCGGGTGCTAAAAGGGCCTCTTAAGGCCTTATCAAAAACAGGAATGTAGGACCGAATACTTGGAGCGAGAAAGTCGAAACCGAACAAGCAATGCTGAAGCCATCGTAGAGGCCAGACATATCCAGACTGATCTGCCGACGAGTTCTTTGGACCATCGTGCGTGGAATCTTGCAACCGCGGTCAGCCTAACGCACTACTGGTCCGGAGTTGAAGCACCCAAGGGGCGCCATGCTGAAGCGCGGTTACTTTGGTCAGACGCCGCTCTTCACATACGTTTCAGTTGCCGGCAGCAAGAACCGTTGGTTATTTCGCGGAATCCACAGACAGATCGAAAAACTATTGGTCTATGGGACCGTGATGTTTGTGAGATCTTTATTGCCCCGAACCCGGATCTACCGGATAACTATTTTGAGTTTGAAGCAGCGCCCACAGGTGAATGGATTGATCTCGCAATCAAACACACTCAGGAGGGACGTAAAACTGATTTTGAATTTACCTCCGGAGTATCCGCTGCGGGCAGAATGCTTGACCGAACTGTGCTGGTTGCCATGAGGATTCCGTGGCAAGGATCGATCAAAAGACCTCAGCTTCACGAGAGCTGGCGCGCAAATCTCTTTCGTTGTGTGGGCACTGGAGAGGATAGGGGCTACCTTGCCTGGCGACCGACGCGAACTCCTAAGCCTGATTTCCACGCGCCACGAGCCTTCGGTGAACTGCACTTTACCTAACCCTGCTACTCACCGTGGCTTGATGCCAAAACCCGTTTCAGGTATTGCTCATAGCGCTTACGGTCCTCGTCGCCTATCTCGATAATCCGTACTCCTATTAAATAACCGTTCTCAGCTTCATGCTCGTCGAAGGTCTCATAACGCACCGAAGCTACCAGCATCTCGACTGGTCCAGTGGGCAGTTCAAGCTTGATTCTAAGCCGGCGAGTGCCGCCGGCAAGATAGTGTTCGCCGATACGCACAACAGGGACCACAAGCGCCAGTCCCGTTTTGCTAATGTCCAGCGTGCGCCCCGCCAGGCCCGGCAGGCGTCGCAAGCCATTAGGACTAACATGACTGTCCGCGAGAGAGACATTTAAAGGCAAACGAACCTGTACTCGCCGGGCGTAACGGCGATTACCGATCAACTGCCGAAGTCGCGCTACGATTCTACGAGTAAGATCCGCCATGATTTGAGATCACGCCGTTACCCACGACGGGTGTCTTCGAAGACTGCATCGAGGCGGGGCAGAATTTGAAGCAAACGGGGGAGTCGCGAAATTCCTTAATAGGCAAACACGGCCCGAACACTTAGCTTCCTGCTAAGCAGTTAAGGCGCTTTGCTCAGGGGTTTTCCCCCAACGTCACCACTGCGAAGGCCTGACTGGTCCATTTGAAAGGAAAGACGACCCGTACGTCCGTACTGGGCCGGTTCAGCCGTGGCAGTCCAGCTCTTAGCATCAGGAGACAGGGTCACTCGAAAACGGTAACCGGTGGACTCGGTGCCCTCAAGATCCTTCGGTATCAATCCAGCTTTGATTAGAGCGGCCAGATCTCCGAACCTTCCGTTATTATTCTGGCTATAGGCAAGTTGAGACAGCGCGATGCGCCGCAACAAGGCCTGCGCTTGATCGTGAAGCGCATCTATACGCGCGTTGAAGAAGAAGCTTTTCCCGGCCTGCTTGACGATCTCCTGGTTATCCCTGTCACCTACAATCCAGACACCCGAGACTCGCAGCAAGGAAACCGTCTCTAAATGGTCCTTATTTTCGGCATCTTTGATTTTGATGAACACAGTTGCCGAGTCCCCGCTAGCCTGTTCACCGGTAATATTCACTTGCGCCGGAATCTCGGCTGCAAGCCTCTCAAAGTCAGGCCGGAGATCGTCGAATTCCGCCGGAGTTAGGTCTTCGACAGCAATTCTATAGATCGACATTGAGAAGGCCTCACGAAACCTCTTTTCGCGCATCGCCTTGTAGAATTCCCGAACAGTATCGGAAGGGCCCCGGCCAGTCTGGGCCGAAATTCGAGATGACGTCCCGGTAACCAGGAAGACAATCAAAATTAACGAGAAGGCTCGGAAAAAATGAACTAAGGCTTGCCTTGTCATAAAATACACCGCCGGATCAGATTATGAGGCGCGCCTTGTTAAACAGCGCACCTCATTATAGCAGCTTGAACTGAGAACTCGCTTCCCAAGATTTCAGAGCGAATTCTATCAAGTTCGGTGTGTTGCTTTGCCTTTGGAAGCCAGCAGGGTCTCCCTGCCTACGAGATACAACAAAATTACGAGTGCAATGAAAGGCAGAAGCGAAAGCAGGTCAGCATAATCACCTTGCAGGAAGGGATTTTGGCTTTCCGACCACTGCTTAATGCCCTCAGTAGTTTGGGTTAACACCCCTGCCATAAAAGCGATTACGATTCCCGCTATCGCGCCGCCGGCAATATATCCAGAAGCCATCAGAACCCCTGGACTCTTGTCTCCTTCAGCGACGAGTTCTTCTTCCGTTAGTTTCTTATGAGCGAGGCGTTGGCGCAATTTGCGATCAACCAGCCACCGCACCATGCCGCCAACAAAGATTGGCGATGACGCCCACAAGGGGAGATAGACCCCCACTGCAAAGGCCAGCGACGGAATCCCCGACATCTCAAGCACAATAGCGATCATGACACCGAGGAGAACCAGTCCCCACGGCAGTTGCCGATCAAGAACACCTTTAATGATGTAAGACATCAAGGTGGCCTTCGGCGCAGAAAACTTTTCTACCTCCAAGCCGTCAGGCCGGCGCTTATGTACGCCGTTTATTCCGGGATCAGCGAGGTAAATGGGAATGCCCTCAGCGTTCACGAGATAGCGGTTAGCGAAGCCGGTAGCGGGGTCAATTCGATGCCAAACGCGATATTCGTTGTCATCACTTACGCCGACAGGCCGTTCAGTCTTCTCGGTGATCTCATTCGGATTGGCACGCATGCCGGCCGGAAAATTGTTCGTAACTCGATAAACAACCTTTCCAGAACCATCGACGAGATACTCACCCGGATTCAGGCCTTCGGCGCCCGGCTGACCTTCAGAAACAACCGTTAAGACTCGATACTCACCCAACTGAGGCGTTGTTGTTTGAGGTTCCTGGACGTAAAGCGGCAAGGTGGCCGCGATCGATGGATCTATGGTTCGCGCCTGCTCAACGGTTTCAACCGTGGTACGAGGCACATAAACAGTCGCGCCTTCGTTCAGACGCAGGAGAATAGGACCAAGCACCAGAGCAGAGGCGCCAGCGCCGATCAGAATCGCAATCTGTTGTTTACTTGGTGTGCCACCAACCAGAAAGCCGGTCTTCAAGTCCTGCGATGTAGTACCACCATTCGAAGCAGCGATGCAGACGATGGCGCCAATCGACAACGCGGTTACAAAGTAGCTTGGACCAGTCCAACCTACTATAAGAAAAATCAGACAGGTGAGAAGCAGGGTTGCTACGGTCATTCCGGAGATCGGGTTCGAGGACGATCCGATCTCACCGGTAAGACGCGAAGAGACGGTAACAAAAAGGAAGCCAAAAGCGATGATCAGGATTGCGCCAAGCAGATTAAACTGCAAATGGAGTTGCGGGAACAACATGATCAGCGCGATCAGAACAAGGGTCCCACCCACTACAAACTTCATCGAAAGATCTTGGTCGGTACGCGGATTGGTGTTTGAGCCTGCCGTACTACTCCGGAAATCCTTAAGCCCGCCTTTAAGCCCGTGCCAGATTGTTGGTAACGACCTGAACAAGCTAATGATTCCACCAGCGGCTACAGCCCCGGCGCCGATGTAGAGAATGTAAGCTTTCTGAATATCATCCGGACTCATCACGGCGATCAGTTTATCGCCTGGAGGAACGACAGTCGTCATTCCCTCACCAAAGAACTTGATTGCAGGAATGAGGACCAGATAGGCTAGCACACCCCCGGCACACATGATCGAGGCGATGCGAGGCCCAATGATATAGCCCACCCCCAGAAGCGCAGGATTTACCTCGGCGCCCACTGATGCTGCCTTAAATGGGGCTCCAAAAACCTTCTCGGGAATCTCCTTCCAACCGTACAGCGCCTTGTTGATCACCTGATATACGAAAGCTATTCCAAACCCGATGAAGATCGTTTTTGCTCCAATCGTGGAGCCGCCACGTGCCGCCTCCTGCGCTTTAGCGGCAGGAGAGGCCATTGCTTTTGATTCTTCAGAAGCACCAGCTTTCAAGACCTCCGCACAGGCTGTCCCTTCGGGATACTTCAATTGCCCGTGTTGCTGGACAATCAAAGCTCGGCGAAGCGGAATCATCATCAAGATTCCTAGTAGCCCGCCCAGCATCGAGACAAGAAGAATGCGACTGAGTTCCAGGTCAAACCCCAGTATCAAAATCGCCGGCATCGTAACGCCTACGCCAAAAGCAATTGACTCACCCGCCGAACCTGCCGTCTGAACAATGTTATTTTCGAGGATAGTGGCGTTCTTAAAGCCAAAACTCGAAATAAGACGGAAGAGCGTGAGTGAGATCACCGCCACCGGAATCGACGCACTGACGGTCAGACCTACCTTCAATACCAGGTAGAGCGACGATGCTCCGAAAATGATTCCCAGAATTGTCCCCACCGCTACTGCCCGTATGGTGAGCTCACGCATCGTAGTGGTTTCGGCAGCAATATAAGGACTGAAGGAGGCAAGCCAGGGGTTTTCAGGTTTGGCTCCCACTATGTCCGGGAATTGATTCGCACCACTAACATGCTCAGACGCCATCTAATCTGACCTCCAACCTAACTGTTTATCCGGAGAGAGTGTGGGGTTAAAGCGCCGCTACTTTACACGCGGGGCGAGCAGTTGGGCAAGCTACGCTGACAAGATAACCCTTGAATTTCCGGCTATTTGAGCGGTTAGTGAGGGATAAAGTTGCCTTTGAACAACAGACTGTTTGGTTTAAACTGCAACTCGTTTTCAACAAGCACTATCCGGCTCGCCTTAACTGATCGAGTCTTAGTTTCAGGGTAGCGGAGTCGAGGCAAGCATGCCTATAAAGTAGTCTTCACAGGTTCTTTTAAGAAGGTGGTTCGACTAGAGGATCCAGAATGCCAATAAATAAAAAGCCTCTCGGGTTCGCATTGCTTCTTGTCTTTTTCTTTCTATATGTTGACACCTCAGTGGTGTTCGCGCAGAGACGGGTTGTTCCGCCGCCGGCCAGGACAGCCAAGGTGCCAGCACCCGAAGATGTTCTGGGATTTAAGCCAGGCGCGGATCGAAAGCTGGCAAGCTGGAATCAGGTGCTCAACTATTTCGAAAAGTTGTCGGCAGCGAGCGACCGCGTCAAGTTTGAGGCTCTTGGCAAAAGTACAATGGACTTGCCGTTTGTAATGGCCACAATCAGCGCGCCTGAGAACCTTGCCCGACTCGGAGAATATAAGGAGATCCAAGGGCTGCTGGCCGATCCTAGAAAGCTGGGTAGGAATCCAGACGCCAAGGCCCGTCAACTGATCTCCCGCGGGAAATCTGTCGTTCTGATCACTTGCGGGATCCACTCAACTGAAGTGGGTTCTTATCTCTCGAGCATGCTCATCGCCCATCGACTCGCATCTTCGAATGAAGCTGAGATTCTGAATATCCTGCGCAATACTATCGTCCTACTCGTGCCTTCCCTCAACCCCGATGGGGTCGACATTGTTAGGAACTGGTATGACAAGACGCTAGGCACGCCTTACGAGGGTACGAGCCCACCTGAGCTTTACCATAAATATGTTGGCCATGATAACAATCGCGACTGGTATGCCTTCACGCAGGTTGAAACTCAGATCACAGTTAGCAAGATTCACAACGTCTGGCGCCCGCAGATCGTACACGACATTCATCAGCAAAGCGCTTACGGCGCCCGCCTTTTCCTTCCTCCCTACATGCCCCCAGTTGAGCCAAATGTGCCAAAGCAGATTGTGGAAGGCTATACCGAGCTAGGAAATTGGGTGGCAGACCAGATGCGGGCGAAGGGCTTTAAAGGGGTAACTACAGGTACGACGTACGATGCCTGGACCCCCGCGCGGGCGTACTCTCATTACCACGGCGGCGTACGAATACTCTCCGAGACGGCGTCGGCCCGCATCGCCTCTCCGATAACTTTGAAGTTGGAAGAGTTGACGTCGCGCGAAGGTGTTGATGCCAAGAAAGAGTCTCCTAACTTCCGGCCTCTCTGGGAAGGCGGTGAGTGGGGCTTGCGCGAGATTACTAACTACATGACGACCGCAGCGCTTTTGTTGTCGAGACATGCTGCGGAGAACCGGGTGAAGTGGTTGGAGCGGTTTTATGAGATAGGGAAAGAAGCGGTCCGGCCGAGGAAAGATGGGGAGTTGTTTGGGTTTATGATTAAGCCGTCCCCCCGACAGCCCGAATTAATAAAGATCCTGGAAACGGGCGGCGTTGAAGTTGTGGAAGCCGCAGATGCGTTCAAACTAGGCGGACGATCGCAACCGCTCGGAACCGTTTTGGTCAGAATGGACCAACCGTATGGAAACTTTGGCAAAGCTTTGTTGGAGACGCAGCAGTATCCTAATCTGCGCGATTCAGAGGGTCAGCCGATTGCGCCTTACGATGTGACGGCCCACTCCTTATCTCTCTTAATGGCGGTAGAGGTAACGCCGGTAATTGCGCCCTTCTCATATGAACCAGATCGAAATACAACAAAAGTTGTTGGCGCTGCTAATTGCTGCGCTCCCGCGCCTGATTTACCGACAAGTGGTGTATACCAGTCGCATGTTCCCTCGATGGATGAAGGTTGGACTCGATGGATACTCGGCTCTCATTCATTGCCCTTTAAGCAATTGAATGATGAACAGATCAGAAAGAGAGACTTCACGGATCGCTCTGGCCCTAGCCTGAGGACTAGATACAACACGATAATCATTCCCGATCAACCACCACGCACCCTTCTTAACGGCCATCGTCCCGGCACTATGCCGCCCGAATACACCGGAGGTCTGGGCGAAGAAGGAGTTAAGGCATTAAGAGAGTTTGTCGAGGAAGGAGGGACACTCGTCTTTCTCAACCGGGCGTCTGAATTCGCTATCGAGCAATTCAAGTTGCCGGTACGCAACGTTGTAGCTGGTGTATCACGCAAGGAGTTCTACGTTCCGGGTTCCATTCTGCGAATCGAACTCGATACATCTCGCCCGGTGGCTAAAGGAATGCCGAAGGAGTCGATAGCCTGGTTCGAGAATTCTCCCGTCTTTGAGATTGATCAGGCGCAAGTAGACTCAACAAGAGTGATTGCGTGGTACCCAAAAGAGAACGATCCCCTGCTCTCGGGTTGGTTGCTGGGAGGAGAACGTTTGAAGGGTAAAGCGGCGCTGGTAGAAGTTACTATGGGCAAAGGTCGAGTAATACTCTTTGGTTTCCGTCCGCAGTATCGAGCGCAATCACACGCGACTTATCCGCTGCTATTTAATGCATTACGACGCTAGGGTTATCTACCGCGTTACTGAGCAAGTAACCTCAAGCCAGTGCTAAGTCTTAAAGGCTGGGTGATGTTTCGTCACCCAGTGCTCAACCATCTCCTGAAACTCTCTTGCCTTCTCCAGTAGCTCCTGAGCTTCAGTGTCCGTGACAACTTCCGATGCGTCATAATCCAGATGATTCCGCTTACGGCGACATGTTTCGAAGTAGTCAGCCATACGATCCCTTGGTTTGCCTAAAGCAGTCCTTAACGCCTCAAAAGTCTTCTGGTGGTGTCCCGAGCCAGATGTCACTCTATAGCCTGAACAAACAATTGCTATCTTCGACAGTTGTAGCACCGCGTTGTAAGCGGTGGCGAAGCGACGGTCAGCGGACAATTCTTGTATCGCCGCATCGGCCAGATCGCGGGTCACGAGTCCGCGAAGCCCCTCGATCTCCTTGACGCTGGTCTTATGCGGCTGCACTGTCCGGCTCGCCAGCAAGGCTTTCCAGCTCATCCTCACTTCCTTTCAAGAACACCTTTTCTTCGCTAAGAACACTCGTTAAAAAGTGGTTTTGTGCCTTGACCTTCTTCGAAAACTCCTCCGGTGAATAGCAGGTGACATTGATTTCACGGTTAAGCTTTTTCTCCAAAGGACGCAAAAGGGGCGAAAGCTCAGATAACCCTAGACCCCCTACGATCATTAGATCCACATCGCTTAAAGGGCGCTCCTGCCGGCGAGCAGCCGAACCGTAAAGGAAGGCGCAAGCGATTCGGTCGTTGACCTTGGTAATGACACTCGTTAGAGCATCGGTAATGCCGAGCGTCTTTACGACTATGCCGCGCAACTCCTCAAAGATCGGCGAGTCGCTCTCGGCCTGATAGTAGGTTCGTCTGCCATCCTGCCAGGTTCTGAGGATGCCACTAGAGGCCAGTGAGTTGAGCTCCCTCTGGAGACTAGAGGGTATGGTTTTCAGGTGTTCGGCGAGTTCAGATAAATACCATTGACGCTCAGGTTGTCCGTAAGTGGCCGCCAAAATGTCTCTGCGCGTCTTAGAAAAGAGGGAATCGATTGCAGACTTATTACGCATACTGCGTATATATTTACGCAAAGAACGTAAAAAGGCAATCTAACTCGGTCAAGGCTTCGCAGCCGTCTGGATATACATCTTGGCGGCCATCTTGGTGAGTTTCCACATTTTGGCCCACTCAATCCGCTGATTACCGTTCTCGCGGCCGGTTAGCTTATCGAAGAGTAACTTCCGGAAGTGCCGGCCCTCGCGCCGCAACATGAACTCCTTCGCGTAGGGTTTTGCAGTTTCGAAGAAGCTGAAGTTTGGGTCAGTGATGATGCCGATACCCTCCAACGTCATCAAAGCCCGCATGATGTAGGTGAAGTTTGCCGGCAGGCGGAAGGGATACTCATACATGATGTCGGCGAGGTCATAAGTCAACTCCTTGAAGTTCACCTCGCCCAGTTTCAAGTTAAGGTAGTGCGTGAACAGGCCCTCGACTATCGGGCGTATGGTTTCAGAGCTAACACCGGGTTTCAAGAAGTTAAGATTAATGATGTCCTGGCCCAACCCTTGTACGTCACGACTTACAACATGGAAAAAGGCATCGATCATCTGCGATTGAAGCTTTGGAGTGATCCGTCCCACCATGCCAAAGTCGAAGAAAGCCAGATGACCGCTATCCATCACTAGAAGGTTACCCGGGTGCGGATCAGCATGGAAAAAACCGTCTTCCAGCAGTTGTTTTAGATAGGTACGAATGAGCAGACGATTTACTTTTACGGGCGAGATCCTGCGCGCCCGCAGTCCGTCAAGGTCGATCACCTTGGTCCCACGAATGAACTCCATCGTAATCACACCAGATGTAGTGTGGGACCAGTAAATCTTCGGCACTTTGATGGCGCGCCAGTCGCGGAAGTTATAGCGAAAACGGTCAGCGTTGCGACCTTCACGCGCGTAGTCCATCTCTTCAAAGATCGTTAAGTGAAACTCACGAAGCATTCCTTCCCAATCGGCATTCTTGTTCGCGGCAGGAAAAAGCCGATTGGTCCACTTTACCAACCTAAACAGAACAGCAATATCGAAAGCTATTTTCTCAGCCAGATTTGGTCTTTGAACCTTGACCGCTACTTCTGCGCCACTATCAAGGCGAGCCCGATAGACCTGACCCAAAGAAGCCGCAGCAATTGGCTCGGCATCAATCTCAGCAAAAGCCTCCATCACGCCGCGGCCCAAGTCCTTCTCAATGCGCAACCACGCTTCAGAAGTCGGGAATGGCGGCACTTGATCCTGAAGTCTTTGGAGTTCCTTGATGTAAGACAGGGGGAGAAGATCGGCTCGAGTGCCAAGCGTCTGGCCAATCTTGATAAATGTGGGGCCAAGCCAGATCAGATTCTCCCGTAACCAGGCGGCCTGTTTTTCAAGCCTGGCGATTTTACCAGTTGAGCCATCGCTGCCGCGAAAAACACCGAACCGCAGGATGCGTATGAGTTTGTCGAAAAAGCGCCGGTCCAGATCGCGACTCCACTCTTGAAATAGCGCAACACGCCCGCGCTTCCTTGCTTCCTCTCGCAGCCGGGTGGAATTTCGACGGTTGAAGTTTGCCCGAATGTCATAACTATCGAGGAAGAGATAGAGGGAAAGCAGTCCCAGTACGCGACCCACATTAAGGACCCGCAACCAGCCGCGTATTCCCTGCCCGCGAAGAATTTGGTCCACTGAACTCTCGTCCAAAGGAGTAATGGACCTTTCCGACGAGGCCTGTTTTGAGACGTGCTCTTTTACATGACCGTTGGATTTAGTTAATCCATTAGAGCGCAATTCAAGCTGAGTGTTCATATTCAGTCGATGGCTAAATTCCGCCTTACCCCGGCTCGTTCAAAATAGCGCTTCGCCCGCGCCACATCTCGTTCAATCTGCGCTTTCAATTCCCCGCCTGAGCCAAACTTCCGCTCATCGCGCAGGCGATGAAGAAAACGTACCCGGATCACATCACCGTAAAGATCCCCCGACCAATTCATTACGTATGTCTCCACGGAAGGTTCCGCATCAAGGCCGAAAGTTGGTCGAATACCAATGTTTGTTACGCTGCGATGCCATTTATCCTCGATCAATACCCCCGTAACGTAGACGCCGCGCTTGGGTATGACGCGATTCTCTGGATGCAAGTTGGCCGTGGGAAATCCAAGCGTGTGACCACGTTCCTGACCGCGAATTACACGTCCTTCAACACCATAGGGTCTACCAAGCATTCGGCGGGCCAAATTCACTCTTCCCTCTGACAACAGCTCGCGAATCCTGCTCGAACTAACCCGCTCGCCTCGCAGCTTTACCTCCGGCACCTCTGCGGCCCAGAAGCCCAGCTCCCCGCTTACTCTCTTCAGCAATTCAATGTCACCTTCACGCTGATAGCCGAAGGCGAATCCTCTACCCAAATACACCTCTCTGGCCTGAAGCCGATCCTTTACGACATCATGCAAGAAATCCTCAGCCCGAATCACGGAAAACTGCTTGTTAAAGCGAATCACAATAGTCTGTTCAATTCCGAGAACGCCAAACCCCTCCACTTTTTGGTCCAGCGTCTGTAGGAGAGGCGGGGCGGATTCAGGATGCAAGACCGCGCGCGGATGAGGATCAAAAGTGATTACGGTGGGAACGGCGCCAAGTGCCTGGCCCCGCTCAGCTACGGTCCGCATAATCAATTGATGGCCAAGATGAAGTCCATCAAAGACACCAAGCGTCAGCACAGTCGGCCGTTGAATATCGGCATTGTCGGTGCCATGGAAGAGTCGCATACGAAAGATTAGGCCGATAGGCCATCACTCATCACTCACAACCAGCCCGTCATAGGCAAACTGAACCCCGGGCGGCAACACCTTCGAGTCCCGAGCGTGCTTTACGTCATGGGCAATATGCGTAAGGTAAGCGCGACCCGGTTTCAACTCATCGAGGTATTCAAGGGCGCGATCAAGCCATAGATGAGTGGGATGCTCCTTGAATCGGAGACAGTCCAGTACCATCACATCGATGCCCTTCAGAGCAGACAGCGTTTCCGGCGGAATCTCGTTTAGATCGGTAGCGTAGGCAAACTTGTTGAAGCGGTATGCCGTCACGGGCAGCCTGCCATGTATTACTTGCAACGGCGTGATCTCGAGCTCTTTGCCAAGCATGAAGGAGGCGCCTGGAAATACCGTGTGCGGAACTATCTGGGGGAGTCCCCCACCAAAATGTGATGGTTCAAAGATGTACTTGAAGATGCGTCGAATATCAGGCCAAGCGCTCTCACTCGCAAACACGCCGAGCGCCCCATAGCGAAAGTTGAGTGGACGAATATCGTCCAGGCCAAAGATGTGGTCGGCATGACAGTGAGTAATTAGGACGGCATCCAGACGCTTTAAACGGCTCTTGAGCGCCTGCTGGCGAAAGTCCGCGGAGGTGTCGACGAGTACTGTCTGCCCCCCATGCTCGATTAGGATTGAGACCCGCAAACGCTTGTCGCGTGGATCAGAAGAGGTGCACGTTTCACACTCGCAGCCGATCGACGGCACTCCGGTTGATGTACCCGTGCCAAGGAAAGTCAGTTTCATCTGGCAAGTGGAGCTGTAAAGAGGTGGACCATATCGTAGCAACCACCATTCAGGTCTGCGCAGCAAATCACCTTCCACCCGTAATGTCGCTGCCTGAGTAAGTACGGGAGGCCTTTGGCGGACCACCTTCCACCATTGATACATATTGTAGGCGCATATCGGCAAGCAATCCGCCCACAATCTTTTCCTCCTGAGGCGTGAGATTGCCCCGCGTCTTTCTCTCGAGCATGCCCAGAACGTCAATCCAATGCTTGGCAAGCTGAAGATCAACCTCGCGTTTGTGGGTGACGGGATGCTCCATTACGCCAAGAGCCATTGCGGCGTTTGAAGCAATGGACATGAGGAAATTGACGAAACTTGCAGGATCGTCGGCGTCGGGCAAGTTTAGTTCCTCCTCCCTATCAGCATCGAATTCCGAGCCCCGCGAATCGTCTAAAGGCGAGGAGGCGCGTTTTTCGGTCGCAGTTTCCGATGAAGCGTCCGCCGCACTTGCCGTGGGCTCCGGCTTTTCATCCAGAGGTATGTCGCGCGGCGTTCCGTCAGCATTGAACAGCCGTCTGTCCGTAACCTTAAAGTTTATCTGTTCGTCACTCATGCCATTGCTGATCGCCGACTCTGCCTACAAAAGCCGGGGAGACCATCCTTCTTTAGAGAATCTGAATTATTGCACCGATGGTAGCATTAAGAATCCTTAATGGTAAATCGGCCTTGTGAACTTTGGCCTCGACTTTGGATATAAGTCATACTGTCCCTTTACACTGCCCGCGCATTATCTAGTTCGCATGATCTTTTCTTAGCCGGGAACAGCAAAATGAACCAATTCCAAAAAGCAAAGACCGAAGACCTAGCCTGTTTTGAAGATCTTGTAGCCCTTATGTCGCGATTGCGTGCCCCAAACGGTTGCCCATGGGACCGCGACCAGACTTATGCCACGCTTGCTCCCATGCTCCTCGAAGAAGCCTACGAGGCATTCGAAGCAGTCGAGAAGGGACAGAACGGCCAACCGAACGACCTGCGTGATGAACTGGGCGATCTATTATTTCAAATCGTCTTCTTTGCTCAGGTCGCAAAGGAGCGGGAGGACTTTGACATCGACGCGGTTATTGACACGGTGCATGCCAAAATGGTGCGCAGGCATCCCCACGTCTTTGGCGATACTGAGGCGAAGGATGCCGCTGAAGTCCTGCGCAATTGGGAAGCCATCAAAGCGGAGGAGAAGAAGGCACGCAATGAAGATACAGAGACTTCTATTCTCGACGGCGTGCCTGCGAAAGCTCCAGCGCTGATGGAAGCTCATCAGCTATCAACTAAGGCCGCGCGAGTGGGCTTTGATTGGGAAAACATTGCAGATATTTTTGACAAGATTCAGGAGGAGCTTGGTGAGCTAAAAAGTGCAATTGAAGCCCATGAGCGTTCAAGAGAAGAGAGCGATCACGTTTTGATTCGAGGGGAAGTCGGGGATCTGCTCTTCGCCGTAACAAACCTTGCCCGGCGTCTCAAGGTTGAACCGGAAGCGGCCCTGAAACTGACAAACCGCAAGTTTCGCCGGCGTTTCAAGCATATTGAAGAGGCTCTTTCAGAATCGGGGCGGAGTTTCGAATCAACCTCACTCGAGGAACTCGAGGAACTTTGGCAAGCAGCAAAAACCAACGATGAGTAAAAAAGAAAGGCCGCAAAAGGGCGGCCCTTCCTTTTGTGTAAGTGGGTCGAGTGTTAACCGTTCAAACGAATCGAACGGAGAATGTTGTTAAAGGCAGTATTGAAGGTCCGGGCCTCGTTCTGTGGCGCGACGGCAATCATGTAGAAGAGATCGCCGTTCTGCATCTGAGTAGTAATCAGCGTCACATTCTCGGCTCGACGTGTTGCCTCGTTCGTATTGCGTAAAGTTGTCGTTAGCCCGGAACGGCCCGAAACAGTGGTCCTCCGGTATCCCGTGCTCCTCCGCAAATTTGGATTTGTCTGGGCCAGATTGTTTACAAATTCTTCGGTAGCCCGCTGCAGATCACGATTCTGAGTTCGCGCAAGACCGAGGTTCACTCCATGAGTAAACACTGACTGCCCTTGATACTCTCCGTACGCTCCGTCCGGAGCAAACCAGATCGAACCGCCACCTGATATTTCGCGCCAGTTATCAGGAACGTTTACTTGCAACACTCCTTGGCTATAAGTTCGGTAACGTGACGATGGAGCCGACACTCGTCCAATGGATGTGCCGCCCGTGTTACCCGCGGGGGTCGTCTGACCACTCCGCGCGATTTCGGCCGATGAAGGGGCGGCCGGATAACCACGCAGCCGCGCCTGGATTCGCTCAAAGTCACGGGTGTCGCGAACTGGATTGTTGACTCGCAGCATTTCCGCCTCGCGATTGATGATTGTGTAGCGGTCCGAAGCACTCGGGTGGCTGCTCAAGAACCCACCACCACCGCCGCCGTGCTGCTCGATCGTGCGAAACATGTTAGCCAAATCACGCGGATCGTATCCCGCACGCGCCATTATCTGGGCACCGAGGATGTCGGCTTCACGTTCATACTCTCGACTGAATTTAAGGAAGTAAGCTCCGACGGCAAATTGTCCACCCTGACCAATAATCGCGCCGGCCGGTCCTCCGAGAATGGCGCCGCCAACTCCCAGAATCCCTGCGAGAAGACCATACTTCTGCCCCTTAGTGGCCTGAGCGGTTCCATGACGGAGAGCCACATGGCTAAGCTCGTGAGCCATGACGCCCGCCATTTCTCCTTCAGTCTTCGCAGCTTGGATCATGCCGCGATTGATATACATTGGACCACCCGGTAGAGCAAACGCGTTGATGTCACTGGCGTTTACCACTCGGAAATAATATTGAAACTCACGCTGTTGAAACTGGGAAGGAATTGCCGCTACCAGCCGCCGGCCAACACCTTCGACGTAGTTGTTCACCTCCGAGTCCCGTAGTAAGGGCAACTTTTGCTCGACTTCCGCTGCGGCTTGCCGACCCAATTTCACATCATCCTGAACACTATATTTATTGCTGTGATACTTAATCTGAGTCTGGGAAAGTACGGAGACAGGCATTGCAAAAATTGCTAAGACTGCAATCAGTGCGACGACCTGTTGAACTTTACTATTGCTGTTTCTTATCATCACTGCCCTCCGTTAGAACCGGTATACCGTAATTCTGGTTCAGTCGTTTATCTTTTAAAAAGCGCGCAACCCTTCGCGTTATGCACCAAATCGCAACATCAGTGCACGGTTCACGCACAGTCTAGCTTCTAAGCCCTTTAGACACCGCAATATCGCGGCCACATCACTACTTAAAGCAATGAGAATGCCAGACTGGGAGGAGGTCAATTCTTATTTCTTGGCTCAATACGCTCGTTGAACCATTGCGTCGGCTCAGCAAGGGGCGCAATTCGGTGAGTCTCGCCCTTCCAAACTCGAACCATGGAGATAATTAAGAATATGGTTGCTGCTAGTTTGAACAACGTGCCGCCAATCGAACTTCCCGTTATCGTGCCGACGACACCAAAAAGCGTATGCACGAGGAGGATAACGACATGTAGAGCCAAACCCTGGGCGGCATGGAACCGGACCTTAATCTCTTTTCTGGGTACCAGGAATAACTCGATAAGCGCTACAACAACTCCAATGTAGAACGGAGCGTAAGGAAGTACCATTGCCCATTTTTCAGGCAGCCCGACGCCGGCTACTGACCTCGATGTCGGCTTATGGTCGGGTTGAGGGGGCCTGTGAGGCGCTGAGGGCGGCTGGTACGTGGACGGTGGTGAATAAACAGGAGGAACAAAGACCGATGGATAGGGGGTATCAAGCGGAACATTATCGTAACGTCTCGTGGGAGCCTCAGACTGAGCGTTGTGGGGTTCTTCCTTCCCGGCGGGTCCAACAGGACGTGTTGCGCCCTTCATCTCCCGGGTCTCAGGCTTACTCTCATCAGTTCCCCATACCTCTTCGGTTTTTCGCGCAATATCCGGATCGAGGGGATTAGTGTCGTATTTGCTCTTCTTCGTCTCCATCTCAAAGGCCTTACGATAACTGCACTTTCACAGTTTCAATCTTACTAGCCCGTTACTTCATACTCAACCTGCTGCCAGGTCTGCTCTGACTCTGAGATATGAAAGGCCCGCATGATCGGCGCCGGCCCACCAAGGCTGATTATGAGATAAGAAGCTGATGGGTAGTAGGCGAGACGGACGTCAGTTTCAGACGGCTCGGGTGCAAGCGAACGTGGATGTGAATGATAAATGGCGAGGAGTTGTTCCCCCCGCTCACGCATTTTCCGCTGAGCGGTAAAGAGGTCTTCTGGCGCTGCCTCGTAAGCGACTTCGTTGTTCCGGGCAACATTGCGCAATTTGTAGATCGTGGTGGTTTTGCTATTGCCGGTGCCACCAATCAACCCACAACACTCGGCAGGCTCTGCTTCACGAGCGTGGGCTACAATTTCGTCAAAATGAACCTGGCGAATTGAGAGCATCTAACGACTAATCATCTCTTACAATCCGCAGCTTTAGCTCCTGCAATTGCTTTGGATCAACGTCTCCCGGAGCATCGATCATCAGATCGGTTGCTGATGCTGTTTTAGGAAAAGCCATTACGTCGCGGATATTTTCGGTAGGCACCAGCACCATCATCAAACGCTCTATTCCAGAGGCGATCCCGCCATGCGGAGGCGTGCCGTAAGCGAGCGCGTCCAAGAAGAAGCCAAAACGCGCACGGGCGGTTGCTTCGGTCATGCCCAGGGCCTGGAACACGAGATCCTGAATATCGCGGCGGTGAATTCGAATAGAGCCGCCAGCCACTTCTACACCATTAATCACTGCATCGTAAGCTTTGGCCCTGATCTGGCCGAATAACTCTTTTTCACCATTCCGAACGGCGCGTTCAAGAAGAGGTAAATCTTCATCTATTGAAGAAGTGAATGGATGATGCATGGCGTAATAGCGGTCATCATCTTCGTGGTACTCGAACATTGGAAATTCAGTCACCCAAAGTGGAGCAAACTTCTTCTCCGGAATTAGCTTCTGCCGTTTTGCGACCTCAATCCGGAGAGCACCCAGACTTGCAGTCACAATCCTGCTTCTGCCCGCCACAATCAAAACAGCGTCACCCTTTTCTGCGCCTGCAAGTTGAGCGACGTTTTTGACAATATCTTCGCCGAGCGCCTTTACCAAAGAGGACGAAACTTCATCACCGAGCTTAATCCAGGCGAGCGCTCCAGCTCCATAACGCTTCACAAACTCCTGTAGTTCATCAAGCGCCCTTCTCGAAAGCCCGGCGCCGTCGCGAACAACGATTCCTTTCACCTCACCGCCACCCGCAAGAGCAGCAGCATAAGGCGGAAAGCTGGTGCCCTCCACAGCCTGCCTCAGGTCTTTCAATTCCATCCCTGGAATCCGGAGATCTGGTTTGTCCGAACCAAAGCGACGCATTACCTCGGCAAAGCTGAATCGTGGAAAAGGGAGCGGTAGATCGACTCCAATTAACCTGAATACCCGCGCAAAGAGACCCTCAACAAGAGCGTACACCTGCTCGGCAGTGGCGAAGCTCAATTCAACGTCCAGTTGAGTAAATTCAGGCTGGCGGTCCGCCCGCAGGTCCTCGTCACGAAAGCACCGGGCAATCTGGAAGTACTTGTCCAGCCCCGCGATCATGCATAACTGTTTGAAGAGCTGAGGCGACTGCGGAAGGGCAAAGAACTTTCCAGGTTGAATGCGGGAGGGGACAATGTAGTCCCGAGCACCTTCAGGCGTCGACTTGATAAGAATCGGGGTTTCGATCTCGATGAAGCCCTGCTCATCCATATAGCGGCGAATCTCCGCCACAACTCGGTGCCGCAACCTGATATTCGCCTGAAGCGATGAGCGCCGAAGATCGAGGTAACGATACTTGAGACGGAGGTCTTCACTGGGCAGTGGTTCAGCGCTGCTGGTATCGATCGGGAACGGCAACGTACGAGCATCGTTAAGGATGTATAACTCGCGCGCGAGTAGTTCGGTTTCGCCAGTGGCTATCTTGGCGTTGCGTTGACTTTCGTCGCGCAATACTACGTCGCCGACTACGGCAATGACATATTCGCCACGGACTTCTTTGGCTTTCGCGTGCGCGGACGAGGCGCCCTCGGCATTTAAGACCACCTGCGTTGTGCCCTCGCGGTCGCGCAAATCAATGAAGGTAAGGACGCCGAAATCTCGCCGTTTCGACACCCAACCCATTAGCGTGACTGCTTTGCCAACATCCTCTTTTCGCAATGCGCCGCAGGAATGTGTGCGTTCCAGGTTTCCAAGATTATCCAACATCACTCAGTTTTATTCGCAATCTCAATAAGATTTCCACCCGGGTCACGAATGTAGAAGCGCTGCCAGCCGCTAACGGCCTGCTCATCCGGAATGATCTCAACGCCCGCCTCCCGGAGTTGCGCTTCGGCATTGAAAAGATCCTTAACGGTAAGGCAAATGTGCCGCCCACTTTTTGTTTCAGGAACGTCTTCCAGCGATAGATGAATCTGATGGTCCCCAAGCTGATACCAGGCGCCTCCTCGGGCCCTCGATTCTTCGGGCTTTGGCACCTCAACCAACCCGAGCACCGATCCGTAGAAAGCCTTCGTTGCCTCTGCAACTGAAGGCGGGACCGTGACATTTACGTGATGCAACATAGTGACTTCCAGCTTTGGCCGCGTTCTACTGTTGCTGTGTGCCATCTTTTAAATCTCGCGTAAACTTAGCTCCTGCGTCAAACCGGTGCCCGCCCTTGTCACTTTCGCGCTCCAGAAACTTGTTGAATTCAGCCGATCTGTTTCGCGGGATACTTAAGGAACGCCACTCGCTTGAGCGAAAGTGCTTCGCCAGAAAGACAATTTGGCCGACATGGTAGGCGTAATGGGTCAACTGTCGATTAATGGCTTGTACGATAGAGTGCTCTTCCCCGCGAATCAACACTTTGCGATCGAAATCGGCCGGCTTTAAGGGCTCAACTGCGGAAAAAAGGCAATCCCAACCGCTGTTCCAGTGGTCCATCAGCTCTTGCTTAGTCGTTCCTGGCCCGATTACAAACTCGAGATCGCGATTGCGGTTTGGTTTCTCGCCATCTGTGGTCAGAAACTCAGTCCAGCGAGAAAGCATGTTGCCGGCCATATGCTTCATGATCATGGCAATGCTGTTTGCTTCATCGTCAACCGTAGCAAAAAGTTCTTCCTCGGTTACCTGGGCCACAGCTTCTTCTGCAAGCTTCTTATAAGCCCGAAAACTCTCGAGCGCATCCGCAAGATAATCTGCCGTAATGGTACTCATTACTAACTTCAACTACGTGCAAGATGCTTAACGAGTTCAGCAGCAATCGTCGACCGCGAAACGGATCTCTGTTCGCCAGTTTCCATATTCTTAACCGATACTTCACCGCGGGCTACTTCATCCGCCCCTAAAACGATAACGAACGGAAGCCCTCGCGCCGCGGCATACTTCATTTGCTTACCGATCTTGTCAGCCTCAGGATAAAGGTCAACTCTGATTCCATGTTGGCGCAACTCGGCGGCAAGAGCGACTGAACGCTCAACCGAATCTTCGTCCCAGATCGTGACCATGACATCGGCAGGCGACGAGATGGCCGACTGAGGGAACATGTCACGCTCTGTCATGACGACGATGATTCTTTCGAGGCCGAGAGAAAACCCGCACGCTGGAACATCCTGGCCACTAAACGCTCCAACGAGATTGTCGTAGCGACCGCCACCTCCGAGGCTGCCCGGCAGATCTTTCACATTCATCTCCATGATCGCGCCGGTGTAATAGGAGAGGCCGCGAGCCAAACTGGGATCCAGTTCGATCCGTTTAGAGAGTCCACTGGCTTTTGCGATTCGAAGAATTGTTCGAAGCTCTTCCACTCCGGCAGCGCCCGTTTCGTTTCCTGCCACGAACTCTACCAGTCTACCCAGAATTGCTGCATTCAAAGCCTCTCGCTTGGTTTCCGTACTGTCAGTAATCGCAATCTCAGCGGCTGGAGCGAGCGAGGAAAGGTCAGTAAAGAACTGGAGGAGCTTTTCAGCTGCCGTACTGGCGACACCGCGACCCGCTAGTTCCTCTGCGACACCCTCGCGGCCAACTTTGTCGAGCTTATCCAATGCAACCAGCGCTGCTTCATGTTTATCAACAGAAACTCCAGCCGCTTCAAGTACCCCGGTCAAAACCTGTCTATGATTTAAACGGACCTTGAAATCTTCGAAACCAAGACTGGTCAGTGCGTCCGCGGCTGCTGCCATGAGTTCGGCTTCCACGATCATCGAGCGCGCGCCCAATACGTCAACATCACATTGATAGAACTCTCGAAAACGACCACGAGCGGGGCGATCAGCTCGCCATACCGGTTGAATCTGATAACGCTTGAAGAACTTGGGTAGTTTGTCACGATACTCGCCGACCACTCGGGCCAGCGGTACGGTCAAGTCGTAGCGAAGAGCCAGATCCGCCTCCCCCGAACCTTCATGCACACCACGCTTGAGGATCTTAAAAATGAGTTGGTTCCCTTCCTCGCCATACTTTCCGAGCAGCGTTTCAATATTTTCAACTGCCGGCGTTTCAAGTGGCTCAAACCCATAGCGTTCATAGACTGTCTTGATAATGCCTATGACATATTCACGCCGCCGTACATCCGCGGGAAGGAAATCGCGCATACCACGTGCTGGTTGGGTTTTAGCAGGAGACATCGGGCCAATGCTTCTATCTGAATACTGAGAATCCAGCGAAGACCACAAACTGATTAAGGCCGCGATTAGCGCCCGTACGGTCCCCGTTTGAAATGTGATGGAACTTTACCCCTAACACAAACGCACGGTCTGGGCGCGTGAAGATTTGCACCCCTCCATCGGCATCGCCAGTAAAAGCAAACCTTCCCGCATCAGGAAGCGGAACCGGCTTGCGGAAGATCAAGCCGCCACCAGTGACACCGGCAAATCCCTTTACTCGTCGCTGGCCGAAGGTCGCCTTCAAACCTAACGGATACACATTCTCACGGACGAAGCCTGTTGGCGGATCGGCGGTGATGCTATTGAATGCGACTGCGGCGGGAATCACATCGAGTGTATACGCTAGAGCGACGCGTTTACTGGCAGCCAAAATCCTGCCATAACGCAGGCCAACAATCAGGTACTTTCTCTCTGCGGCTTCATCTCTTCGGAGGCCACCGAAGATAGTTGTTGCCTTAAAAGCGCCACCGCCCCAAAAACCAAATTCGTTCATTCCTTTTCTGAGTTGGTAATCCATGACAACGCTTTGCGACGGGCTTGTCACTGTCGTATCTGCGTGCGGCTCGGCAAATCCTTGTGCTTGAGCATGGCTCGATAATGTGATTAAAACAAGGAGTGCTGCCGGGGATAATAGTCTTGGATTCATTTTCTTTCCTTGGGAGATTTAAGTACAAGGTTTAACCCGGAATTAAAGGCTCATCCCGATAGGCCTGCGTATATTCAACGTAGTTCTGCCAAAACATGTCGAGTCCAGCAACCTCCTCCGCGGTCAGCTTACGTTTAAGGCGGGCCGGAAAGCCCATGACAAGCGAACGCGGAGGAATGATTGTGCCCGGTGAGACCATAGCCCCAGCAGCAATCAAAGAATGGTCACCGATACGAACGTCATCCAGCACGATTGCCCCAATGCCAATTAACGAACCTCGTTCAATGTAGCAGCCGTGAAGAGTAACGCTGTGGCCCACAGTTACTTCATCCTCAAGAACGGTTGGATGAGTGCCGCCCCTGACATGGATAACCGAATTGTCCTGAATGTTTGTTCTGTCTCCAATGCGAATGTAATTAACGTCACCACGCACAACCGCATTGAACCAGATCGAGGATTGAGCGCCCAGGTGGACATCTCCAATTACCTGCGCTGAGGCTTCTACAAATGCGGTGGGATCGATCTGCGGGCCTAAACCACGGAACGGTCTTATCATCTATCAAGGCTTCCGAAACTCTTTCCTGGCGTCGAAGCCGAAACACTAGCACGTGACCAGATTGCGAGCAAGGAACTCCAATTGATTCAATTACCCATTATCAACCGAATCGACGCCAGATTAGTTCGTTTCGCGCATTGTGAAACAACAAACTCACACCTCAACCAACCATTGACACGAACCAATAGGCATGCGAGATTGCGCACATGAGACCTCGCAGACTTCGCATTCCGGGTTTGGTCATTATTCTGGTCGCGACGTGGGTCGCGAATGGTTGTGGTGGATCGCTTTTTAGGGTTCGACCAGCCATCGAACTGCCACCGCTTTCAGGAGAGATAAAGAGCGCTTCCGGCGGCGGCATCCTTCTCAAAGTCGCGCCCTTCCTCGAAGATGAAGAAAGTCAGGAGATATTTGAAGCAAACCTGCCCCTAAGCGGCGTGCTTCCGATCAGAGTCGAGCTGGAATATGACACCGGAATACCAACCGAAGTCAGGGAGGCGCGGTTTCGTCTGCGTGACGCTGAAGGGCGTGAATGGAAGTTACTAACAACGAAGCAGGCAATCTCTTTAATACTGAAGGCTAATGGAGTGTTTGCCTATAATCCGAACTCGAGAGAGCAATTTGCCGAAGAGTTTGGTTCCTATGCGCTCGACTTGAGCACACCGCTGTCTCCATCAAACCCGCGACGCCAGGGCTTTATCTTCTTTGGGACGCCTAATCGTGGACCAATCGAGCAACCCAGAGGCCTGCGCCTGCAACTTGAGCGTGTTCCGGAACCCCTCGAGATCATCATCAACTGAAAAAAAGGGGACAGCGTTTTGAACGCTGTCCCCGGCAGTTTCGAACTCAACACCTCTACCTCGGTCCGGCTGCGCGGACTGTGACTTCGGTTCCCGCATCGAGTTCAAGATCATCGCGACCCTGAACGTAAACCGAACCAGCTCCGGCCCCGGCCCCTATTGCTGCGCCGATAGCCGCACCCTTACCCCCGCCGGCAATAGCACCAATAATGGCTCCTACGGCTGTGCCAATTGCGGTGCGCGTTACGGTTCGCTCGGTTTGACTGTCAGATTCCTGAACAGCCCCTTCATTGTCTACCCGTACATCATCCTGACCCGGGGCCTGAACGTTCTCAACAAGCCCGGCGAACCGGTAGGTTCTTCCGTCACGCAATCGAATGCGATCGAAGTTGAACAACATCTCGGAACGCCCGGTGATGCGGCCACCGCGGTTGACATTGGTCACATAACCTTCGATTACAGCGCCACTGTACTGAGCCGGTGATCGAACCGTCATGGTGAACGGATCATTCTCGCGAGTTGTCTTGGTGGAAAGACTTGTATTTAAGGTAGCCATCAGTTGAGTGCCGTCTGGTACCACAAAATCACCAGTCACCGTTCCCACATTGCCGTAATCAGGAGTGGTCGAATGTATATTCAATTGGGCGACATCAGATGTTCTGTCGTAATAGGTCTGCACAGTTACGGGTTGAGTGAGTCGCTCGGAATAGATTCTTCTGGTAACCAGCAGGCGCCGGCCATTGTCTATCGGATCAAAGGTAACCGTGAAGTCAGTGGCCCTATCACCCGTGCTGGCCACAGTAAGTTGATCGCCCTGGAGAGTCGTGCGAACTCGCACAGTGCGGCCGGTGGGAGTGGTCTCCAAATGTTCGCGGCCGTCGGCAATGAAGTTGACCTGTGGGGCGCGAGTCGAGGCGATCGCCACCGAGTTACCTCGTTGCTCGATCGCAATAATATTAGGAGGATCGAGTCGGGAGATCAGAGCATCGTGTGCGCGTTGGCGTCGAGCGGCAGGCAAATTTCGCGTCGCGTTCTGAACTGCAACCTGAACATTGGTACTCTGGGCAGGGTTGAGTCGGTAAGTTCCTGTCAATCTCCCATCAATGCCGTATCCCGGTCCAGTAGGAAGGGGTGAAGTAGTCCAGTTCCAGGCGATGTCATAGGCGCCGGCCAACTGGTTTAAGTCATTCCGCAGCAGATTCCAGTCACTCTCAGCACGCGCATCGAGCCGATGATTCTGCATGAAGGTATTCACGTAAACGGCCCGCTGAAGTACATCCTGCGCCAAAGCGCTCGTTGACTGTCGATTATTAATACTGTCTCGGAGTTGATTTGTCGCGTTTTCAAAGTCGCTTACTCGTCCTTTGATCTCATCTTGAGTTGTTCCGGCAAGGTTGCTCCGATTAAGGGCCCGATCCAGGCTGTCTCGGAATCGATCCGAGCGATTCTCAATGCGCCGAACAAGTTGTCGCATCTCCGTATCGCTGAGGCGATGGCCCACCGTCGTGGGCACTGTGTTCCACTGCCAATTTATGTTATGGCTCCTGGCAAGCTGGTTCAGATCAGACTGAAGCATACGCCAGTTCTGGTTAACCGGCGCCCCTAGTCGATGGGTCAAAATAAAATTATTGATCAGCGCGGCTCGTTCGAGCGCGACGCGGACTTCCGTCGCGGTTGACTGACGATTGTTGAAGCGCGTCCTCAACTGATCCAAACTGGATTCAAAGTCTGCAACATAGCGGTTGATCTCATTCTCTTGAGCCGTGTTTCTGAGCCCGCTGCGTCTAAGTGTGTTGTCAAGGTTTCGGCTAAACGTGTTGGTGCGGTTTTCGATGCGCTGAAGTAACTGGCGCATCTGGTTGTCAGTCATTCGATACTGTCGTTGTCCCTGCGCCGCGGTAACCAGACCCATCGTGGTTAACGCCAACGCTACGGCAAGGCTTAATATTTTGTTTGCTGTTCTCATTTTTTCAAATTCCTCCCTGGATTCAGATGAACTACAAAACTTCCTAAGTCCGAACTTGAAGGGCAATTCGTGGGGGATTCGAGGGGAAGTGGGGGAAGGGGGAGCAATTAATCAGCCTCTAGAATGAACGATGACCGATCATCCCAGAGGAGTTGCATTAAGAGGACAATCTTCAGCTGAATAGTATACACAGGAACCCTAACAAGAATATTACAAATTCGTTGCGACGTCTTGAGGCTAAGCGTTACGGCACGAAAACGCTATCGAGGCTCATTTCACAGGCGAGAGTAAGTTAAACCTGTTTGCCCCTGGTATTTTCCGCCGCGATCTTCATAGGAAACATCGCACTCCTCATCCGACTGAAGGAAGACCACCTGACCGATGCCTTCATTGACATAGATTCGCAGGGGCAGATCGGCAAGGTTCGCCAACTCGACTACGAGTCGCCCTACCCAACCTGCTTCGAGAGGCGTGGTGTTAACGAGCAGACCGGCGCGGGCATACGTCGATTTACCCATGGCGATACCGGTGACATTTCTCGGCATGCGGAATGTTTCAACGGTTACGCCGAGCGCGTACGAATGAGGCGCCAGGAGATAATACTTTGATCCATCCTCGGTGGTGCGCAGCGGCGGTTCGACCAGCGATTCTTCGTCAAAGTTCTTGGGATCTATTTCACGGCCATGAATGGGCGAGAAGACGCGAAAGCCATCGTCGGCAAGTCGCATGTCATAGCCATAACTCGACGCGCCTGCGGAAATGATCCGGCGTCCATCGAGCTGACGAACTAATTTTGACTCAAACGGCGAGATAAGCTCGTGCTCTTGCGCCATCTGCCTGATCCAGCGATCTGATTTTACTGACATAATTTGAAATCGATAACGGAAAAAAATAAACGAGCGTTGAGGCGTGAATGGTAAATGGTAAATCGTAAATGGTAAATGGTAAAACTGTGGAAATTTAAGCGCCGGTGAGTTTTTTGATGTGGAGCTTTCCATCTCCCACCGTAAACTTGAAGAAAGCTCCGCCCGATCCTGCTCGCGCCCTCAGCGTTCGTTCAGTAAGGCCGCTGCGTTCACGCGGTTCAAGCCCACCAAAACTCTCTTCAATCCCCCCTATGCGCAGGACATCAGCATCTATGTCGCCATTGAAGCCCGATGGCAATTCTACGGTCAGTTGTCCTGTGGCCACCCGGATGTCCGCGCCACCGCCACGCCAGCTTCGCACTGGAATCGTCACTAGGATATTACCGGCCGCAATCGTGGCACTGACCACACCCCCCGTCAGAGCTAGTTGCGCCTCAGTTTCGGTGGCTGTAATACGCAGCGCTCCCTCAACTCCTGTTACCTTTAACGGACCGCGACCTGCGTTCAATTCGACATCCGTAACCACGGGCACGCGGATCCGATAGTCGATCTTCCAGGGCAACCCCAGGAGCCCTTTAGGAAGCTTGGGGGCCACCCGTTTCATGTAAACCTTATCGTGTGTGCCTACTGTCAGAACTTGGAGGTGATTGAAATCTTCACTGAAGACAAATCCATTTACGTTTGTCAACGTATTCAGCTCTTGTTCTGTGCGGGCTTGCTGTTCAATGTAAGCAGTGATCTCCACCTCATTCCTGGCCCAACCCTCGATTGTGATAGATCCCTGCGGTGCTCCTACGATGGTAAATGTTCCACCGTAACCGAATCGCCTGGCTTCTCGTCTCGTGGTGGTGCGAGTCAAAAAGGGCGCG
This sequence comes from Pyrinomonadaceae bacterium, assembly GCA_035512935.1. Lineage (GTDB taxonomy): Bacteria > Acidobacteriota > Blastocatellia > Pyrinomonadales > Pyrinomonadaceae > PSRF01. Next base: position 3,973 of record DATKDA010000178.1, on the reverse strand, counting down.
CTTGAAAGATTACCTTTGTTCTGCGCCTGTACGATGGAACCTTGGGGCAGGAATGCTAAGGCCAGGATACCCACGATAAACAGGGACCATCCCTTGAACAAGCAGACCGATATTGAAGCTGGAACTATTCCGGACGTCCCGGAGAAGCATTGAAGTTGTTTTTGCCACACGGCAGTGAATCAAACCTTTCAACTACTCGGTGATAAAGAGGCTCACACAACTCAGGCAAGAGCGGTCCATTCCAAAGTGGCACACCCGCGCCGCCAGCATAATAACTTGGAAGACGTGAAAGCAGTTCGCCGGCCCCACCCATCGGATCCGTGGCTCCGAACACTACACGCCCTATTCCGTGAAGCAAGAGGGCTCCCATACACATCACACACGGTTCTAGCGTAGTGTAACAGGTCATCTCGCGACTTCGAGACCACAGCTCCTGTTGAACGCCGCGCAGGGCTTCGATCTCCGCATGGCGGCCAGGGTTGTACACAGGCGCCAACAAGGCATTTCCCGCTTCGGCAACTCTCTGCTCGCCGATGGTTATCACGCATCCGATTGGCAGATTGCCCAGCTTCTCGGCGGTGATAGCGAGTTCGACGGCTCGTTCGAGTTGGCGGCGATCGCTCTCAGATTGGGGATTGACGTACATTGTGGAAATCACCTGGGGCTTCAAGACTATGACTCAAGTCCTCGAACGAGGAAACACCAGATCCTCGACAAACAAAAAGTGCGGCGTTTGGAATCTCAGGATTCGAAACGTCCGCACTCATGCAGAAAGCTCTTTTGAAGCTCTAACGTCGCAGGAAGGTAATGCCGCCACGAAAGTTTGTAACCATAACTGTGGCGCGTCCATCTCCGACATCACCCACATATTTGCGACCATCCCCAAGCGTCTTAAAACCATTATTCCAAAACTGGCCCAAGGAAATTTTTCTGGCAGGCGCCACCGCCATTAGGCTAAAAGCGGAATCATGGGGAATGCGAATACTGATTTCGCCCTGACCAGACTTGAACTCGTATGTTCCATTATTCCAGAAATCGCCATCGAAGGTGATTAAGCCCATCAGGTTTTGAGCAATCACATGCTTGGCGCTGATGTTTACCAGTGTAATGTCGCCTTCAGTGGACACATGCGCGCGCACGAGAGTGCTGCGAATATTACTTACGTTAATGTTTCCCCGTCGAGTTTCCAGATCGACAGCACAGTTAACTGGCACCTGAACTCTGAAATTGACATTGCCCACATCGCCGCGTCCGCGATTATCCCCCATGACGTCAATCACGAGTCCATTTTCGAGTTGGCGTGGCGTAAATGTGGCGGCAGGAGATTCAAGTGTGGCGGTGAATTTGATCTGATCCTTGTTCCAGGATTCAACAGTAATTGTTCCCGAGATGTTCTTCAGTTCAACGCGTACATCTTTCGAGGCCGGATAGCTTTTTGAGACCTTTCTCTGGCCAAGAACACTTGGAGTACCGACAGAGGAGAACAGAAGAAACAGCAGCAGAAGGGAACCTACGCGAGGACCTGCCAACTTCAACCATTTAAACAGAACCGTATAACTCATCAGTAAGGGGCTACTCACTCATTCTTAAAATTCTTTTCTATTTCCCATTGAATGTCGCTAGAGCTCAGCAAACTCTTTCAGCAGGGAAAGCTTTTCGTGAAGAGCGGCGTTAAGCATCTCTTCCGAAACCTCGTCGTGGGGATTTTGAGTCAACTCATTCAGTGAATCATTCACGGCCTGATCGATGACCTTCAGATTGCGATCAAACGTCTCGCGCATCTCCGGGCTCCACCGAACCTTGTTCACCTCAACACGCCGGTTCCAGTAGTTAATCGTCTGTTCTTGTTGCCACATACGTTCTCGCACATTGGTGACAGCAAGTTTTGACCTATTCGAAGGCGCAACCGCCTCTACGTCGGGTCCAAATGGAGAATCCCAACGGCGCACCCCGACAACTGTTGCCAATGAAACAATTAGCACTATGGCAGCCACGGATGCGGTCATCTGAGGAAGAGAAAGCTCCCAAGTGCGGCCCAACCAGTTAGACCAGGAACCCGATTTTGCAATGGGCACGCGTGCCACAGAAGCTCCGGCAACCTGTTGCTCGGCCTCGATAATGTTACGGATTCTAAGCCACAGCGCCCTTTGATCCGGAGGCGCACTATACTCGCCACGGTGGTTGCGGCAAAAGAGAACGATCGATTCGAGGTCGCTACGAACCTGAGCGCAGCCGAGACAGGTCTCTAAATGTAGATTTAACGAAGCTTGATCTGTGCTACTGAGGGTTCCGTCGAGGAGATCGCTAATTAATTCCTCACACTTCTCGCAGTTCATTGTCTTTTGAACCTCTACATTGTCTGGCCCCTGCTACCAGGTGGTGCAAAGCCTGACACTTCGTCGGTTTTTGACCAATCAAGGGGAGACTGCGTCCGAGTCCATTCCCTGGCAATTAATTTTGCTGGGTACTTCCTTTGTCGCCGGTGGTTGGCAGGAACTTCCTGAAACCCGACGCTCTTTGAAGCAATATTCAGCCATTCTGTTGCCTCAACAAACCTCTTAACTTCATTCTGGCCTTGTGCAACTGGGACTTTGAGGTCCCAACCGAGCATCCCAACATTCTCGCTATTTCTTCATGCTCGTGCCCTTCGATATCGTGAAGCGTGAAAACTGTACGATATCCGGGCGGCAGCTGAGCTATTGCTTTGTCCAGAGCGATCCGGTCGACCACGGGCATAGCATTCGGGTTTTCGGTCCCTTTTACGATCTGGACGGGTGTCTCACCATCCTCGGTCGTTTGCTCCATCCTGACCCCTCGTTTCCGAAAGTGCATCAGCACTTGATTAACGGTCAGGCGATGGAGCCAGGTGGTAAAAGCCGACTCACCCCGAAAGCTTCCAATTTTTCTAAAGAGCTGTATGAAAACCTCTTGCGCGAGGTCTTCTGCCTCCGAGACATTTCCGGTCATCCTCAGGCAGAGCGAATAGACCCGGCGATTGTGCCGCTGGTAGAGTTCCTCGAAGGCTCCCATGTCGCCTTCTGCGGCCTTCTGTGCCAGATCGTAATCTGTTGCTTGAGGCGGAGTCTCGGTTTCGGCTGCGGTCACGTATTCGTCTATTCGGGCTAGCCTCGAAGGGTCCATCTCTTAAACGATCTGGACTGCCCCGACAATCACGCGTCCGCTAATTTCAAAAGCTAAGGTATCGCTCCCTCGAACTCCAAAATTATGAATTTTGCGAGGCCTGCTCAATACCGTCAGCGCGGGTGTGATGCGTCGCTTTGAGCGCGTCGTTGCCTTACCCGACCCTTAAAGATTAATCATTTTCCCAGCCGCTCTTTTCCCCTCTCTTCCCGCAAATCCTCACTCGAAACTGTTTCGGTTCAGGCGTTCACTGGGCGATACCCGTCGCTTCGATGCGCGGAGCGAGTTCGGAACCTCTTAAGCTCTCCTGATGGTGCGGCTGACCCCTTAAGATACGGTCATAAGCCCGTGCTGACAAGCCGAAACGTAAGTCATGGTGCGCATCCTGTTCAGGTTGCGTTATGGCGGTTATCCTAAAACTTACGGCGGAGCCACTCATGTCCGGCCAAGGGCACGTCTCTCAAATCAGCCAAAAGATCTTTACTTCCCCAACGCAAGCTGGACAGCATGCGCCACGTCGGTTCTGGCAATGCTCACGTCCAGTAAGTCCGATCCAGCGAACGATAACCTACCGCTTCAGCGACATGCGTTGAAAGGATATTCTCGCTTCCTGCTAAATCCGCGATCGTGCGGCTCACTTTCAAAATTCGATCATAAGCCCGCGCTGATAAACCAAGGCGCATCATCGCCTGCTCGAGCATCTTTTCACTTTCCGAGTCGATGCGGCAGTAACGACGAATCAGCCGCGGCGTCATCGCTGCATTCGCAAACAACTTTTCCGGCGCCAATCGCCGCCGTTGCAGGTCGCGCGCCCGCATCACTCGCTCACGAA
>DATKDA010000177.1:0-37659 GCA_035512935.1 Pyrinomonadaceae bacterium | reverse complement strand
GCGTTCTGACTATCCGAATCAGATCAACAATGTGCTCTGCTTCCCGGGGATTTTCCGCGGGGCGCTTGCTTGCCGTGCCTCACGGATCAACGAAGCGATGAAGCTTGCCGCAGCCCACGCGATCGCCGGCATCATTACTGATGCTGAGCTACATCCTGAATACATTGTCCCCTCAGTTTTTGATAAGCGAGTTGCTGAGGCAGTGGCGCGTGATGTTGAGGAGGCTGCCTATCAGACGGGAGTGGCGCGACGGGAACGAGTAGGCGAAATTGGGTAGCAATCTGTACTCACTAACGGTTGGGCTTTGTGGTTAATGCGAGCTGACCAGCACCGGCTGGGTCCATGCCAATCCGCCGTTCGAATCAATAACCCGCGCACGCACATAAACTTCGTCACCACGAAACTGGTAGACCGCCGGGCTCGTTAAGACCTCACTTAGAACCCGGCCGCGATTGCCGATGAACTGCACGCGATACTTACTGTCTCCGGACTGCTTGATGTTTATTGTCATGCTTTTCTCATCCGCACGATAATCATCCAGCTCGACTCCCGTTGATGCATAGAATTCACCCCGCTCCATCGCTTCCAGGATGTGTCTGACTGTAAGCCGCGTGGCCCGCACCACTATCCATCCCTGCCCCGGTCGAGCGCTGCGGCGATCCCATGGACGTTTGAAAGTATGGGCATCATCAACGGCAATACCATAGAGGAGCTTGCCGCTCGAGAGAATCATATCCCAGACCTCTTCAAGCCCAGGGACACCGCCGCCCCCCTTATTATTTACGTGAGGATGGCCGTTGAAGATTTCAAACAGCTTGGTGTTCGCGACATGCTTGAGGTCTTCGGCGGTGATTGCCCAACCAAAGTTCGGATGGTTTATATGCGGGACTCCCGAGACAGCGCGGATTGCATCAACATTGCGCTGAATGGTCTCAACCACGCTCTTACCACCCTGCGGTTGGACCACTTTTTGGACATTCAGACCATTGACATGGATCGGCTTGTTTCCGAATCTGTCAGTGACCTCTTCACCCTTCATCACCAAAAACTTTTCGTCAGCTCCGTGCAGCGCATTCAGTCCATCGACACTGGTAAGAAAGTTGTGATCGGTGAGCACGAGAAAGTGGTAACCATGTTCGCGATACCAGCGCACAACCTCGTCCGGGGTCGAATCGCCATCGCTGTTCAGTGTGTGCGTGTGGGTATTTCCCTTGTACCAGCGCAGCGTTTGTGTTGGAGCGGGAGTTTCTTGCGGATTGCCGCCTACTGCCAGCGTGAACTGGAGGAGAGCGAGGATTGATATGAAAGCCAGTAGCGTTTTACGCATTATGACCTCAAGTCACGGCGCGTTCTTTTTTGTCTTTAAAGGAATAGCTTGCTGCGGAACGTGCTCCAGGCATGGCTCAACAAGAGCAAGGGTAGTTAGAGACTGCAATGATTTGTCCGCAAGGTTACTGGCCTGATACAGCGATCCGTCAAAGTCCTTTTTTCCGATTTCGCGGAGCGTATTCTCGAGACTGAAGCCCGGTGTTTGAAACGCGGCATAGCTGCCAAAGGTCTTACCCTCGATCCTGCGGGTCACGAACTGCCGAGAAAAGTCAGGGTCTTCGACTCGATTAACCCACTTGATAGCGTCCGCGAGCACCGCTATTGCCCGATTCAGATCAATCTTACTGTAGAGGTAGGCTGCGGAAAGCAGCGCCCGAGCGGTTACCATTGTAGCCGGCGCCCTGGTTGCCGCGGTAACCACTTCTTCGAGCATCTCCCGCGCCAGGGTCTGGTCAATATCATGTTTGAGCGTCTCCTCGGCAATTTGGGAGTAGAGGTAAGCGCGCTGGTCTAACTCTCCGACCTTGGATGCGAGCTTGCGCGCTTCATCGAGCGCTTTATCTTTGATCGCACTCTGAGTGCGATTAAAATAGAGCCAGTTAAGCAACTGCGTGCGCACCTCCGAATCCGAGATCTTATCAACCGCCTTCAGCACGCTATCAAGCTCCTCTCGAGCGGCGCTGATAACGGCAGCAACCAGTTGTTGGTTGCGCCGGTCGACATTCGGATTACTCTCAGCGGCCTCGATCTGCTCAGCAAAGGTTCGTGGAGTCTGGCGCTGCGAGTTGATGATCTGGCCCATCTTGAGTTGGACGTTCTGCGGCAATAGCGCCGCAAGATTGGTCTGGGCTTGTGTCCATGTCGGGGCAAGATCGGGCAACGATTGCGAAATTTGTCCCTCCAGACGGGTTAGAGCGAGCCACATCTGCCCAGATTCGGAGACGCGGCTACCGCTCGAATCCTCCGAAGGGTTTTGAATGAACTGTTGCACCCGGCGCAAAAAAGCCTGCACGAACAAACGCTGCAAACCCTGATGTGGCGTAAAGCCATTTGGAACTTTATAGATTGTGTAACCCGGCATCTCTCCAACTTCGCGATCGTTACCAAAGGGATAAGACGACAGGTAGAGAAATCTCTCCATTGGTGCATTGCCGTAGGCTATAAGGGCTTCCTGATAAAACTGGTCGGCCGCCGCTCGATTAACGTCAGCCAGCTTGTAGAGAAACAAAGGTAGATACAAGGTAGCTGGGTATCGCAGGCTGCTGGCGGCAAAGCTGAGCGCTGCTGTCTGATCGGAAGGTAACAGGGAGGAGGCAATCCCAAGAAGTTTCTCGGCGACTCTCTGTTCCTGTCGAGGATCTTTTGCCCCCGCCTCTTCCACCTCTTTCTGTTGGTCCTTCAGCATCTCGTCGGTTAATTTTCTGGCCCAGGCGAGGTCGCGTTTCGCAATGGCATTAATAACGGTGTAGCGCTGGTCAGGAGTTCTACTCACCAGGCCGACCCCCTCTCTACGTGGCTCATCTCCTTTTTCGTTAAAATCAACAGATGCTAAATCAAAGGCCTCGAGGAAGGCCGCACGCGCCTTATCGTTCTGATAGGGCCAAAGCATGTCGGCTGCGCGATTCAACACCGCAATGCGTTTCACTGTGTCGTTGAATGTTCTCGTCCTGGTGATCTGGTCCTGAACGATAGCCACTGCGTTGTCGCGGTTGCAGGAAGCAAGATTGTCGGGCTGTTTCGGAACACTCTGACCCTGCACGGAATTACCGAGGATTGAGGCCGTGAGTAGTAACCCTACAGCTTTGAAGTTAAGGAGAAGACCAAACAGACCAGTATACTTGTTCGAATTGATCGAAACGCTGCCCATCGTGGACCTCCTCGACTTAATTGAGTTGAAGGATCACTCGTTCACAACCGCTCTCAGCTCTCGCGCGATTAATGGCACTATCCGGCGCGGGACGTCGATTGCCTGCTTGATATGACGGGAATGAGTGAAATGTCCGGCCACGTAGATTCCACGCACATTGGTCTCGAAAGTTTCAGGATCATAAACCGGAACTTCGGTTAAATTCCCTTGCTCTGTTTTTACTCCCAAGCTTTTGAGCAACGTGAGATCGGCATCGCTTCCAACCAAAACAAAAACGACGTCGTTGGGAATCCGCAGCTCTTCATTATCCTCGGTAATCAACGTGACTTCTTTCTCGTTGATCTCGACAATGTTCTTGAATAGCACAACCCGAAGACGCCCTTCTTCCACCTGCCGTTCAAGCGGGGTGCGCACCCAGTGTTTCATTGCTCCCTTTTTGGGATCGCGATTTTCCCAGTCCTCGCGCCAGATTGCCATGGTGGTCCGGGCCCCCTCTTCCGCCAAAAAGAGCGCCGCTTCGGCAGCGCTGTTGCCGCCCCCGACAACAAGGGCATCCTTTCGCACGTATGCGTAGGGCTCGACAAAAAGATGACGCACTTTGGGCAGGTCTTCACCCGGAACGTTCAGCAGTCGCGGATGAGCCATGGCGCCAATCGCAAATAAGACTCTCGCCGCCTGGTACTGTCCCCGAGTGGTCGTGACAAGAAAACCTTCGCGTTCGAGTGCATCGATAGCGGTGACTTCTTCACCCGTATTGATATCGAGGTCCTGGGCCAGCACGAACTGGATGTAGTGTGAGAGAAGCTCCTCGCGCGTCGGCTTTTCTCGCAACGGCTTAAGAGTGCCCTCGCGCATCTCGAGCTCGTTCGGAGTAGAGAAGAGTGTTCGGCCTACCGGATAGAGACGAATGGTGTCGGCGATTGTGCCTTTTTCGATGACCTTATACTTCAGACCTTCGCGTGCCGCGACGTCTGCGGCTGAAAGCCCCGCGGGACCGGCCCCGATGATTAGTAGATCGAAGTGCTCATTCATAAGTCTAAAAAGAGTTTAGGACACAAGAGGTTTTCAAGCCAGAAATGGTGATGGCTGCTTGGGCGTTTCAAAGAATTAGTTCACCTTGCATGACGAGGACTGATGGGCCACCAACGCGCACCTCTGCTATCGAACGTGTATCGCCCCTCACGTCCAGATGTATCCTACTGGGCCGGTGAATAAAATCGCCCTGTTCGATCACAAACTCGAATCGGCCGTCCCGGGGCTCCAGCCCCACGGCGCCGTGGTGCACAAGATAGGCGCCTAAAGCGCCTGCGGCACTTCCTGTTGCCGGATCTTCTGGAATGTTGTAGTCCGGAGCAAACAACCGCGCATGCGCGCGTGAGTCGCCGACCTCGATTGTTTCTCGCGAGAAGGCATAGCAGGCTGTAGCCCCGACCCGATTGTAAAGATCGGATAATAATGCTGCATTCACGTGGCAGTGACGAAGATCGGCGAGCGAGCGGATGGGCACTGCCAGCGACGGTAGACCTGTCGAGATAACCTGAATGGGCAGCGTCTCATCCAAGTCCTCGCGGTTGCGGCCCAGCGAGCGAGCGATCTCGGCTTGCTCATGCCAGTCATCTACCTCAGCGGAGATCTCAAATTTTCCCTGCGTCATCACTACCTGAACAGGTTGGCCGTCCTTGAATTCGATATCAACCGGCAACACGCCAATACCGACCTCCTGGTATATGCGAGTCCAGCCGTTTCCTCCTTCGGGTAACGGCACGATATCTTCACGGGCGAGAGCGTTCCAGGTGCCGACAATCGGGTGACCGGCAAAGGGAATTTCGTTTACGGGAGTAAAGATTCGGAGATGGCGCAAGGTGTTCTTGTCTCGCGATGGCAAAACGAATACCGTTTCCGAAAGGTTCGTCTCACGGGCGATCTTTTGCATCTCTTCATCGGTGATACCTTCGGCTTCTGGAAAGACAGCCAGTGGATTACCGTAGAGGGCCTGATCGGTAAATACATCGAGTTGGATGAATCGGTATTTGCGCAAGGCAGTCGCTCACTTTCAGAAGGTGGATCAGGTGATTATCTTCAAGGCAGAACGCGGTTGCGTCAAGAGATTGTCGATTGTCAATTGTCGATAGGTGATTTGCGATTGTCGATTGGAAGGCTCACTCTAACAATCTTTCGTACAAGGGTGCTACTATTTGCAAACCACTAAAGCAGTTCGACAATCGGCAATCGGCAATCGACAATCACTCGACAATCGGCAATCGGAAATCGACATCGACAATCCCTCGGCAATCGACAATTGGCAATCATTAATCGACAATCGGCAATCGAATCCTCGCGGGAAGCCCTGCGCGGCATCCTCCTCCCGTTCACGACTCCATTTGCCACCACTGAAGAGATCGACCTAGCAGGTCTGCGAAAGAACATTCGCGCGTGGAATGAGACCGGAATCAAGGGATACGTAGCACTGGGTTCTACCGGCGAGCGCGTTAACCTCGATGAGCGCGAATATGTTCTCGTCGTTGAAAGTGCCCGCGAAGAAGTACCAGCCAATTTAACCCTCATAGTAGGCGCCGGGCAGCAAAGCACCCGCGGGACCATCGTAGAGATTAAGAGAGCCGCGGTCGCCGGCGCCGATGCCGTGCTCGTGCTAACCCCGCACTTCTACCGCGCGGCGATCACGCAAGATGCACTTAGCACACACTTCATGGTCGTTGCTGATAGTTCGCCACTGCCGGTACTTCTCTACAGCATGCCGGCTCTGACCGGAATCAAGATCGAGCCCGAAACCGTCGCGCGACTGAGCGAGCATCCGAACATTCTTGGGATCAAAGACAGCTCAGCCGACGTCGAAGGCTTGCGCCGCACGTTGGAGATGGTTTCCAAGGAGTTTGCAGTTCTCACAGGTAATGGCACGGTGCTTTGCGAGGCTCTTCAGGCAGGCGCGCTAGGAGGAATTCTGGCAGTTGGCTGTGTTGCTCCGAGACTATCCTTGGAGATTTTTCGGGCGATCAAGAGCGGTGAAAACGAGGCTGCGGCTGAACTGCAACGGACATTGACTCCGTTGGCGAGCGCTGTGACTACACTTTATGGCATCGGAGGGCTTAAGGCTGCCATGGATCTTCTCGGTTACAGTGGGGGAGCGGTTCGCGCTCCTCTTAAAGCCTCGGATGAGCCCGCACGTAAGGAGATTGCCAGGCTGCTTCGCGCGGCTCGTTTAATGTAAAGGCCTCGCATCCGGGTCTGGGTTCTGTTCGCTATTTCAAAAAATCACTCTCGCGGAAAAGCCTCTCTAGTTACAACACGCAAGCTGGACAGCATGCGCTACTACACCGCCAACTGGCACAACCAGCCTAGCCCGCGTAGAATGTCCCGGCAGGAGCAACCAGAAAATTGAGCACAGCAGAAACTGCCTGTTACAGCACTCCCGAAGAGGCCGGTCTTCGGGTCGAACCCCTGTCGTTCGATCAAATCCCGCAGCAAAGCCGGCTCTTTCTTGATTATCTCCGTGACCCCCTGGCACTTCGAGAGTTTTATCCGACTGCGGTCCGATTTCATCATGAGCTCCCCGCGCGCGCTGACGACGTACTCGCTGCTTACAAGACAGACCGTGATGAGCTCTGTAACGCTCTGAATGAAATGAACACCGCCTGGGGTGCGGGAAACGAAACACTGGCTAACATTGAGCTATTGCGGCACCCCGACTGTCTTGCTGTCGTCTCCGGCCAGCAGGCAGGTCTGTTCACCGGTCCGCTATACACGATCTATAAGGCGCTCTCAGCGGTTAAGCTTGCCGCTTGCCTGTCACAGCGCAACACAAAAGCTGTCCCGGTCTTCTGGATCGCCACCGAGGATCACGACTTTCTCGAGGTCGCAAAAACAGAGTTCATTAGCCGTGACTGCCGGTTGGCAGGCGTGGAGGTCCCACCCGAACTGCACCACGAAGGGCAACCTGTGGGTCGCGTGGTTCTAGACAGCACAATCGAGACTGTGCTTGATCGACTCTTTCAACTGTTACCGGATTCAGAATTCATTCCCGATCTTAAACCACTGTTGCAAGATGCCTGGAAACCTGGCCGCAGCTACGGCGAGGCCTTCGCGCGCACAATGACTGCGCTGATCGGCCAGTATGGTCTGATCTTTCTTGATCCCCTGGACAACCGGTTAAAGCGACTCGCTGCGCCCCTCTACAGCGAAGCCGCCAGGCAGGCTTATGAGATTGCTACCGCAGTCGAAGCGCGCAGCCAGAAGTTAGAAGCTAGTGGCTACCACGCTCAGGTCGTGACATCGTCCCAGTCTTTTCCGCTTTTTATGCATGATGAAACGGGAGCGCGGCATGCCATGATGCGCACTGAAGATGGCAAGTACCGTGCAAAAGATGGCAGATTTGAATACACGGCTGACGAGATGGCCGAGCTCGCATTAACGAGCCCAGAGCGCTTCAGTCCCAACGTGATGCTTCGTGCAGTGGTCCAGGATTATCTGCTACCGACCATCACTTACTATGGAGGCGCCGCGGAAATTGCCTATTTTGCGCAGACGTCGGAGGTGTATAGCGTTTTAGGACGGCCAATCACTCCTATTCTTCCGCGTTCGAGTTTGACGATGATTGAACGGCATACCGGGCGCCTACTGGAACGATATGACTTGAGTCTCGCAGGCTTCTTTTCAGGGTTGGAGGTTTTGCTTTCGAGAGTGGTCGAGGAACACCTGGGTGCGGAAACAGCTCAGACCTTTACCAAAACTGAAGGGAAGATCAATGGTGAGTTGGACACGCTGCGCGAACAGTTGCGCGCAGTCGATCCGACGCTTGCAGATGCGCTTGAAACCGGGCGACGCAAGATCAATTATCAGATCGAAGGATTACGAACACGGTTTCACCGGGCGCAGATGGCTCGCGACGAAGCTGCGCACCGGCAACTTCAGCGCGCCTTTGAACAGTTGTATCCAGAGAAGACTTTGCAGGAGCGCCGGATCAACATTACCTCACTTTACGCGCGACATGGGCGCTACGTTATCGACTGGATTTATAGCGCAATCAATCTCGGCTCGACTGATCACCAGATTGTTTATCTCTGATAAATCTTTGGCTTTGGGCCTTTGGCCTTAGACCTTGAGAGGGCACGGAAGTGAAATTCAACGATAGAGGATAGACGCAAGACCCAAGACCAAAGACCAAAGGCGAAAGACCAGCATTCTGAAATGTCAAAGATTCGCGTTCTCTCCGATCAACTCGTAAACCAAATTGCTGCCGGTGAAGTTGTTGAACGGCCGGCTTCGGTTGCCAAGGAGTTGGTCGAGAACGCAATCGATGCCGGCGCCACCAGAATTGTCATCGACATCGAAGCCGGCGGACGCCGATTGCTGAAAGTTGCCGATGATGGTCTTGGGATGGTGCGCGACGATGCGATCCTTGCCTTTGAGCGCCACGCAACATCAAAAATTACCAACGCCGAGGATTTGAATAGCATCGCAACACTTGGGTTCAGAGGCGAGGCGCTGGCTTCAATAGCCTCAGTCGCTCGAGTCGAGCTCATCACCTGTACTGAAGAAGCATCGGCCGGAACCCGCGTTGTCATCGAAGGCGGGCGAATGCGCGACGTGAAGGACGCGCCCCATCCCCGCGGCACAACGGTCATAGTTCGCGATCTATTCTTCAATGTTCCGGCCCGGCGAAAGTTTCTGCGCTCTGAAGCTACGGAGAGCTTTCACTTAACCAATCTCGTCACCCACTATGCGCTGGCGCATCCGGAGATTGCTTTTACGCTCACCAATAATGGACGTGAAGTCCTGAGAGTGGCGATCGCAAAAGATCTTCGCGAACGTGCGTATCAGATTTTTGGCGCAGAGTTTTTGGAGAATCTTCTCGAAGTAGGAGGCGGGCAGCCGCTAGTAGCTCGAGTCCGAGGTTATGTCTCAGCGCCGCGCGACCGGCGCACATCGCGCGATGCCCAATATCTTTTTGTGAACGGGAGGTTCGTGCGCGACCGGTTGATTGGCCGTGCATTGTCCGAAGGGTATCGGTCTGTTTTGCCTCACGGTGTTTACCCGGCCGCTCTGTTGTTTCTGGATACTCCTCTCGAAGAGGTGGATGTTAATGTCCATCCGGCAAAGACTGAGGTGCGCTTCCGGCGGGCGGCCGCTGTGGCGGATGCAGTGCGTGAAGCGGTGCGCGCTGCCCTCGCGAGCGCAGGTTATCTGCGAGTCGAGGCCTCCGAACTTTCTCAAGGAGCGGCATCACCAGGACAACCTCATCCTCCAGCAATGAGTGTTGCAGTTTCAGCTTCAAGAAATCAGCAGACAACGCCCCAGGTCGAATACGGCGCCAGTGCGGCACAGGAGCGTGAGATTGTTGGCCGGCAGGCGCCGATCGAGTTTGCAGTCACACCGATCGAACCTGACGATGTGGTCTTCGATAGAATTAGCACTGCAGGTTTCAACCCTATCAGCGACTCTTCGGAGCCACGATTAGACGAGCCGCGCCAGGCTATTATTGAAGCCCCTGCGCAGACAGCAATACTGCCGCCGCTCAATTCAGCCGAGAAGTTTGTCCGTGAGATCGCTACAGAATTGCTTTCTCCTAACATCCGCACACTGGGCCAACTTGAAGAGAGTTTCATCGTTGCGACGGACGATGAGGGATTACTTTTGATCGATCAACACGTGGCGCATGAGCGGATTCTATTTGACAAATATCGAGCGCTGGAAGCAACGAGGCAGCCAGAATCACAGAGTCTTTTGATTCCGGAGACCTTTGATCTGACACCCGCAGAGGTGGCAGCGTTCGATTTGATTCAGGAAGAGCTAGAGAGTTATGGCTTCAGCTTGATGCGCTTGTCGGGAAGAACGGTAGCCATCAAAGCGACTCCGGCTGACCTGCCTGCAAGTGAGGCTCGTAACATGCTGGCTGAGCTGCTGGAAACTGTTGATGCCGAAAAGAAGGGGTCGGCGCGTGAAACTCTTCGCGATGAGATTGCTGCATCGCTGGCGTGTCATGCGGCAATCAAAGTCAATACTCCGCTGGCGGCTGAGAAAATGCGGTGGCTGATCGATCGGTTATTGACGACGTCTTCACCAACAACGTGTCCTCATGGTCGTCCCGTCATTTTGCGACTCGCAATGAAAGACATTCTCAAAGGCTTTCACCGGATTTAACGTACATCGTCTCACCCCAGGCGGGCCAGCGTTCCCAGGACTGTCGCCGTATCGCTCAGATCACAAAGAATGGCGTCCGGCTTGCACTTGATCAAATCATCAGAGGAATAGAGTCTGCCAGTTGCGACAGCGACTGCTCGAGCCCCAAAATGTCTGGCGCAGGCGATATCGTTTGGTGTATCGCCAATAACTATGAACTGGGAGGGAGACAAGGCGTAGCCGACCTGTTCGCTAATACGTTCGGCCGCGATTGCGGGAAGATCGCGCCGGTCGTGCGACTCGTCTCCAAAAGCTCCCCGATAATGAAAGAATCTGGTTAGACCAACCAATTCCATTTTGAGCTGAGCAGCAGGCTCAATATTGCCGGTCAGCAGCGCCGAGCGATATTTCGGGTAAGCATCAAGCGCAGCCAGAATCTCTCTTGCCCCCGGTAAAAGCTGAAACATCTGCGCGCCGTTCCCTGTGGCTTTGCGCAATTCTTCCATATAACGCTCACACAGAATGTCAATTCGCTCGCGTACATGCGCGTGAGTGAAGCCCTCGTGGACCAGGGCTTCGTCAACAATCTGGAGATCGGTCATGCCGGATACGGTCATTTCTGCCAATCTGCCCGCGGTGCCGAACACAGCTTCAAGAACGGGGATGGTGTAATCCTTGAATGCGCCCGTTCGCGTTGACCGAATGAGCGTGCCGTCAATGTCCCAAAGAAGAATGCGGAGGTCGTCCGCGCTCTGAAGTGTTTGCTCAGGTTGCGACATGAGTTTATTCCACAACCGCCAGCACATCACCGGCATTGACTGTGGCTCCGGCATCAGTGCGCAGAGAGACCACGGTCCCGGCCTTTGGCGTCTTCATCTCGTTTTGCATCTTCATCGCTTCCACTACCAGAAGTCCGGCGCCTGCTTCCACCTGAGTTCCGACTTCGACCAAAATGCGGACCAACTTGCCGGGCATCGGGGCAATGATCCGGGCCGAGCCGAGTCCATGGTCCGCATCGTTTTGTGCGCTGCGGAGACGCTTTGGATCTCTTAGTGTCAGAACGTGACTCTTGCCGTGGACATGGACAGTAAATTCGTCAGCCTCCTGGCTTGCTTCCACACGACACCGGTAAACTAAAGTTCCGTGCTGGAGAAGGTAATCACCGGCGCCAAGATCTCGAACCTCGAAGTTATAATGACGATCGTCGACTTGTCCGGACAAGCCGTCGCTCCCGTGCTCGATTGAGAGCGCGTGCTCCCTGCCTGCGAGTTCCGCCTTAAGCTTCACCTTGAGATACGTTTCCTTTTGGTTGATCCAGGAGCTCCCTGGCGTTGAGTGATGCGGTACGACCTGCCAGCTTCCACTTGCTCTCATTCTGGTTGCCCGCGGCGCTTAACACGCTCTCACGCTGCCGCTTTCTGTAGTGATAGGCGGCAGCGAGCAAAGCCAGATCCTGAACTTTGCTCTCTTCCTGTTCTGAAGAACCAGAGCCCTTTTGCGCCGAGCGTTCCTGGAACCGGGCAATGAATCCAGTATCTAACCTTCCCGCGGTAAACTCTGCGTCTTGGACGACGGCGCGGAAAAAAGGCAATGTGGTTTTAATGCCTTCGACGTGATATTCATCGAGCGCTCGCCGCAATCGTTCAATTGCTGCCGCGCGTGTTGGTCCCCAGACTGCGAGTTTGGAGATCAGAGAATCGTAGTGAATCGAGACTTCTGAATTCTCCCTTACTCCGCTGTCGTCCCGGACCCCTGGCCCGGATGGGGTTTCGAGTCGAGTTATCTTTCCGGGCGATGGAAAGAAGTTGTTATCGGGATCTTCTGCATAGATTCGGCACTCGATGGCGTGTCCTGTCCAACGGATATCTTCCTGTTTCATCGACAGCGGCGCTCCGTCAGCGACCATGATCTGTTCTCTCACCAGGTCGGTCCCGGTCACAAGTTCGGTGACGGGATGTTCCACCTGAAGGCGCGTGTTCATTTCCAGAAAATAGAACTCGCGAGTGGTATCAGAGACGAGGAACTCCACTGTTCCGGCGCCAACGTAATTGACGGCCCGAGCAATCTTGATTGCCGCTTCACCCATTCTGTCGCGAAGCGTTGCCCGTGGTTCAGCCAAAACATTATTTTCCTGAAGATCGATTATTGGCGAGGGGCACTCCTCAATCACCTTCTGATGCCGCCGTTGAATTGAGCACTCGCGCTCCCCCAGATGCACTATGTTGCCATGAGTGTCAGCGAAGATCTGGATCTCGATGTGCCGCGGACGCTCGACTGCTTTTTCGAGATACAGAGTCGGGTCGCCGAAGGCACTCTCAGCTTCGGATTTGGCCGTTTCAAAAGCAGCTCGGAGTTCTTCGGGTAAGGTCACGAGGCGCATCCCTTTGCCGCCACCACCCGCCGCAGCCTTAAGCATCACAGGATAGCCAAAACTTTCGGCTGGTTGCCTTGCTTCTTCAAAGGATCGCAGCGGCTCGACTGTTCCGGGGACCACCGGGACGCCGGCGGCAAGAGCAGCTTGTCGCGCGCTGATCTTGGAGCCCATGATCTTCATTGCTTCGGCCGAGGGGCCGATGAAGACCAGGCCGGCTTCTTTGACTGCGCATGCAAAGTCCGCGTTCTCTGCCAGAAAGCCATAACCCGGGTGGATTGCGTCGGCGCCGGTTTTCTGGGCCGCAGCGATAATTGCGGGAATATTCAGGTAACTCTGCGCTGAAGCTGCCGGCCCAATGCAGACTGCCTGGTCCGCCATGCGTACATGGACTGCATTCGCGTCCGGCTCCGAATAGACTGCGACAGGAGAAATGCCGAGGTCGCGGCATGCGCGAATGATGCGTACGGCGATTTCACCACGATTGGCTATCAGAAGATGTTGAAACATATTACCTAGACCACAATCGAATTTCCTGGCTGGCGCGGGTCGTAGCGTACAACGATTTGGGCGCCGGGGGCATAGTCGATACTGCGGCTCTGTTGCTCAGGGCTGAGCTCCTGCGAAGACTCGTAATCCACACCGGCGATGTTGTAGCGATAGAAAACCTGTGTGATCAGCTCGGAATTGTCTGGGGCAACATCTATAATTAGGCCTTCGACGATTCGTCCTGAGCGCAAGAGACGGGAAATACGGCCTGCCTCGTCTTCCTTCTTGCGTCGGAAACGATCGAGGAACGACATCTGGCCGCACCCCTACTGTTTGGTGGTTTCCGTAGCGGAGGTGGTATTAGAAGGACGTCGCGGGAGTGGGGGCGCCTTCGTGATCACACCGTCGCGCACCAGCCAGTCGTCATCCGTGCCCAGGATCCCGTCTTTGCCTGACAAACGAAGCTCATAGTTAGTGGAAGCAAATGATGGCCCCTCGGAGAGGCCGTCGTCGGTGAGATCAGCTGCTGCGGCATTGCGTATTACGGCGCCCCGTAATGCGAGCGGCTTTTTCTTCGGCAGCGCCGCGACGTCAGCAGTGGTTTTGTAGGCGACAGAATCAGAATCAAGCACCTTCAATAGCGCTGTGATCGATCCATCGGGATCGGGGAGCCTGGCGAGGTCTTTCAATTCTGTAGGAAGCGTCTCAAATTTGGCCCGGTATTCGAGCAGGGCGCGCGCATATCTATAACCCAGGACGTGAATTGATGCTTCTTCTGCATCCTGGCGCTGCCGCAACCGTTCGGGCACCGTGATCCCGATGAACGTCGCAATTAATAGACTCACGGTTGCTGAAGCCATCAGTCCCCGGCGGGCATAGCGCAAGCCGCAGTAGCGAGCCGGCTCGCGCAACATAGAGCGATATATCTTTAGTCCGCCCCAGAGAACAATGAGCGTCGTCGGGATGGCTGCCCACTTGAGGCGCCAGGCTGCCGTTTCCGCGGCTGCTATCCAGGACGAGAATCCGAAAGTGAGTTCCGCCGGCTGGACCATGGCAATAATGATCTGGGAGACAAAGGCCAGTACCATTAGCGTCCCTGCAACCGTTAGCAGCAATGAACGCCCATAGAAAGGGAGTTCATTTTCAGGTCGGGGAAGCGGCTCTCCCACAGCGCGGGCGCCGCAGTCGGGGCAACCTTCACCTAACGTACCTTGGAATTCAAAGCCACAGCACGGACAGATCGTCACTATGATTTACCTCAGACGCTATCGCGCGAGAATGTAAAGCTTCATTAAGCATCAGAACGGAAAATCAACCCGCCTTATGCGCCAGTCTTTGTTCCGGCGCAGCGTCCTTTTCCGCGTTGGTTTTTAGATAAGGCTCTTCCACTGTTGCTTTCGCTGCGGCCTCTACCTTGTTCAACTCGCGCCACGTGTGATACATGCGATGTGCGAATGTCCAATAAGAGCCGACGGCCAGCACCCAGAGAACTGCCGGCATGCGATTCGCGAAGAAACTTGTCGAACCCGGATGCGTGCTAAGTGCGCCGATAATAAAAAGGACAACGCGTTCCGGGCGGCGCAAAAATCCTACATCACACTTTGGAATAATACTTTCGGCCCGGGCGCTCGCGTAGCTTACCATAACCGAGCCCATTAGCGCCGCGCCCGCCAGAAAAACGTTAAGAGTTGAATGAAACTGGGTGTCCCTGGCATAAAATACCATCAAGCCCACAAAGACCACCATGTCCGACAGCCGGTCCAGCGACGAGTCGAGAAATCCCCCAAAGCGTGTCACGCGTCCGGACATGCGAGCCACCTGCCCATCTAGCATGTCAAAGAGGTTGGCTACTATTAGTACGATTCCAGCCCAGAAAAAGTGGCCAAAGCCAAAGAGCAGCCCGGAGCCAACATTGATCGAGACCCCGATGACCGTAAGGATGTTTGGGTTGATGTGCCCGTGGGCAAGCCACCGAACAATGGCATCGATGATCCGTTGCCCGGCGTTTCCGATGCTGGACCCAAACATTCCTATTGGTTTCTCCTCTAAGCTATTATGCCCAAAAGCGCTCGTGTTTAACAGCCTCTGAGCCGAAGCGGCGAATCATAGGAGGGGCGCTAGGGGTTGTCAAGGAGGGTTTATGAACAAAGAATTCCCGTTGGAGGAGCCGGTAAGCCGCATAGGTTACTGTTGCGCTTCGTCGTGAAGTGTGGTCATACGCAGGATCTCGAAGCGGCGAGCTCCGGCCGGTGTGCGCACCACCACTTCGTCACCTTCTTCTTTGCCCATCAGACTCTTGCCTACCGGCGAGGTCGTCGAAATCAGACCATTCTGTGGATCGCTCTCCTCGGGGGTGACGAGGCGGTAAGAGATCTCTTCATCCCGCTCGGAATCATAAAGCACCAGCGTCGAACCATACGATGCCTTGTCGCGAGGTACTTTGTTCAAGTCGATTGAGGCAATCTCGCTGATCCGTTGTCGCAGTTCTACAATGCGCGCCTTTACCATGTTTTGGCGGTCGAGCGCGGCGCGGTACTCGGAGTTTTCACGGAGATCGCCAAATTCCAGCGCACGCTTGATCTCTTTTGGCAGATGCACCCGCAGCTCTGCTTCCAGCTCATCCAGTTCGTTCTGCAATCGTTGTTTAATTTCTTCGGGCAAGCTCATCCTCGCTCTTGTCTACAGTTAAAGCCCATCTGTGGTAGCTCGCTTCGTCCGGGGCGCCAAATGATATACCTGTGTCGCGCGCAGTTCGGACGAGTTGTCCACCGGGTGGAATAGTCTTGGTATTCGCAATCGCTTCCGAGATCGGCACTGTCACAACATCACCGGCCTGGAGAGCTACCATCACCCCACGTTCCCCTTCCGCGAGAGCGCGGACCGCACAGGAACCATAATTAGTAGCCAGCATACGATCGAAAGCATTGGGCCTGCCACCTCGCTGGAGGTGTCCCAGCACCACACAGCGAGTTTCCTTGCCCGTCAGGTCTTCAAGCTGACGCTGGCAGTAGTTGCCAATTCCACCTAGCCGGGGCGCGTGGTGAAGGTCACCCGGATCCTGATAGATTTCCACTCCACCTCTCTCGACCGCCCCTTCTGCAACTACAATGATACTAAAGTTGGATCCACCGCGGTCCCGCGCCCGGATCTTCTCTGCCACTGATTCCATCGTGAACGGGATCTCAGGAATCAGGATCACGTCCGCACCTCCGGCAATACCTGAATGAAGAGCAATCCAGCCTGCATGCCGGCCCATGACTTCAAGAATCATTACGCGATCGTGAGACTCAGCCGTAGTGTGCAACCGGTCGAGCGCCTCGGTGGCGATATCGAGGGCCGTAACAAATCCGAACGTAAGTTCAGTACAGGCTAGATCGTTATCGATTGTTTTAGGTACTCCACAGACCCTAACGCCTAGCCGATCGAGTTCAGTTGCAATCCCGAGTGTTCCCTCCCCGCCGAGTACAACCAGCGCATCGATTCCCAGGCGGTGTAAGTTGTCAACAGCTTCCTGATATACAGCATCAGGCTTCGTTGGCACTCCATCTGGCGATATCTCTACGAAACGCCCGCGATTCCGAGTGCCAAGTATTGTGCCACCGCGAGGGAGTAGACCACGAACATCCGCGGGACAAAGGGGCCGAGTACGAGTTTCTCCCAGAAGTCCTTCGAAACCGTCTTCAATCCCCACCACCTTCATTCCGTATTCGCCGGTAGCGGTCTTAACCACGGCACGAATAACCGCGTTCAAACCAGGAGCATCGCCACCGCCGGTTACAATCCCTATAGTCCCGAGCATAAGCCTGATCGTCTCGATTCGAGGTGCTGAGTTTCAGTGGTCCGGGCGATTCAGAAATCCGATCCCGGTCGCATTCTCTCCTTAGTGGGACGAAAATACATACTACAACTCCGAAGTCGAAACCGAAACCCGAAAATCAGCCTAGGCGACTTTCCTGCACTGACCTCCGGGATTTGGAGTTGACCCTGCCATAGTGGTCACGTAGCATAAGTTGCACGAGAAGAATGGTGAGCGGAACGGGACCTTTTTTCTGGAGAGCCGCCTAACTTGGATATCGACGACGAGGCTAAAGAGATCGTTCGCGACATCGGGGCCGCGATAAACGAGTCCGTTGAGAACTCCACGAAAGTTGCCGAGGCGATCGAGCGTTTGCGCACCGCCGGCTACGAAATGGAGTTGACTCTACGACTCGAGATTGGGCTCCGTCCTCACGCTCTCGACGATGATAGCGACGCCACGCTCGAACTAACCGATGAAGATCTTCAGGTTTTGCAGCGAATGAAGATTCGCATCGATCCGGAAGGATAGTTGGCAATCATTCTGCGTCACATCATTGGATGTTTTGAATTCTTCGTGTTGCTTGGTGTGATTTCGTGGATCTTTCTTTTGGCATCGGTTAGGGACGATCCACGAAATCACACGAAACAAAATCGATCCGAAGTTACAGTACCCATTCCCATTAGACGTCTCATCCCTCAACCACGTGGCGTCTTTGAATTCTTCGTGTAGTTTCGTGTGATTTCGTGGATCGTCTTTTCCCTCCTTTGGCAGTGCTCATCTTTTGCGCGGTATTGACCTGTATGTTATCTTGTCTGGCTTTTAATCCTGCCAGTTTTTCGCCTTCTTAGGCCCGAATAGGAGTTCAAATATAGTATGGCTACGCCCAGCGCGAATGCGAGCACCAACGGGAGCGCCACCGGCCGGGTGGTGCAGATTATCGGTCCAGTGGTCGACGTCGAGTTTGACGAGAAACATCTGCCCTCAATCTATCAGGCCTTGCGCATAGTTTCCGACGGCTTTGAAGTCCCTCAACCCATTGATGTTGTCGTTGAAGTTCAGCAGCATCTTGGAGAAGGCCGCGTGCGAGCCGTTTCAATGCTGCCGACGGACGGTATGGTTCGTGGTATGACAGCAATTGACACAGGTGGCCCCATTACCATGCCCGTCGGTGAAGGCACTCTCGGTCGGGTGCTGAATGTCATTGGCCAGCCCGTGGATAATCTTGGGCCGGTCAAACATACTGAACGGTACCCCATTCACCGGCACGCACCGTCTTTTGAGGAACAGTCAACCGAATTGCAGATGTTTGAGACGGGCATCAAGGTCATCGATCTGATTCAGCCCTTTGTGCGCGGCGGCAAGATCGGTCTGTTCGGCGGTGCGGGCGTGGGTAAGACTGTCATCGTGATGGAATTGATCAATAACATCGCGAAAGCCCGCTCAGGCTTCTCAGTTTTTGCTGGCGTTGGCGAACGGACGCGCGAGGGTAACGATCTGCTGCGGGAAATGGTCGAGTCAAAGGTTATTAACTTTGGGGAGAGTTTTTATAAGAACTTTGAAGAGACCGGCGAGTTCGACATGACGAAGGTCGATATGAATGCCATCGAGCAGTCCAAAGTGGCGCTTATTTACGGCCAGATGACGGAACCACCCGGCGCTCGCCTGCGTGTGGCCCTTTCGGGCTTGACAGTCGCAGAATACTTCCGCGATCGGGGCCTGGACGTATTGCTCTTTATCGACAACATTTTCCGATTTACCCAGGCCGGCTCGGAAGTTTCGGCGCTTCTCGGGCGAATGCCTTCGGCGGTAGGCTATCAACCCAATCTGGCTTCCGAGATGGGTGAGATGCAAGAGCGCATCACCTCGACCAAGACCGGCTCGATCACTTCAATTCAGGCTGTTTACGTGCCGGCGGATGATTACACCGATCCTGCGCCCGCCACCACGTTTGCTCATTTGGATGCCGTGACCGCGCTTTCACGGCAGATCGTGGAACTCGGAATCTATCCGGCGGTCGATCCGCTGGCCTCTTCATCGCGCATTCTTGATCCCCGGGTCATTGGTGACGATCACTACAATACGGCCCAGGACGTGAAGCGAGTTCTTCAGCGGTATAAGGACCTCCAGGACATCATCGCCATCCTGGGTCTTGATGAACTTTCAGACGAAGACAAGTTGATCGTGTCGCGCGCGCGCAAGATCCAGCGCTTCTTCTCCCAACCGTTCTTTGTCGCGTCTCAGTTCACCGGTCTCGAAGGCAAATATGTGAAGCTTGAAGACACCATCAAGGGCTTCCGCGAGATCGTCGAGGGGAAGCATGACGATATGCCAGAGCAGGCTTTCTACATGGTAGGTACGATCGAAGAAGCTGTCGAGAAAGCTAAGGTCGTTGCGGCAGGATAAGCTTGGATAAACTTCTGGGGTTTGCTTCGCCGCTCTGTAGACCCCTAATCATTCATATACTGATATGGCCCAACAGCTCCAACTGGAAGTGGTGACGCCGGAACGACGCGTGCTCGCAGAAGCGGTCGACATGGTAACTGTGCCGGGTTTGGGCGGTGAGCTGGGAATCCTTCCCGGACATACACCGCTCATTTCCCAGCTTCAGACGGGCGTCCTCTCTTATTCAAAGGACGGTAAGACGGTTCAGCTACACGTCTCGGGGGGGTTCGTGGAGGTCAGGGACGATCGCGTCTCAATCCTGGCGGAGATTGCCGAACGCCCCGAGGAGATCGACGCTGCTCGAGCGCGTTTGGCGCGGGAGCACGTTGAAAAGCAGTTGAGCGCCTGGAGTGGTACGGAAGAGGATTTTGAAAAGGCCCGCGCCAAGCTCGAGCGTTCAATGGTCCGTCTACAACTCGCCACGGGTAAGCCCTGAGGCCGTTTATCCTTACCTTGGTATCCGTTAACTTGCGGTGGCCTCTAGCGCCTGGCTTTCTTGCATCTACAATCTCTCAAGCCTTGCTTACGTTCTCCGTTTTTGGTTACAGCCGGGAATTAGAGCGAGAGGCAGATCGCGAGGCTACCAACATATTGATGGAGTCCGAATACAACCCGCAGGAGTTGGCCGGGTCCTTCAAGCTGCTGAAGAAAGACTATGATGGTGAGGAGTCAGACACTCCAATCTTCTATCGCAACCATGACAAGCTCGAAGACCGAATTAAACATGTGGTTCAGACTGTTACTGCCAGGCAGCCAACAGACCGAGGTGACTTAAACGAGCAACACCTTCGTTATCTGGCGGCGACCGAAAAAATCTCGCAACTCAATACCCACTGGGCCCTTAGCTCTCGCCGTTTTCGCACAGCAATCGCACTCAGCGAGAAGCTCGTTCAGAACAATCCTAACTCCAGCGAGAATATGCGGGTGCTGGCGGATGCTTACCGCATGAGTGGACCTCGCCCACCCGGAATCATCGAGCGTGAGTTAAGTGGTAAAGAGAAAAAAGATCTTCGCAAGAAGCGGACGAAGATGACGCTCGCCGAAGAGGAGCGGGTGCTACTGTCGACCTCTGCAGGACAATCTGCATGGAAGGAAAACCAACGCTGCGCGGAGGAATACTACGAGAAGGCTTTGTCCCTCGATGACGCCAACGCGGAAGCTTACCTGGGTCTGGGACTGTTATTCGAGGAGACGGGTAAACGGGAAAAGGCCGTCATGGCGCTGCGCAGATTTCTGGAGCTGCGACCCCAGAGCCTTGACCGCCAACGGGTTAGCAAGCGAATAGAAGCCATGGAAAAGAACTTATCCGGCGCGCAAACGGAAAACTGAAACAGCATCTTTGAGGTGAGCTATGAAGCAAAAGCTACTTTCCATCGTTAGTATACTTACGATTCTGCCCTTTGCGATTGGCCCCGTCACTGCTCAACATCTTCATCCAAAACTAAAGAAGAAAGAGAAGCAGATTAGGAGCGTTCTTATCCTGCCCGCTAAAGTGGAACTAACCAAGACTGGCATGAAAGGCGGCGAGGGAATGATGGAGGAGTCGGAGAATGTCGCCGAAGCATTGCCCGGGCTGGTGGCTGCTGCACTTCAAAAGCAGGGCTTTACCGTTCTCGAGAGTCCATTCACCTCCGAGAACCTCGATGGCAATAACGACTTGAGATTTATTCTCGCCGAGATTCAGAACAGCTATGATGTGCTGGGTCAGCAACTCCACCGTAAGCCGAAAGATGTCAAGAAGGGGCGCTTCACGTTGGGCGACGAGGTCACTAAAGTAAGTCAACTCACACAGCCGGGCGGAACGAGCCCAGACGGATGGCTTCGCGCATTTCGCGAACTGCCTGATCCAAACCGGTGAAGATTGAACGGGAAATTATGTTGTGGCCAATGTTGAATTCAGTAAACTCGCTGATAGCTGCTACTGCGCCAACATTGCGGTAGGTGAGACCATGGCCTGCTGCCACGTGCAGACCATACTGAGTGGCCAGCGTAGCCGACTCCCGCAGACGCCGAAGCTCGTGAGTCGCCTTCAGAACGCCTTCCCCATGAAGGCCGCGGCTTCCCAGCGTGGATTCCGCGTAAACTGCTGTGCACAACTCGACCTGCTGCGCTCCGATCTCATGGGCAACCTCGATCTGTTGCGGATCGGGATCGATAAAGACACTTGACAGAATGCCCGCCTGACGCAAACGACCAACTGTCGCCCGCACTATTGCTATGTTCGCCTTTACATCCAAGCCGCCCTCAGTTGTGATCTCGTCGGGGTTTTCGGCAACCAAAGTCACCGCGTCCGGATGCTCCTCGAGCGCCACTTTTAACATCTCCTCGGTTGCCGCCATCTCCATGTTGAGGTATGTGGTGACGCTCTCGCGCAGAATGTGCAGGTCCTGGTCCTGAATGTGGCGTCGGTCGCCACGAAGATGGACAGTAATGCCATCCGCGCCTGCCTGTTCGCAGATCATGGCAGCCGCAACGATGCTTGGTTCGGGGGCGCGCCGCGCTTGACGGACGGTGGCTACGTGGTCGATGTTGACGTTTAGACGGGCTGGCATCTGTTTGGATTATATAAGCAGGACAGGATTTCTACACGCGCACAACCTTAACGGGCAGTCCGGGCTCGAACGGCTTTCACAGCATTATCGTACACGCCGCGGCGCGCCTGGCGGCGAATCAACCCGACCTCGCCAAGCATCTTGAAGCTATCGCTCATAACATTGACCTTGCTGCCTTCATAGTGGTCCCAGCGCACCGGTATTTCACGTAATTTCAATCCTGCACGATGGGCCAGGTAGAGCAGTTCGACATCAAAACCAAATCGGTCAATGGTCGCCCCTTCGATGATTGGCCGGCACACTTCCATCCGAAAGGCTTTGAAGCCACATTGTGTGTCCCAGAAAGGGAGTCCGGTTGCCAGACGGACTACCAGATTAAATACCCGGCCACCCTGTTCACGCCGCCAAGGTTGATGC
The DNA here is from genome assembly GCA_035512935.1 of Pyrinomonadaceae bacterium. Classification (GTDB taxonomy): domain Bacteria; phylum Acidobacteriota; class Blastocatellia; order Pyrinomonadales; family Pyrinomonadaceae; genus PSRF01. Next base: position 15,259 of record DATKDA010000177.1, on the reverse strand, counting down.
ACACCAATGAGACTGCGATCGAGCGCGCGCGAGCCGAAGGCCAGGTCGCATTCACCCCGTTGAATTGGTTCGATGAGCTTCGGCGCCTCGGTGATCGGAGTCGAGAGATCCGCATCCGAGAACAGCGCCACATCGCCTCGCGAGGCAAGCAAACCCAGCCTTACGGCCCGACCTTTACCGAGATTTGACTGGGAGCTAATGACCGACGTGCGCAGAGTCGTTGAGCTCGTTAACGTCTCACGAGCCAGATCCGCAGTCTTGTCAGATGAACCGTCGTCAACCACTATCAATTCGGCGCCGGGTGTGTGCTGGTTGAGATAATCCATCACCGTCCTCAATGTAGTGCCAAGACGTTCAGCTTCGTTGTAGGCGGGGATCACGATGGAAAGGGGCACAGGCATTCAGCGGCTCTCGCGCGGCAATATACCATAACATAATCGTTGTCTTTGTAGCCCTTTCGGATTGCAGGCGCCGCCTGTGTTATATTTTGACGTGGCAGGAAAGAACGTAACAGCATGAGCAGAAAATTTGCCATAGTTGCAGGCTCCCTGATTCTGATTGCGGCGATCATCGGCGGCACTCTAGGTAATTCCAGGGGGCTGCGTCGTGCGGTTTCACCCGCTGGAGCCGAGGCTGCGACGGCGGCAGATGATATCGAGAAGGATTACAACGAAGCCGTGGCGGCAATCTCGGCGAGTTACGCCGGTGAGATTGACTATGAAAGGGCCACGCAGGCGGCCATACAGGGAATGCTTTATACGCTGGATCCGCACTCAATGTACTTTACGCGGGACGAATTCAGAAAGTTGAAAGAGGACCAGGACTCCCGCTTTTATGGCATCGGCGTCACCATTGTTCAACATCGAGACGGTGTCTATATTCAGTCGGCAGTCGAAGGCACGCCGGCCGGTCGAATGGGGCTCAAATACGGAGATCGAATCGTTGAAGTTGATGGCAAAGACGCACGAAGCTGGTCGAGCGAGCAGGTTTCCAAGAACGTTCGCGGTGGTCTTGGCAAACCCGTAAACCTTAAGGTCGAGCGAGCGGGTTCCGAGGCGCCGCTCTACTTCACAATTGTTCGCGATGCAGTGCCGCTACCTTCCATTCGCAATGCTTACATAGTGCGTTCCGGAACCGGTTATGTCGGATTGACGGGCGGGTTTCAGCATACCAGCAATGGTGAGCTTAGAGAGGCGCTTACCAAACTGAAGGAGCAGGGCATGCGACAGTTGATTCTCGATCTGCGCGGGAATCCCGGAGGTCTCCTTGAACAGGCGATTGATGTTGCCAGTGAGTTTTTACCGCGAGGTCAGGTTGTAGTTTCCGTCAAAGGCCGCCGCGAATACAGTGAACCTCAGGTCTATAAATCTCGTGGTTCAGACCCGGAGGACGTGCCCCTCGTAATCCTAATCAGTCGTAACTCAGCTTCAGCGGCTGAGATCGTTGCAGGCGCGATTCAGGACCATGGCCGCGGTCTGATCGTGGGCGAGACGAGTTTTGGTAAGGGCTTGGTCCAGCGCGTGTTTCAGTTGCCGTTCAATCATGGCCTGACTCTGACCACCGCGCGTTATTACACGCCTTACGGTCGCTCATTGCAGCGGGATTACTCGAGCGGTTCATTTTACAACTATTACACAAGGCAGGAAGAGCCAAGAGCTGTACCTTCACCGTCATCCCGGGATCTGAATTCGCCATTAGCCCAATCGTCTCCTATGGTTGTCCCGAATGGTCCAGCAGTTAAGACTGCCGCAGGTCGAGTGTTCTACGGCGGTGGCGGCATCACGCCCGATATAGAGATAAAACCTCTGGCAGCAACTCCCGTTCGGTTGCGAATCGTTGAAGCTGCTTTTCAGTTCACGCGGCTTTTGGCGGCCGGCGTCGTCCCCGGCCTCGAATCGTATAAGGTGGAGAGGGTCCAGTACGGGCGAAATCCTAAGGCGACCGATTACGCAATTACAGAGAGAGTTATCGAGGCCTTTCGTAACTTTGTGCGCACCGACGTCGAATCTACTCTCACGCCCGCTCAGGTCGATGAAGAATTGGAGTTCGTGAAGCCCCGCCTGCGGGAGCAGATCATTACGGCTGCATTCTCAAACGACGCCGGCGTCCGCATCCTGCTTGATAGCGATCCACAGATCATCCGGGCGTTGGAAGTTCTTCCTGACGCCAAACGTCTCGCCGAGAGCGTCCGCGGCGAGGCATGGCAAAGCTAGCGGGTAACTTCACTTAATCACTCGAGCAATCACACACTTAAGGTAATACGTCTCGGGCACGGTCAGCAGCACCGGGTGATCACTTGCTTGCATTCTTTTCTCGACAACCTGTACCCGTCGATGAGCGTCGTTCGCTGCCTCGGCTATCAAATCGAGAAAAAGCGACTCTGACACATGATAAGAGCAGGTGCAGGTTATTAGGACGCCGCCGGGATTCAAAAGCTTTAAGGCACGCAAGTTTATCTCCTTGTATCCACGACGCGCGGCCGGCAGGCTGGCTCTGTTCTTTGCGAATGCGGGAGGGTCGAGGACGATTGTGTCAAACCGCTCTCCCCTGGTCTCAAAATCACGCAAAGAGTCGAAGACGTTCCTCTCGCGAAACTCGACATTTGCGGTCCCGTTAAGCTCCGCGTTGCGTTGCGCGGCTGAAATTGACTCTTCCGAGATATCAATGCCGAGTACACTCTCGCAGGCCGCTGCCAGGTGAAGGGCAAATCCACCCGAGAAAGTGAAGCAATCAAGCGCGCGTCCGCGAGCCAACGTAGCTGCTGCCAACCGGTTTTCACGCTGATCAAGAAACGCTCCCGTTTTTTGACCCCCAAGTGAAGCAACGATGAACTTAATACCATGCTGCTCGATCTCGATTTCGGCTGGGGCATTGCCATACAGAATGCCGGAGATCATTTCCAAACCTTCGAGTTCCCTCACACGAACATCGTTACGCTCGATTATTGCCAACGGCTGAAACTCTGCGACCAGCAGATCGACGAGCATCGACTTGATGGCCTCCGTACCCTGAGAAAGAGTTTGTAAGACAAAGACGTCGGCGTAACGATCGATGATCAAAGAGGGAAGGAGATCGCCTTCAGAATAGACCAGACGATATGCATTTGTGTCCGCGCTGATCTTCTCTCGACGCGAGGCGGCTTCGAGGATGCGTCTGTGCCACCAATCACGGTCGATGGGCTCGTCGGTTTGGGTCAGAACTCGTAGCGAGATCTCGGAGGCGCTACTGAAGAGGGCCAGGGCGAGGAAGTTGCCATGTGGGTCGCGAATGCGAACGACTGCGCCATCTTCGACGCCTTTTGTGGGGGTCACGTCACTGCGATAGACCCACAGATGGCCGCTGCGAATTCTATCCGCACCTCGCTTTGATACCACCACACTCTTCATAAGGATACAGTTACACCACCGATCCCAAATGGCAACTTTTTGGAGCCCGGCGCCGCTTTTGGTCGGTTAAGGTGTTGGCAAAATTGCCGCGTTGCTAAACCGTATGTTAGGCTTCGCAGGAAACCACTTTGTATCGAATCTGATGGCAACCCGGATAAATACTGAACGGCGCGAACGGTTCGAGACCTCTTCCGGAATCGAGTTGCCTGTCGATTTCAACCCAGCTAACACCGATCCTCTGGAATACGAAACCGATCTGGGACAGCCCGGAGAATTTCCTTACACTCGGGGCATCTATCCCAATATGTATCGCGGTCGCCTGTGGACCATGCGGCAATACGCGGGTTACGCGACGGCAGAAGAGTCAAATGCGCGCTACAAGTATCTTCTGGCTCAGGGTACCACCGGACTCTCCGTAGCTTTCGATCTCCCCACACAAGTAGGTTTGGACTCAGACGCTCCTCTTGCCGCAGGCGAAGTAGGCAAGGTCGGCGTCGCCATCGATTCGCTCGAGGACATGTTGAAGCTGTTCGACGGTATCCCCCTCGATACGGTTTCGACTTCAATGACTATCAATGCCACCGCTTCAACTTTGCTCTGTCTCTATCTCGCTGTTGCGCGAAAACAGCAGGTTGCTTTTAACCGCGTACGGGGAACGATCCAAAACGATATTCTTAAGGAATACATTGCACGTGGTACATACATCTATCCACCGGCTCCCTCGCTGAGATTAATAACCGATACCTTTGCATTCTGTGCCCGGGAGGCGCCTGAATGGAACACCATCTCGATCAGCGGTTATCACATTCGCGAGGCTGGGTCGACGGCAGTGCAGGAGCTGGCCTTCACGCTTGCAGATGCTATTGCTTACGTCGAAGCGGCGTTGCATGCCGGATTGTCAGTAGATGAATTTGCACCACGGATCTCATTCTTCTTCAACGCCCACAATAATCTGCTGGAAGAGGTTGGGAAGTTTCGCGCGGCCCGCCGTCTGTGGGCCCGAATCATGCGGGAAAGATTTCACGCCAAGGATCCTCGCTCTACTATGTTGCGATTTCATGTGCAGACTGCCGGTTCTTCCCTGACGGCCCAGCAGCCCGACGTCAATGTTGTGCGCACGACGGTCCAGGCGCTCGCGGCTATACTTGGAGGCGCTCAATCGCTTCATACAAATGCGATGGACGAAGCACTCGCATTGCCGACCGAACAATCTGCCCGTATCGCCTTGAGAACACAGCAGGTGATCGCATACGAGTCTGGAGTTGCCGACACGGTGGATCCTCTCGGCGGAGCCTATGCGGTTGAACAACTTACCAATGAGATTGAAAAAAGAGCGAGCGACTATCTGGAAAAGATCGATATGCTTGGAGGCATGTTGCGGGCAATCGAAACGGGCTACGTTCAGCGAGAGATTCAGGAGGCGGCCTATCGTTATCAGCGGGCGATTGAGAGCAACGACGCGATCGTCGTCGGCGTCAATCGCTATCAGATCGCGGAGGAACCCCCTGTGAAGATACTGCGGGTGGATCCCGAAATCGAAAGGACGCAGATCGAAAGGGTCCGCGCGCTGCGAGAACGCCGGAACCAAACGGCGGTCGACGAGGCTCTGAGGAAGCTCGAAGAGGGGGCTCGGGGCACGGAAAACCTTTTGCCGCAAATCCTTGCAAGTGTCGAAGTCTTCGCCACCGTAGGAGAGATTAGTAATCGCTTACGGAATGTCTGGGGAGAGTACCTCGAGTCACCTACAATTTAAATTCGGGAGCTTCAACGTGAAAAGATTCTTACAACCGTTAATCATGATCTGCCAGTTGGTAGCATCTCCTTTTGCACTAGCTCAGGGAGGAGGCACACTACCGGCAGTTCAAAACAGCTCGCCTGAAGCGGTCGTTCGCGGCTTCTATAGGTGGTATCTGCGAAATCTGAACAACGACAATTTCACTCCGCTCAAGCAACGGACGACGGCATTGAAATACCTGACACCGGCGTTGTTAGCGAAGGCTCCGCGCCTCACCCGCCAGATGAATGCCGACATCTTTATCTGTGCCCAGGACTTTGACCCTGAGTGGGAGAAGAACATAACGCTCGCAGAAACTCGGACCCAGGGTTCTAAAGCCTCGACGACTGTGACGTTGCGGGGGGCTGAGGTTGGCAATGCGAGCATCAAAGTAGGTTTGAAGCGGCTGAACGCCGGCTGGCGAATCGATTCAGTCGAGTGCGTGTTCGAGGATTGAGCAATCATGAAACGAAGACACTTTGTGAAGTTGTTAGGCGCCAGTGCACTCCTTGTTGCTGTCGACGACGTGCACTTTGCGGCTGGAAGATCGGCTCCCGAAGTTGCAATCACCATTGACGATTTTGCCTGGAACAATGCCCTGCTTCTCTCTCCCGCCGAACGCAATCGGGCGCTGCTAACAGCACTGCGTACCCGCAATGATCTGAAGGCAGCCATTTTCGTTACAGGAAAGCACCTCGATAATGATGAAGGAAAAGGGTTATTGAGTCACTGGGATCAAGCAGGACATCTAATCGGCAACCATTCCTATTCGCACAAGTATTTTCACAGTCCGAAACTAACCGTTGAGGAATACGCTGAGGATATTCTGAAGGGGGAAGCCGTTCTAAAGCATTACTCGAATTTTGAAAAAATATTTCGTTTTCCCTATCTCAAGGAAGGAGATACAGCAAATAAGAGAGATCGGGTCAGGGAATTCTTGAAAAAGAATGGTTATCGCAACGGTCACGTAACGATTGACGCTTCGGATTGGGCTATTGAAGCTCGTTTGCGCGAGCGGCTGACGAAAAACGCGGCGTTGGATCCAAAGCCCTATGGTGAATTCTATTTGGAACACATGTGGGAAAGAGCGAAATTCTACGACGACCTGGCCGTGAAAGGGCTGGGCCGCACCGTCAGGCACACGATGCTGATCCACTATAATCTGTTGAACGCACTCTTTCTTGGCGATCTAATCGATATGTTCAAGCGCAAAGGCTGGCGCCTGATAGACGCCTCGGAGGCATTTAAGGATCCGGTTTTTTCCGCGCTACCCCAGATCGTACCCGCCGGTGAAAGCATCATCTGGGCCCTGGCGAAAGAGACAGGAAGGTTTGAGAAGTTGCTACGCTATCCGGGCGAAGATAGCAAGTTCGAAATCGCCAGGATGGACAAGCTGGGCCTGTAATGCCACACCTGCTCGAAGTAAAGAACCTGCAGACGCATTTCCCGACACGCGCCGGCCTCGTCAAGGCCGTCGATGGTGTGAGTTTCTTCCTCGAACGCGGTGAGTTGTTGGGGTTGGTTGGAGAGTCGGGCTGCGGCAAGTCAATTACCGCCCTTTCGATCATGAGATTGATCGCCCCGCCAGGAAAGATTGTTGCGGGCGAGATCGTTTTTGATGGTACCAACCTGCTCTCGATCCCGGACGAACAGATGCGGCAGATTCGGGGCGACGACATTGCGATGATCTTTCAGGATCCGATGACGTCCTTGAATCCCGTCTTCACGGTGGGTGAACAGATCGCTGAAGCACTTCGGCTTCACCGCAAACTCTCCCGCAAACAGGCAAGGGCCACAGCAGTTGAAGCGATGCGGGAAGTGGCCATTCCCGATCCAGCGCGCCGGGTCGATGACTATCCCCATCAACTCTCGGGAGGAATGCGGCAACGCGTCATGATTGCAATGGCTCTCGCTTGTAATCCGAAATTGTTGATTGCAGATGAACCAACAACCGCGCTCGATGTCACGATTCAGGCGCAGATTCTGGAACTGTTGAATGATTTGAGAAAGACGCGCGAGTTGGCGGTGCTGCTGATCACGCACGACCTGGGAGTGGTTGCGGAAGTTGCGGATCGAGTGGCGGTTATGTATACGGGAAAGATTGTGGAAGAGTCCCCGGTGGAAGAACTCTTCACGCGGCCAAAGCATCCTTACAGCGAGGGCTTGTTGCGATCAGTCCCAAAGTTGACGGCCGAGCAGGTAGCAAAGAAGGAGCGCCTCGAGACAATCGAAGGAGTGGTGCCAAGTCCCACCAATCTTCCGGCTGGATGTCACTTCGCGCCTCGCTGCTCGCATCGCATGCCTCGTTGCACTGAAGGGCCCATCCCGCTTTTCGATCTCGAGGGTGGAGTGACAGTGCGTTGCGTGCTTTACGATCTGGCAGCGGCAGTTGCGGCAGACAGATGAGTCTCGATATTACAAACCACAGTTCATCACTGGTTAGTGTTACTGATCTGGTGAAGCACTTCCCCGTTGAAGGTAGCGACGATGTGGTGCGCGCGGTCGATGGGGTCTCTTTCGAAATCCTGCGCGGTGAAACTCTCGGTCTGGTCGGCGAGTCAGGATGTGGCAAATCGACCGTAGGGCGCTGTGTGCTACGACTGATTGAGCCCACGGCCGGCGAAGTGAGGTTTGCAGGCAAAGACATACTTTCAATGCGCAAGGAGCAACTGCGCGAAGTGCGCCGCGAAATGCAGATCGTCTTTCAGGACCCTTACGCTTCGCTCAATCCCCGGATGAAGGTGGGAGATATAGTCGGTGAACCGTTGTTGATTCACCGGCTCGGAGAAAAGAAGGAGCGGCGTGAGCGCGTAGCCGAGCTGTTGCGCAAGGTTGGTCTCGATCCAGATTACATGAACCGCTACCCGCACGAATTCTCCGGAGGCCAACGGCAGAGAATCGGCGTCGCCCGCACGCTGGCCCTGAACCCGAAATTGATTGTTGCCGACGAACCCGTTTCGGCTCTCGATGTTTCAGTCCAGGCCCAGGTGGTCAATCTCTTGCAGGACCTGCAAAAGGAGTTTGGCCTTACTTATCTCTTTATCTCGCACGGTCTGGCTGTAGTCGAACATATCTCGACGCGCGTTGCGGTTATGTATCTGGGGCGCATTGTAGAGATAGCGAGCGCCGCCGATCTTTATGCGCAACCGCTGCATCCTTACACGAAGGCGCTGCTTTCAGCTATTCCGGTTCCCGACCCGACTCGCAAGCGTGAGCGTATCGTGCTTCAGGGCGACGTGCCGACACCGATCAATCCCCCTTCTGGTTGCCGTTTTCGCACCCGTTGTCCTATTGCGATTCCGGAGTGTGCGCAGATCGATCCGGAGTTGCGTGAAGTCATTCCTGGTCATAGTGTCGCGTGCATTCGCGTGCCGGGTTGGGGTGAGGCGGAACAGCGGTAATTTTCTCAAGCCCATAATCGAAACCTAAGCACCCAGCTTTACGTATTTCCAAGCGAAAATGTGATCATCGCAAAGTGGGACCAGCAGTTTTGTCTCTCTGTCTTTCTTAATTAAGGAGAACAAAGAAATGAGCGTTTCCGAGATTCCCGGGGGCCAACCTCCAGCCGCTGACCCCGGATCCGAGCCAACAATGTCTACTGGCGAGACCTTGACCGCCATTTTCTTTGAACCCGGACGAGTCTTTGAATCGCTTCGAGACCGTCCCCGCTTTCTGGTTGCCGGCATCATCGCGACTGTTGCTCTGATGGTCTTTACCGTCACCTTCTTTCAGCGCGTCGGGTTCGAGCGAGTGATGACTGAAGCCATCGAAGCTTCACCGCAAGCGGAACAGATGACGCAGGAGGATAAGGACCAGGCAATCCGGATGCAGACAAATCCGGCTGTCAAGGCAATCTATTACGCTTCGCCCATCCTTGTCGTAGCTTTGCTGATCGCCGCCGGAGCAGCCATTTACATGCTTGGTACGATGCTGCTCGCGAAGAAGATCAGCTATAAGCAGGCGCTTGCTGTCTGGACCTACTCGAGCATGCCACCGATAGTTCTGACAATGTTTCTTAACGTCATTCTGCTTTTCCTTAAGTCACCTGATGATTACGACATCGTTCACGCCTCGAAACGTGGTCTTGTGCAGGCGAACCTCGGGCTTTTTGTCGATCCCACCGCGTCTCCCGTTCTAGCGACGGTGCTGGGCTCAATCGACCTTTTTGCTTTCTATGGATTGTTCCTGGCGGCGCTGGGGCTGCGAAAGATGGTTAAGATGCCATCAAGCACAGCCTGGACCATCGTTCTGGTGATTTGGGTGACAGGAGTGGTGTTTAGAGCATCATTTGCGGGAATACTGGGCACTGCAATGTAAGCGCTCTCACTCGTATCTCAAGGATTCGATTGGGTCGAGACGCGCAGCTTTCCAGGCGGGCCAGAGTCCGAAGATTAGACCAATCCCAACACTGGCTACCAGACCGCCGATTGGCGCCCACATTGGCACGTAGGAAGGGAGCAATAGTCGAAGTATGAAGGTTGCTCCCCAACCGAGTGAAAGACCGACTATGCCACCGACCCCCGTCAGGGTGGCCGCTTCGATTAAGAACTGCCACATGATATCGCTGCGACGTGCGCCAATGGCTTTCCTTACCCCGATCTCGCGCGTTCGCTCGGTCACTGAAACCAACATAATATTCATCACGCCAATTCCACCCACCATCAGACCAACCGAAGAGATTACGACCATGGCAATCGCAAGACCGGCGGTGATCGAGCGAAAGTTTTCGAGGAATCCCTCGGCAGTCTCCATGCCGAAATTATCCGGTTGAGAGAAAGGGACCTGGCGCCTGACGCGTAATAGATCGCGAATCTGGTCCTTTGCTTCTTCCATCAGCCCGGCTCGGGCGACCGCGAGAATGTAGACATCATCCTCGTTTGGTTTCAGTTTTTGCGCGACATTATACGGGAGATAGATAACGTTGTTCTGGTCGTCGCTCCCACCGGTGAAGAGAAACTGCTCACGCTTTTGCAGCAGACCGATGACACGAAACTCCTGCTCGCCGATTTTCAATGTTTGACCGACCGGAGAACCGAATTGAAAGAAGTCCTCACCAACCTTCGAACCGACAACGCAGACATTCCGGTTAGTGTCGTTCTCGAATTGAGAAAAGAAACGCCCTTCGATCACAATCTGCGTGCCCGCTCGCTCGAAGTCCGGAAGGGTCCCCTGCAAATTGATACCTGCAGATGACTTTCCACCGCCGGAAACCATAATCTTTTGCCCGAACCAATTATTCGTCACATCGAGAAACGGAACGGCGAACTCAACTGCCGGAAGTCCTGAAAGAGCTACGGCATCATCGTAGGTCAGTTCCTTGCGCATCCGCTCTTCGCGAGACAATCTGCCGATACGAATTCCCGGATTAAATTTACTCAGATAAATCGAGCGGGTGCCAAAGGACTCGACCTCCTTGCGCACGGAGACGTCGATTCCGCTGATGATGGAGGCAATCAACATAACCGTGATCACACCGATGACCACACCGAATACGGTCAGAAACGAACGCAGCTTATTGGCGCGCAACGTGGATAGCGCCATTCTGAGATTTTCGTAAATGTCACTGCGCAAAAGCTTCATGATCCTTCACTCCGCTCTCAATGCTTCAATCGGATCAAGGCGGGCCGCTTTCCACGCCGGAAAGACCCCTGCCATTACCCCAACAATTGCTGAGACTCCCACTGCAAAGACTACCGCAATGACCGAAAGGTAAGTTGGAAAGAAGACCGCAGTCAGCACGCGTCCGATGATCCAGGCAATCAACACCCCGACTGCCCCACCGATTGCTGACAAGGTAATAGCCTCGACGAGAAACTGCTTAAGGATATCTATCTGCCGGGCGCCAAGCGATTTTCTAATGCCAATCTCCTTGGTCCGCTCGGTGACCGAGACCAGCATGATATTCATAATTACGATTGCTCCTACCAGTAACGCGATGCTGGGAACAGCAATCGCAACGATGAAGATAGTTCCAAACAGCCGATCGCGGAGTCCCGTGATGGCGTCAGGGGTAACGATTCCAAAGTTATCCTTCTCCTGCGTATCGAGCTTTCGTCGTACGCGCATCAGGAAGCGCGCCTCTTCGACTGCGTCGTCAAAGAATTCGTCTGAGTGCGCAGTGGCAACAAACGAAACAGAACGCTGTCGAGTAAGAGCGCCAAACTGAATGGAGTATGTTTTCAGCGGAATGTGAATGAAGTTGTCCTGCGGGATGCCAAAAACCGTCCCCTTAGGAACCTCTACGCCGATGACCCGGTAAGGCATTCCGGAGATGGTAATCTCTTCGCCAATTGGACTCCCTGCCGGAAAAAGTTTACTGGCGACATCGGAACCGAGATATGCCACGCGCTGGGCCGAGTCGTTCTCGAATTCCACGATGTAGCGTCCCTCGGCTATGTCTCGATTTTCGATGTCAGCGATGTTAGCAGTGGCCCCCGTGACAAAGATGTCCTGGAGCACCTGGCTGCCGCGCTTGATTTCCGCGGGCCGCGGGCGAGCCTTTGCACCGATTCTATTGATCAAACTGGCCCGCTGTTTCAGGTACTCGAAATCGTCCAGCGTCAACTCCTTGTTACGGCGCTGCGCGGCTGCAATGGTATCGGTGTCTTTGAAGTCCTCCAGCGGGTTAAAGCGTTGAATCGTGAAAGACTTAGCCCCAATGCCTGCAATCTTTTCGTCAACGTAGGTGTTGAAACCCTGGATCAGTGAATAGACCACAACCACAGCCATCACGCCGATAATCATGCCCAGCAGTGTCAATGCGGAGCGCAGCTTATGTGCCCAGATCGCTGAGATCGCTAATTTCAGAGTTTCGATAAATTTCACGGCTACTTCTTATTACGGGTCGTTTCCCGCCTTTTTTGCACCAGCCAGCTATTCTCTCACTCCCACCGCAGAGCTTCAATTGGATCAAGCCGAGCTGCTTTCCAGGCCGGCCAAAGGCCAAAGATAATGCCTACTGCCCCTGAAATCCCTACCCCGAGACCAATGGCCCACAACGGTACGTAGGCTGGAAGAGGAGAGTATTTATTCATTAACAAACTCGCTAATTCTCCCACAGCAAGCCCTGCGAGTCCTCCAATAGCAGTTAGAACCACAGCCTCGATCAGAAACTGCGAGAGAATATTAAAACGCGTGGCTCCCACAGCCTTGCGAATACCGATCTCTTTGGTCCGTTCGGTAACCGAGACCAGCATGATGTTCATCACACCTATGCCGCCAATCATCAGGGCTACAAAGGAGATTGACGTGAGGACTAACGCCGTTGCTCCGGTTAGTTGATTATAAACATCGAGAAGCGAGTCCTGAGAAGAGATGCCAAAATTGTTTGGTTCGTTGGGTCCGACGCGGCGTCGGCGGCGCAGAATGTCACTAATCTCATCCATGGCAGATGGCACATCTGCTCTCGATGTCGGCCTTATGATGATAAAGAATACAACCTCAGGAAAAGGATAATCGCGATAATACTTATCGAAGGTGCTGATTGGGACAAAGATGGAATTATCGCGCGACTGTCCGAAGAAGTTTCCCAGGGGTTCCATGACCCCGATCACCCGAAAGGGATTGCCGTTGATCCGGACCTCTTTGTCCACGGCCTCTTCGTGAGGAAAGAGCGCGCGCATTACATCAACGCCGATGATGCAGACGTTGGAACGGTTCTGCATGTCAATCTCGCTAACGAAGCGGCCATTGGCTACATATTGTGTGTGTACGAACTCGTAGGCCGGAGTCACACCGAAAAGAACTGGCGTATCGGTCTGTTTGTCCTGATAGCGAACAGTTGAGGCGATCATGCGGCGAATGGGCGAGACTCCGGCAATCGATGGCCCTTCAACTTCGAGGGCGGCGGCGTCCTCAAGCGTCAGGTCTTTGCGATGAATCTCCTCTGGACCTGGCGGACGGCCAAAGCTGGGCTCGAACTTTGAGACGAATATTGTATTCGAGCCGAGAGACTCGATCTGATCGGCGAATGCCCGATTCAATCCCTGGATTATTGAAACCATAAAAACGACCGTGATGACGCCCACGCTGACTCCAAGAATGGTGAGCGCAGAGCGAAGCTTGTTCGCCCGTAGAGTATCCAGGGCTATCAGGGCCGATTCTTTTACATCATCTAAACGCATCAGGAGATTTTCGATTTCAGATTTTCGATTTTCGATTTCTGATTTCTTACTCTTTTAGTTCAGAAACTACACCAATCGACATTCGGCAATCGACAATTGGCAATCGACAATTGGCAATCGAATTTCGTCAATCGTCAATCGACAATCGGCAATCGCAAATCCGCGGTCATTCAGCGCGGAGCGCATCTATTGGATGCAGACTTGCTGCCCGCCAGGCCGGCCACAGCCCACTAATTATTCCCACAATCGACGAGACCCCTACACCCAGGACGGCCGACGTGACACTAATCAACAACGGAAAGCCGATGAGCATCGAGATCGCATAAGCGAGCCCAAACCCCGTAGCCACACCAATCGCCCCTCCGATTGCCGCAACTGTGACGGCCTCAATCAAAAATTGCGTCAAAATATCTTTTTTGCGGGCGCCAATGGCTTTCCGTATGCCGATTTCCCTTGTGCGCTCGGTCACTGACACCAGCATGATGTTCATGACCACAATTCCGCCCACAATGAGCGACACTGCTGCTACTCCTATGGTCACTATGTAAATGTTCGAAGTTGCCGAACCATAGAGATCCAGAAAGACATCCTGGGTCTCGATCGAAAACCCCTCATCGCCCTCCTGCGCAAAAGTTCGGCCGCGCCGATTTCTCATGATCGTCCGCACCTGATCCTCGGCTGCTTCCAACTGGTTGGCGTCCGGCACCTGAACAAAAACGACTACAGAGTTCCGAGCGCCAAAGGCCTTTTGATAACTTCCATAGGGTATATAGATGACGTTGTCGCGCGAGAAGCCAAAGACCGATCCCAGGGGTTCAAGCACTCCTACTATTCGATAGGGCCGACCAGCTACTCGGATTTCCTGACCCAGAGCCCGATCGGCGGCGGCGCCTCCGAAAAGGTTCTTGAGGATATCGGACCCGACCACACAGACCTCGCGCCCGGCTTCACCCTCGGCTTCGGTCCAGATGCGTCCCACTTCGATTGAGACACCATCAATGTCGAACATAGTTGTTGGCGTGACACCCCGGATGCGAACATTCTCGCCTGTTTGATTAAGATGCTTCACCGTTTCGACAGCATTAGCGGCAATCCCGACGCGCCAACACTCAGTGCAGAGGCGACTGATCGCATCGGCATCCTCGTGGGTGATGTTCTTACGGCGATTAAATGTGATGAACTCTTCGCGGGATTTGATGATCTGTGGGTTCTTGGAAACTGTGAAGACCGTAGAACCCTGCGACGAAAAGGTCTGAGCTACAGTCTGATCGAGCCCTCTGATGATCGTTACGACCGAGATCACGGCCGTTACTCCGACGACAATGCCCATCAGAGTGAGAGCCGTTCGCAGTTTGTTGGCTCTAAGACTAGAGGTCGCAACCAGGAAAGCTTCCCAGAGTGCGGTGAGTCTCAAGGGAAGGCGCAGACGACGCTGAGGTGAAAAGGCGCTCTGGTAGCTATGCGGCGCCTGATCACCTTCGGCACCAGGTACCACGGTCGCAATTCTCCTATCTAAGCTTTTCGTCTTTTTCAATCAGACCGTCGCGGATCGAGATCTCGCGATGGGCGCGCGCGGCAATATCGTGCTCGTGAGTAACGACAATTATCGTGTTGCCCTCTTCATGCAAGCGTTCGAATAGATCCATGATCTCCATGCTTGTATGCGTATCCAGCGCGCCGGTTGGTTCGTCAGCAAGCAGAATGGATGGGTGGTTGACGAGTGCCCGCGCGATTGCCACGCGCTGGCGCTGACCGCCGGAGAGTTCGTTAGGTCGATGGGTAACTCGGTCGGCAAGATCGACGGCGGCGAGAGCCTTCTTGGCCATTTCGTGTCGTTGTGATGCCCCGATGCCACCGTAGATTAATGGCAACTCCACGTTATGGAGCGCCGTTGCCCGCGCCAACAGATTGAACGTCTGAAACACGAAACCGACCTCCTGGTTTCGGATTCGCGCCAGTTCGTCATCGTCCATCTC
>DATKDA010000176.1:0-40470 GCA_035512935.1 Pyrinomonadaceae bacterium | reverse complement strand
CGGGATCTTCAGTATAGGTCTCGGCATCGTGATCATCACTGGGGGAATTGATCTGTCGGTTGGATCGGCCTTTGCGCTGCTCGGCGTCATCCTGTCCATATTGCTGGTCGAGCTGGGCTGGCCGCCGGCGCTGGTCGTCCTTGTGATTCTCGGCATCGCAATGGCCCTCGGCGCTCTGCACGGAGTGTTAATCACCAAGCTTCGCCTACAACCATTTATCGTTACCCTTTGCGGCCTGCTCTTCTACCGCGGGCTGGCAAGGTTCATCGCGAATGATGAAACGAAAGGTTTCGGAAGCGCTGCCGGTTTCGAGTGGCTGCGCGATCTCGCAAATGGCGACGTGCTCGGAGTGCCCACCCCTTTTATTCTGCTCGTTGTGGTCAGCATCGTTATGTGGATTGTGCTGCACCGCTCCGTCTATGGACGCTATCTATTTGCTGTCGGTCGTAACGAGGTAGCGGCCCGCTATTCCGGCATCAACTCGAACCGCATTATCGCCAGTGCCTACATAATTCTCGGACTGCTTGCGGGCATTGCCGCCATTGTATTCGCGTTTTATACAAACTCAGTCTCCCCCTCATCACATGGCAGCTTTTTTGAACTTTACGGAATCGCCGCAGCAGTATTGGGCGGATGTTCACTTCGAGGAGGGGAGGGGTCCATCATCGGCATTCTTCTTGGCGCAGCTCTGCTTCAGGTCTTACAAAACCTGGTAAATCTGCTGGGCATCCCTTCATCGCTCAATTTTGCAGTGATGGGTGCAGTGATTCTGATTGGCGTCATAGCTGATCAAATTCTTCAGCGCCGTACAGCAAGGGCTTAACGATGGAAAGTCCTCCCCCAGGGATCGAAAATTTATGGTAAGCAAAGCAAGCTCAATTGCAGCTTTACTGGTCTCCGTTTGTTCCGTACTCATACCTACTGCGTTGGGCCAGTCGCTCTACGAGATGCCGGAAGGTGTCGAAACAGGTGGGCCAGTGGCGAGAACCCGAAGGGCAAATAAGGATCAGATCCAGGTGGCTCTAAATGAATAGGAGAGTGCTGGGCATAGATGTCGGGACGGGCGGTACCCGGGCCCTAATCGTCGATGAAAAGGGAGCCGTAGTCTCTTCCGCGACTGCCGAGCATGCGCCTTTCGTTTCACCTCAGACAGGGTGGGCCGAGCAAGATCCAAATGATTGGTGGCGTGCTGCCCGCGAGGCCGTCCGCAGAGCGCTTTCGCAAGCAGAAATCGAAGCAAGCCAGATTGCTGCGATCGGGTTTTCGGGCCAGATGCATGGGGCGGTATTGCTCGATGAAACGGGCCAGGTCATAAGACCTGCTCTCATCTGGTGTGACCAGCGCACCGATGCTCAGTGTCAGGCGATCACAAAGCGCGTAGGAGCGGAGCGGCTTATTGAATTGACCTCGAACCCGGCGCTTACAGGTTTTACACTTCCGAAGCTGCTTTGGGTTCGAGATGAAGAGCCGGACCTCTGGTCCCGCGTGCGTTCGATCCTTTTACCAAAGGATTATGTTCGATTCCGGCTTACGGGTGAACGTGCCAGTGATGTTGCTGACGCGTCCGGCACACTTCTGTTTGATGTTGCCAATCGCCGGTGGTCCAACGCGATGCTCGATGCGGTTGAGATTGACAAGAATTACCTTCCGACCGTGTTCGAATCACCTGAGGTCACGGGCAAGGTTTCGGCGGAAGGTGCCGCCGCAACAGGACTCACCGAAGGAACTCCGGTGGTGGCGGGCGCCGGAGACCAGGCTGCGGGCGCAGTAGGAATGGGCATAGTTAGCCCAGGCGCCGTGAGTGCAACGATTGGCACTTCAGGGGTCGTGTTTGCAGCAACGGATCGGCCCGCGCTTGATCGGGCAGGTAGGGTCCATACGTTCTGCCACGCTATCCCCGGACGATGGCATGTAATGGGTGTCACTCAGGGAGCCGGTCTATCGTTGCGTTGGTTTAAGGATCAATTCGGCACGCGTGAGAATTCAGGCGCCGAGGACCCATACGAACTCCTATGCAAAGAGGCCGCAAACGCTCCACCAGGGTCTGATGGAGTGCTGTGGGCGCCGTATCTTATGGGTGAACGTACTCCTCATCTCGATCCTCATGCGCGCGCAGCGCTGGTAGGGTTGGCGGCTAATCACGGACGTTCTCACATCATTCGCAGCATTCTCGAAGGTGTGGCGTTCTCATTGCGGGACTCGCTAACTATCTTCGCCGAGATGAAGGTTCCGGTGGTTACGATTCGACTTGGTGGTGGGGGAGCGCGCGCAGCTTTGTGGCGACAGATACAAGCCGATGTATACGGACAACCGGTGGAAGTATTAGTGGCGGAAGAAGGAGCAGCCTATGGGGCAGCACTCCTTGCTGGAGTAGGCACTCGAGTGTGGGGCTCAGTTGATGAAGCTTGCGCGCAGGCGGTCCGTGTTGCGACGCGCATCGAACCAGATCCGACAGCAGTCGCCATCATGAATTCTCGCTATCGCGCCTACGACGCTCTCTACCCCGCGCTGCAAACCATTTGAAGGCCATTAGCGTGACGGCAGAGTTTGTGTCCTTTCGTGGATCAGACAGGACGTTCGCAACAGGAAGTGAGGTTCTACCAACATGACTCAAGATGCTTATTCGCCTCGACCAGAAAACAAATTCACCTTTGGCCTTTGGACCGTCGGGAACCGCGGACGCGATCCATTCGGAGATGCAGTACGTCCGACGCTGCCGCCCGTCGAAGCCGTGCAGATGCTGGCCGAAGTTGGCGCCTACGGCGTCAATTTCCACGATAACGATCTCGTGCACATCGACGCTACAGCCGACCAGCGCGATAAGATCGTCAATGAGTTTCGACGCGCCTGCGAGACCCATGGCATAAGGGTACCGATGGCTACTGTCAATCTCTTTTATGATCCCGTCTTTCGTGACGGCGCCTTCACGGCTAACGATAAAGATGTGCGTGCGTACGCCCTCCAGAAGACAATGCGCGCTATGGACCTTGGCGCCGAGTGCGGCGCGGAACTTTTTGTACTCTGGGGAGGACGAGAGGGCGTCGAGACCGACGGGTGCCGCAGACCCGATGAAGCCGTCAAGCGACTGCGGGAAGCTCTCAATTATCTTTGCGAGTACTCGATCAGCCAGAATTACAACTACAAGTTAGCCCTTGAGGCAAAACCAAACGAACCGCGCGCTGATATCTATATGCCGACAACCGGAGCTTACCTGGCCTTGATCGCCACGCTCGATCATCCGGAACTGGTTGGGGTCAATCCCGAGGTGGCCCACGAGCACATGGCGGGTCTCAATATGACCCACTCGGTTGCCCAAGCCTGGGAATCGGGAAAACTCTTTCACATCGATCTCAACGACCAGGTTCCCGGGCGCTACGATCAGGATCTGCGTTTTGGCTCCGCAAATCCCAAGGCTGCCTTCTGGCTCGTCAAGTTTCTTGAAGATGTCGGCTATGACGGCCCGCGCCACTTCGACTCTCATGCTTACCGCACAGAAGATTACGAGGGAGTCAAAGACTTTGCCCGGGGCTCGATGCGCACCTATCTGATCCTGAAGGAGAAGGCACGTCAGTGGAACTCTGACACCGAGATCAGATCGTTGCTGGCGGAGATAGCGGCAGCAGATGGAAACGGCAGCGGTGGAAAATTCTCTGCTCGGCATGCAAACGATCTGCTGGCCTTAACCTTCGATCGAAAGCAAATTGCTGCGAAGGGCTTGCGCTACGAGCGGCTGGATCAATTAACGATCGACATTCTGCTCGGCGTGCGCTGAAGGAGACGCATAACAAACGGGAGGGTATCTGAACATGTCAAAACTGAACCGAACGCTAAACCTTTTGGTCTTAACGCTCCTTTTGAGTTTCGTGGCGGTCGCCGCGCCGGCAGAAAAGTGGTCTGAACAGAAAGCGAACGATTGGTACAAACAGCAGCCCTGGTTGGTTGGCGCCAACTTTAATCCAGCAAGCGCTATTAACCAGTTGGAGATGTGGCAGGCGGATTCATTTGATCCAAAAAGAATCGACGTCGAGCTGGGCTGGGCCCAGACGCTCGGGATGAATACTATGCGCGTCTATCTCCACGACCTGCTTTGGCAACAAGATTCTGAAGGTTTTAAGCGCCGGCTCGACACCTTTCTGACCATCGCAGCAAAACACAAAATTCGGCCGATGTTCGTTCTGTTTGATTCGGTCTGGGATCCCAATCCCCAGTTAGGAAAACAGCGCGCCCCGAAACCGGGCGTGCACAACTCCGGGTGGGTGCAGAGCCCAAGCACCAAGACCCTCCAGAACCCGAGTGAGTACTCTCGCCTCGAAGCTTACGTGAAAGGTGTTGTAGGGGCTTTTGCGAAGGACGACCGCGTGCTTGCCTGGGACATCTGGAATGAACCCGACAACATGAACCATGGCAGTTATGGCGAACTCGAACCCAAAAATAAGGTCGAGCTCGTTATGGCACTGCTTCCGAAGGCCTTCGCCTGGGCCCGCGCAGTTGGACCACAACAGCCATTAACAAGCGGCGTTTGGAAAGGAGATTGGTCCTCCCCGGAAAAGATGACAGAGATGGACCGGCTACAGATCGAACTATCCGACGTGGTCTCTTTTCACAACTACGATTCACCCTCAGAGTTTGAGCGGCGAGTCAGATGGCTACAGCGCTACAACCGTCCGCTCTTTTGCACGGAGTACATGGCACGCGGCAACGGCAGCACTTTCATTGGCTCGCTGCATGCCGCAAAGAAATACAATGTCGCCGCTTATAACTGGGGATTGGTTCAGGGGAAAACGCAAACGCACTTGCCATGGGATTCCTGGCAAAAACCCTACATCGATATCGAACCAACCATCTGGTTTCACGAGGTGTTTCGCACCGACGGTACTCCATATATTCGGGAGGAGGTGGACTTCATCAAGCGCATGACTGGAGTGACTAAAAGCGCGAGTATCAAACGAAGCGCCACTTATTCTCGGCCGAGGCAGTGACTATGGATTAGGCTCTTAGCCTCGACAAGATAAACCCGCAGACTAATACCAAGATCGCTTTTGGTTATTGTTTTCATCGGTGGTGTGAACGACTTGCCCCCACAACAACAGCCTGAGCCACGCACCTATTGGAGGAGTATTAAATCCAAAAGACGGCTGCTTTCCTGTTGGAGAATCAAGCAATGAAGCGTCGCGCATTTGACCGCACCGGGGTTCAAGTAACCCCGATCGGCCTTGGAACATGGCAACTCGGAGGCACTGATTGGGGTGACGTCGACGAGCAACACGCCCTCGATACTCTGAGGGCGGCGGTCGAAGGTGGCGTCAATTTCTTCGACACCGCTGATGTCTACGGACTGGGTCGCAGTGAAGAACTCATTGGGAAGTTCCTGAAGGAAACTTCCGAAACGGTTTTCGTCGCAACCAAGCTCGGACGATTTCCGGAGCCTGGATGGCCAGAGAACTTTTCGCTCGAATCCATGCGTTCTCATACTGAAGCCTCTTTGCGCCGGCTCGGTATTGAAACAATCGACCTGACGCAACTGCACTGCATCCCCCCTGATCTCCTTCGCCAGGGTGAAGTCTTTGAATCTCTGCGCACGCTCAAGCGCGAAGGCAAGATCAAGCACTTTGGTGTCAGCGTCGAGACCGACGAGGAAGCGCAAGTCTGCCTTAAGCAGGAGGATCTTTCCTCGCTCCAGATCATCTTCAATATCTTTCGTCAAAAGCCAATTGAACTTTTTGCAGATGCCAAACAAAAGGGCGTCGCAATAATCGTTCGCCTGCCTTTGGCCAGTGGGCTTCTATCCGGCAAATATACAAAGGGCACCAAATTCGCCCCAACGGACCATCGCAGCTATAACCGTGAAGGGCAGAAATTTAACGTTGGAGAGACCTTCGCTGGTCTACCGTTTGAGAAAGGGGTAGAACTGGCAGATGCCCTGAAGCCACTCGTGCCCGAGGGCATGACACTCGCACAGATGTCCCTGCGTTGGACGATCGATTTTGACGCTGTGAGTGTAACCATTCCGGGCGCGCGTGATGCCGCGCAGGCCCGAGCAAATATTAAGACGGCGGAACTCGACCCGCTAAGCGATGAACTTCACGGGCGTCTCCGGAAATTTTACGAAATGCAAGTGGCAGCTCACATTCGCGGCCCTTATTGAACTCGTGGGGACTTTCTAGATTGGGGAGCAAAGTCAAATGTTATTGATTAGATCGCAGACTCTTCTTTTTGCCAAACTGCTCGCGCTGTTGTGCGCGCTGGTTCTCGCCCCAGTAAGCCGGCCCGTGTCAGCCCAAACGGGAGAGATTACAGTTCAAGTGGACAAGCCAGGCGCTCCAATTCCCGCAACCCTCTTCGGTCTGTTTTTTGAAGACATCAACTTTGGGGCGGACGGTGGTCTTTACCCCGAGCGCGTAAAGAACCGCTCATTTGAGTTTCCGGAACCTTTAATGGGGTGGAAACCGGTTGCGCGTGGTGACGCCAAAGGCAGGCTCCAGATTTTCGATCTGGGTTCCGTTAAAGAAACTTCGAACTCTCATTTTCTGCGAATATTGGTCGATACGCCGGGTAAAGGCTTCGGGGTAACTAACGAAGGCTTTCGCGGTATCGGAGTTGAGAAGGGCGCTGAATATACATTCTCGATCCGTGCGCGACGAGTTACGGGCGAACCGTCGGCCCTGCGAATCGAGATCGAAGACGCTGAGGGCCGCGTATTGGGCCAGACGAACCTAACAAACTTTACGCCCGAGTGGAAAACCTACACTTCGACAATTAAGGCGAACAATACAGAGGCCAAAGGGCGGCTGAATGTTCTCGTTGAAGGCGCAGGCACTCTCGATGTCGACGTGATTTCGCTCTATCCAAGAGATACCTGGCAGAAACGACCTAATGGCTTGCGGTCCGATCTCGTCGAACTGCTACACGATCTCAAGCCCGGATTCTTGCGTTTCCCGGGTGGCTGCATCGTCGAGGGCAGGCATTTGGAGACGCGCTATCAGTGGAAAACGACGATTGGCGACCTTGATGATCGCCGGCTGATCGTCAATCGGTGGAATACTGAGTTCAGGCATCGTTTGACGCCAGACTATTATCAGTCTTTTGGTCTTGGTTATTACGAATATTTCCTCTTAAGCAAAGATCTGGGCGCCGAACCGCTTCCCATACTTAACTGTGGAATGGCCTGCCAGTTTAACTCTGGGGAACTGGTTCCCATCGAGGAACTCGACCATTACATTCAGGATGCGATCGATCTGATCGAGTTTGCTAACGCTCCGGCGACAAGTCCCTGGGGAAGCAAACGCGCGGCGATGGGCCATCCCGAGCCCTTTAATCTCAAAATGATAGGGATTGGAAACGAACAGTGGGGACCTCAGTACATCGAACGTTATGAGATTTTTGCGCGGATCCTAAAAGAGAAATATCCCGATATCATTCTCGTTTCTGGCTCCGGTCCCAGCCCCGACGGCGAACGTTTCGACTTTCTTTGGGGCAAATTGCGCGAATTAAAAGCAGAGCTCGTGGACGAGCATTACTACGCACCGCCCAAGTGGTTCCGCGACAATGTTCGGCGCTACGACAACTACGATCGTAATGGACCGAAGGTCTTTGCCGGGGAATATGCGGCTCAAAGCGTCGCGATTGCAAGTCCCGACAATCGTAACAACTGGGAGTGCGCTCTGTCTGAGGCTGCTTTCATCACCGGTATTGATCGGAATGCCGACGTCGTACTGCTCTCCTCATATGCCCCGCTCTTCGCCCACGTCGACGCGTGGCAGTGGACCCCCAACCTGATCTGGTTCGACAACCTCCGATCTTACGGAACTCCCAACTACTACGTACAGAAACTCTTCAGCGTCAATCGCGGAACCACAATCCTGCCGGTCTTGATGAATGACTCACCTCAAAACGGGCAGGGAGACCTCTTTAGCAGCGCCTCGCTCGATGCACCTACCGGCGAGCTGATCCTAAAGGTGGTTAATACAGCGCCGGCTGCGAGAGAAGTGCGCATCAATCTGGCGGGGGCACAACAGGTAAGTAAATCCGGCAGAGCTTTTGTTCTTTCCAGTTCTGACCTCAAAGCCGAGAACAGTCTGGCGGAACCAAAAAAGATCTCTCCGGTAGAGCGCCAGTTTCCCGCTCCGACAGATCAGATTACCTATTCGCTCGAGCCACAATCGTTGACTGTCTTGCGAATTGGTGTGCTGAAAAAGTAAGAGGCAGGGAGATTATCTCGGATGAGGTTGCGCAAAGACTCGGATGATCGAGGTGTCTATTGGGGATTTCCCCGCAATCTGGGCATCGTAACGCCACTTGTGGTGCTGGTAGTCGTTCTGTTTTCGCTCCATGTGACTCACGCTCAGGATGCGAATCGAGCGAGCATAGTGGTTGACGCTCGCAAAGTTGAAAATCGCATTAGTCCCCTGCTCTACGGTCAGTTTCTCGAATTCATGTACGAAGGCATCAAGGGCGGCGTACATGCTGAACTGCTTCGCGACCGTAGCTTCGGGGAGCAGCCAAATGTTATCGGACTGCCCCGAAACTGGGAGCGTTATCCGGACGAACGTAACGATGACTATGCTCTGAATTTCGCGCACGATGAGCGCCTCTCGTATCCGCCAGAACGAGAGTTTAAAGTCGAAACTGGAGAGGCCCCGATCAAGGAGCACTCGTTGCGAGTTGAAGCAGGCAACGGGGTAATCACCCGCCGCGGCTTTTACCAACCTCGTATTCCCATCAGAGCCGGTCTGGAATACCGTGGGTACGTTTGGCTAAAGACCACCGATTACAAAGGCGCGGTCACCGTAGCACTTGAATCAGATGTCAGTCTGGGCGAGATCTACGCTGCCGCGGACATCGAAGGTATAACCGGTGATTGGCGCAAGCATGAATTCAATTTGAAACCGACGAAAACGGATCCCCTTGCACGCTTCGTCCTCCTCTTTCCCGGTCGCGGCCGCATCTGGGTTGATCAGGTTTCGCTGATGCCAGGTGACGTTGCTCCGGGCGGCGTCCGTCGTGAGGTGTATGAAAAGATCAAGGCATTGAACCCGGCTTTTATCCGTTGGCCCGGCGGTAACGTCGCTCAGGATTACCGCTGGCTCTGGGGCGTCGGCCCGCGAGACAAGCGCGTAACATGGGCCAATCTGTCCTGGAAAAATGAGCCTGAACCGAGTGACTTTGGGACGGATGAGTTCATCCTCTTCTCTAAATCCGTTGGCGCTGAACCTTCAATCACCGTGAACGTCGAGGGTCGTGGCGCAACTGTTGACGAGGCGGCTGCCTGGGTCGAGTACTGTAATGGGCCGGCGACGTCAAAGTACGGGGCTTTGCGGGCAGCCAACGGTCATCCAGAACCGTTTGCTGTTAAGTTTTGGGAGGTGGGTAACGAGATCTGGGGGAACTGGGTGCGCGGTCATTCGGATGCCGGCGCCTATGCAAAGAACTACAACCGCTACGCGCAAGCGATGCGCGCCGTGGATCCTTCGATCAAGTTAATTGCTGTCGGTGACAATAATATGGAATGGAACCGCACGGTTTTACGAACCTCCGGAAGGAACATTGATTATCTGGCGATACATCACTACTACGGCAGAAGGGAAATGGCGGGTGATCCACTCAACTTGATGGCCCGACCCTTGTTTCTCGAACGTTTCTACGGTCAGGTTAAACAGATGCTGGAGGAACTGGTTCCTGGTAGAGTCATTAAACTTGCCATCAATGAGTGGGGACTGGATCTCCCCGTTGAGCGGCAGTATTCGATGGAGTCGGCACTCTACGGAGCGCGACTCATGAACGTCTTCGAGCGAACGGGAGACCTCGTCGAGCAGAGCGCGGTCTCAGATCTCGTCAACGGCTGGCCCGGCGGGATAATACAGGTGGGGCGGCATGGTCTTTTCGTCTCACCCCTCTACCTTGTTAACGAGCTTTATAATAGTCAACGCGGTGCAGAACGATTGGCGGCCATTGTCAGTGGTCCCTTGTTTGACTCAAGCAAAGAGGGAAAGAACGTACCTTATCTTGACGCAGTAGCAAGCCGGTCCAGTGATGGCAAAAGGATCTTTATCAAAGCCGTGAACACTAACCCGACGAACGATTTAACGACCAGTGTTGAGCTTCATGGAGTGGATCCCGGGGCACAGGCGGAGCTAAGAATCGTGACCGCGCAGTCATTAAAGGATGCAAATGATTTTCTCCGTCCTAATGCAGTCTTCACCACCACGCGTAAGATACCTGCGGGCCCGAATTTCAACGTGACTCTGCCTAAGCATTCAGTAGCCGTGATCACGTTGGAGGTGCGATGAGGTGCGATTCGCCCGGCCCTGTGATAGATTCCACCCCGGAAGCCAATTCAAGTTGAGGAAGTTTTCAAGATGGACAGCGAAACTAATGGGCCCGAGATCTCATATGAGATAAGAATAAAACCTGGGCGGGCGGGAACAGATCCCGAAGCTCCCGACTGGGAGATTCTGGAACTCGAGAATGGCATTGTAAAGAATAGCGCTGATATCTACGACAATCTCACCCTGGCTGAAGCTCACCAGATCTGCGGGATGTGGACCAGGAAGAAGGATGAGGCGGAGAGCCAACCTGTCGCTGATAGTTGAAATCGTCTTGTTTCACTCGTCCCGATGAACAGACTCAGGTGAGAACGCCGGCACACAGATAGCAATATACTCCGCGCCCTCTGCTTCGGGCGTACTGTACTGGACCCACTCGCCGTGATGCGCAATAACAGCCTGGCCCGCTCGGACATCAATAAGGTCAGTTTCAGTTCGCACTCGCAGCAGACCTTTGAGCACAAGCGTATACTCGTCAAAGTCGGGGCGCTGCCCGGGTTCGATCCAGCCGCCCGGACTCTTCATGCGGGCAATACTTATGTTGTCGGTTTGGGTATTCACCCTACCAACAAACTCTGCGATAAGCTTAGGCTTATTGCCCGCAGCTTCTACGATTGTCGGATCACTAACCAACGTTGGCATCTTGATTGTTCCAGGAAAGCAGGCGCGATCTATCGATTAAAACTCTGGAGGAAGGACTTGAACTCCGTCTCTCCCTCTTCGGCCACGCGGGTAATGCGGGCGCCAATTAAATATCCAGCGTCGGGATCATTCGCGTCAAGCGGATGGCAGCGAAGCGGACTGATCTCCAGTTCGACTGATGATGACGGCTTCAGGTGCAACGAAACCTTTAACGAATGAGCTTCCTGACAGTACTTCTCGTCGATTCTCACCGACGGAAGTTTAAGCGCGACCCCAGCGAGACTGATGTTTTGCGTAGCACCCAAAAAAACCAGTGATGATGTCGGTCTGTCGACCTCTGAGGTATCGAGGAGAGAAACACTCGCAAACAGCTCCGCCTCGCAGGCTACTGGGAGGCGCGGCGTTTGCCTTCTTTCAATGAGGATACTGGGCTTTTCCACTTGGTCTGGTCGTGACTTGTAAGTTTTAGTTTGGTATTGCTTCAGAATCACAAAGTTCGAAGCCCGAACCAGGTGTTATTAGTAACGATAGTGCAGTAAAACACGAATTGTCCTGTTTTTACAACATCGTAGTGCGGTCCTGAGTTTTATATCTACGTCAGCCCGGGAGCAAACAATGAAAACCGCAACCAGGGAATTAACCTTTTTTCAAAATGTTCTTTCCAACTTTGACAAGGCCGCCGCAGTCACTAAACACCCACCGGGTCTGCTGGACCAGATAAAGGTATGTAACAGCATCTATCATTTCAGCTTCCCAGTCCGGACTCAGCAGGGATACAAAGTGATCGATGGCTGGCGAGTCGAGCACAGCCATCATAAGCTTCCAGTCAAAGGAGGAATCCGATACTCCGAAGACGCCAACGAAGATGAGGTGATGGCGCTCGCAGCGCTGATGACCTATAAATGCGCGATCGTGGATGTTCCTTTTGGTGGTGGTAAAGGGGCAGTAAGAATCAACGCCAAACAATATGCCGAGCCCGAGTTGGAACAGATTACGCGGCGCTACACGGCCGAGTTGATTAAGAAGAACTTCATTGGCCCCGGTATCGACGTTCCCGCCCCCGACTACGGCACCGGTCAAAGAGAGATGGCCTGGATTGCCGACACGTATGCTGCTTTCCATCCAGGCCAACTGGATGCGTTGGCCTGCGTTACCGGAAAGTCTGTTTCTCAAGGCGGTATTCGTGGGAGGTTGGAAGCCACAGGTCGGGGCATCTTTTTTGGCCTGCGGGAAGCCTGTAGTCATCAGGAGGACATGAAGCCACTCGGCCTGCCAACAGGACTCGAAGGTAAAAGAATTGTTATACAAGGTCTTGGCAATGTTGGGTATCACGCTGCACAGTTTTGCCAGGCAGCAGGCTGCATAATTGTTGGCATCGCTGAGTATGAAGGATCGATTAGCAACCCGGACGGGATCGACATCGAAGAGCTAATGAGACACCGCAGAGAGACCGGGTCGATTCTTAACTTTCCACACGCAATCAACCTGCACGACAGGTCTGCAGCGCTCGAACTCGAATGTGATGTTCTGATTCCGGCTGCCCTCGAAAATCAGATTACAGAAGAGAATGCACCGCGTATCAAGGCGAGGATTGTCGCGGAAGGAGCTAACGGCCCAACGACAGTCGCTGCCGAAGAGATTCTAATCAGCCGAGGCGTGCTTGTTATTCCGGATCTATACCTGAATGCGGGAGGAGTGACAGTTTCTTACTTCGAGTGGCTTAAGAACCTTTCGCATGTTCGCTTTGGACGACTGGGAAAGCGTTTCGATCAAATGGCTTTCGAAAATATTCTAGGCACAATTGAGAGGGCCACCGGTAAATCGCTACCTGAAGAGTACAAAAAGGTGGTAGCCCGAGGCGCAGATGAGATCGATCTTGTCAATTCCGGGCTCGAAGAAACGATGGTGAACGCCTATCAGCAGATTCGGGAAACCTGGAAACGAGAGGAGCGCATCTCCAGCCAACGCACAGCGGCGTTTGTAAACGCAATCAACAAAATCGCGACTTGCTATGCGGAGCTCGGGATCTTCCCCTGAGGCGTAGCGCGATTCCTAAGTCTCTCTGGGCGGCACTGCTGCTTACTTGTAACGGTACGTAATGCGCCCTTTGCTTAAATCATAGGGAGACATCTCAACGCTTACTCGGTCTCCTACCAGGATGCGAATGCGGTTCTTTCGCATCTTGCCCGAGATCACGGCCAGCACTACGTGTGATGTGTTATCGAGTTGAACCTTGAAGTATGCATTAGGCTGTTTATCAATAATGACCCCTTCCGCGGGTATCAGATCATCTTTTGCCAATAAGATCTCCTCGTCTAATGGACTGAACTTAAAAACTTAAGTAACCATTTGAAAATACATTGTCAAACGGTTTCCTGCTACCGACTCGCGCGACGTGGCCTGAAGGATCGCGTAAAAACAGCACGACTCGCCTTCAAAGGATGGACCGTTTTAGTGGTTCCTTCGCTTTTCTTTCCACCGAAACCGCTCGGTACAACACTCTTCACACTTTGGCCTGTCAGTCGTTCGATGGCTCGCATCGAAAATTCGTCAACGGGCGCGACGATCGTGATTGCGCGGCCGGGTGCACCAGCTCGTCCGGTCCTCCCGATTCGATGAACGTAGTCTTCGGGAGCGCCTGGGACGTCGTAATTAATCACATGTGAAACCCCTTCAATGTCCAATCCGCGGGCTGCGATGTCAGTGGCCACCAGTATTCTGGTTCGTCCGCTCCGGAATCCTCTCAGCGCTGCCTCGCGCTGGGGCTGAGTGCGATCAGAGTGAATGCGGTCAACACTATGATCTCGGGCTGAAAGAATATGTGAAAGGCGCTCAGCGCCACGGCGGGTGCGTGTAAAGACGAGGACTCGCTCGAAGCGTTCTCGTTCAAGCAGATCAAGCAGCAATGGCGTTTTGGATTCTTGGGCGACCTGATAAGCAGTCTGGTCGACCAATATCGGAGCTCGCCCCGGAGGGCTGACAGCGATCAACTTCGGGTTGCGCATTGTTGCCCGGGCCAGCGCCTGAATCTCAGGTGACATGGTGGCGGAGAACAGGAGTGTCTGTCTCGAGGCCGGCAGCATCGACAGCACTCGCCTAATCGCCGGCAGGAATCCCATGTCTAGCATTCGGTCAGCCTCGTCCAGAACAAGCGTGTTCACGCTGCCGAGATTCACAGTGCCTCTTTCGATTAAGTCAATTAGCCGTCCAGGCGTAGCGATCAATACGGACGCTCCGCGACGCAATTCAGCAATTTGGCGCGACATACTGGTCCCACCAATGATCAGCGCGCTTCGGCTGCCCTGTTGAGTATTCAGCTCCTGATAGTTTCTGTGGATCTGCGCAGCTAGCTCCCTCGTAGGGGCTAGAACCAGAACATGAAGACCTTTCTTTTTGGCCTCGAGGATCCTTTGAATAAGAGGGAGCAAAAACGCGGCAGTCTTACCGGTGCCCGTTTCGGCACAGCCGATTAGATCAGAACCATCCAAAATAACCGGAATTGCCTGCTCCTGGATTGGTGTAGGTTTGGTGTATCCGAGGGATTCGCAAGCCCGCACCTGTGCGGTCGCGAGTCCCAGCTGAGAAAAATTCATACATTCCTTTTCAGACAACTCCTTATATACAGGAGTGTCAGTGATTAGCTCATCAAGAGCTTAACAAGATTGTGAAGGCCGAACCTGTAGGGATTTCCAACTCTTCGTTCACCATTGTGTGAACATGTTGGTTGTCCGGCAGGCAGAAGGCCGACACCCGGCGGTAGCATGTACGCTACTGCCGGCTATCGACCCACAACAACGTTGATTAGATTAGAGAGTAGAGATTGCTTACCAGCGCGGCTCGCGATTACCGCCACCACCTGCGCCATAGCCTCCGCGTCCACCACCACCACTGCGACCGCCGCGGTTTCCACCAAACCCACCGCGATTTCCACCGCCAAATCCGCGGCCGCCACCTCCGCGATTTTCGCGTGGTCTGGCCTCGTTCACGGTTAGGCTACGACCGTTTACTTCCTTACCATTAAACTCCTGAATTGCAGCTTCGCCCTCCTCCTTGCTGGACATCTCCACGAAGCCAAAGCCCCGTGAACGCCCCGTGTCGCGGTCTTCCACGACGCTCGCTGATTCAACAGTGCCAACCTGAGCGAAGAGCTCTTGCAGCTCTTGGCTGGATGTTTGAAAAGCGAGATTTCCTACGTAAAGTTTCATCGACATAACAAAATGTACCTTTTCCCTTCTCGGGAACAAAAAGAAGCTGCGAATCGGTGTTGCTTCGGAGTAACGGTAGCAGCGAAGGGCCGTCTTCGGTTGCTCTACTGAGCGGCTTCTGAAGTTGAGAATCAGCCTGCTCTCGAACGATCCGAACGCCGGCGCAAGTTCTGCATGCGCGGGGCGCATCACCGTTGATGCGCGAGAGAAGGATTAACGCGACCATCATGCACGAATAGCCCCAAAGTAGCAAGCCACGGCAGGGAGCTGTTGCAATGTTTGTGCGGGAGGACTTTACGTTGGATTGGGAACCAACCAGATCAACGATAGATTATCGCGCGCCGTCGACCACAGTCAACATAGTCTGTGTGGAGTCGCCAAAGAGGAAACTGTCGCCAAGCAGAACACCATCACCCAACAGCACCCCATCTCCAAGCAGAACCCCATCGCCAAGCAGCACACCGTCACCAAGCAGCACACCGTCACCAAGCAATACGCCATCTCCAAGTAACACTCCCTGACTACAGAAGAAGGAACCGCCGGCAATGTGCGTCCCGTTGCTGGTCAGGATAGTGTCGCCCAGCAGAACCCCATCGCCGAGGAGGACTCCGTCGCCAAGTAGCACACCAGCGCTGAGTAGCAGCCCGTCACCTAGCAGGACGCCAGTGCCGTAGATCTTTTGGTAGCTTGTGATCAAGTTGGCGCCATGTGCATAAGTGTTATTCAGGATGATTCCTTGAGACCACGTAAAGGTGAAGTTCGCGATTGTCGTTTCCGGTACGGGAGCGTTTGCGGTGGTGAGTAATGGAGTCCCCAGAGGAGTGCCGGGACCAAGGTCTGTCCTGACCAGCTTCGCAATCCGGACGGCGCCTTCAATATTGATTTGACCTGCACCCTGTTCGAACATATTAAATCCCGCCAGAGGCTGGGCCGTATATATTAGTATTGCTTTGATGGTATTAGGGGTGAGTTTAGGGTTCGCCTGAAACATCAGGGCAGCGGCCCCGGCTACGACGGGGGTTGCCATCGAGGTCCCACTCATATACATCATCCTGCGGTGAACCTGATGACTCACGCCGGCATCCAGCTCGGGGTTTTGAGAGACAAGCAGATTATTTTTGGCCTGAGCGGCGATGATCTTATTGCCCGGTGCAGCGAGATCGGGTTTGATGAGATTGTCGTAATGTCTTACTCCCGCGCTATCGGTTGAGAAGCTTCGCGTGGGCCCTCGTGAACTGAACGTTGTCACCTGATCATCGCCGCGATTATCCGTTCCATAACTGTTCACCGCTCCCACAGTGATTGCCGATGGCTCGTTACCGGGGGAGTGGACCAGCCCGTAGACCTTGTTGCCGGAACTGTCTTTACCATCGTTTCCGGCTGCCGCAGCTACCACGATTCCCACGTCAACCAAACGGCGCACCGCCTTGCACAATGGATCATTCTTGTACGAATCGATTGCAGGCATGCCCAAACTGAGGTTGACCACGCGAATGTTGTATGTGGTGCGATTGCTCATCACCCAGTCAAGCGCGCTCAATACGTTAGAGACAGCCCCGACACCCTGAGAGTTGAGAACGCGTAGATTAAGCAAGTGGGCGTTGGGTGCAATACCCAGGTAAGCACCATTTGAGATTGTTGCATTGCCGGCTGCAATCGATGCGACGTGGGTGCCATGTCCGTAGTTATCATTTACAGTGTTCTGGCCTGTAAAGTCCTTGCTGACGGCTACCCTGGTCTGGCCATTCTGGGCGAGCAGTGAGTGGTGCTCTCTGAAGATGCCTGAATCGAGAATCGCGATTCCAATTCCGCTTCCGTCCAACTCATACGCGCCTGGCGTCCCAGCTTTTGCCGCGTCAACTCCAGTAGTCGTAGTGATATGGCCCATTGCCTGGGTCTGCCGGTCAAAGGTCACATACTCAACCTCGGGAAAAGCGGCGAGTTCAGAAACTATGCTGGCGGGAAGATCGATTGCCTTTGCGTCAAGATTCTGAAATTCCTTGCGCAGGTGGATTCCGTTACGATTGAGAAGCGCGTTTAGGCGTCCGCTAATCTTGCCCTTCAACTGAAGGATCACACTCACCACATCTGTATTCGCGTTGGCTCGCTGGGTCCGCCGGCGGAGGTCATCTGCGACCTTGCGACCAACTGCTTGACCGGCAGATGAGGCGGCGTGACCGTCTGTCGTCAGAACTCCCACAAACAACGACAGCACCAGGGACAGCATTGTGAGATATGCGATTGGAGAAGCGAATACTCTCTTCATTTTTTCCTCGAATTCAGTTTCTTAAGACTTGGCCTTACAAAGAGAGAGGATTTTGTGGGCGGTGGTGATTGAGCACGCCTCGTGCCATGGTAAATTCTCTAATTTGGGCCATTTAGCCTTAGTTTTAGGGCTTTTTGGTGAGGGTTCAGGTAGGCAAAATGACACTCACCAGTCAGACTGACCGGTCAAAATTTCAGGGCCTTGAGGAGGGTCGATGAAGATCGGTATTCGAATCCTGCTCTAGACAAAGCTTTGCAGGTGTTCTTTCAATCCGAAGTACATCTGATCAAATGAGTCAGCACAGAAGAGCACGGGCTGGTAATCGGTTGGATCGTACTCTTGCCCCGATGCAGCCTCTAAATCAAACGGACGTAGCTCAGCCCGGGACATAGCCTCTAACTCTCCTGAGGATGAGAGGAGCCCTGTGCCGTAGGCTTTAATTTTGCCGCCCTCGCGGACAACGCCGAATTCGAGGGTGAACCAGTAGATCCTGGACAACTTTTCCAAAGCTTCGGCAGACTTGGTTCGCTTGACTGCCCGGCCCACCATTCGGTTGAGTTCAGAGAGCCGTTCACTACCGAGAGTCACAGCATGGCCGAGGATTTCATGCACAACGTCCGGTTCAGGCGTGTAGTGCGGGGTCGAGTGATGTCGAATGTACTGTGTGCAAAGGAAGACTCCGTCAGCCAGTGACTCGAGAAACACGCGGGGTTCCACCAATCCGGCAACAGGTTCAAGGCGGAAGCCGCTGATATCCTCGACGCGAACGGATACTTCACTTAGTTGCGGGATGCGTTCGCGTGGCAGATCCAACCTGCAAAAACCCTCCAGATATTCTGCGCAAGCGTAACTTGCATGGAAAGGCGCAATTGTTTCAAGGACCGTCCGCCAGAGTTCATTCTCTTCTTGGGTATACGGGGCCGCGGGAACCGGTTCTCCAGATCTATAGTCAGCCGCAATCCGCGCTATCTGATTCCGGCGCGCGCGGTAGGCAAGGTCACGGAAGCCCGGATGATCTGGATCGAGTTTAACTAGAGCATTGCGATCCAAAGACAGAGTTTCCGGTCCTGCGGTTACAGGTCGCATGTCCACGTGGTCGCTCAACAACGCTTTGGCAGTCTCCTGAATTACAGTCATGGCTTCTCCTTAAAACAAAAAGAACCGGCTACCTCTCCTTCATTGGCGGAAGGATCAGTAGCCGGTTTATTGTGGAACTTTTTGGTCGCTTAGATGATGATCTTACGCCGCAATTCCACTACACCGTCCCGTCCCTCCTCGAAGAGCGAGCCGTAATAGTAGTAGTAGCGGTAAAGACTATGCATTTGACCAATCATCGGCGATCAGGCGTTCAGCTTTCAAACGCGGGGTTACGCGGCGTAAACTTACCAACTCTATTTCCAACTGTCAACGCCGCCACGCCAAAAGACACCCAGGCTCAGTGAAGCCACCGTTTCGATGCTCACATCTGAGAAAGGAAACAAGTTGCTCTTGTGTAACGCGAAGGATAGGCGGAAAGAGCCACAATGAAAGTTGACTTTCTCAGGAGATTTCCTTGCATGAAACAGGCCTCGGTGGTGTTTACAATATCGGTGCAGCTAGTTTCCTTCTAGCGACCGTTGGATACTCATAAGGGTAGCCTCGCGCAAGGAGCGAAAAGATGGACAAGAAACCTATTGATTGGATGTGCAATTATCTGTGGCTTAAACATTGGATCGGGGCTTGTGCCATCGGCGTAGCCATGCTGATCTCGTCTAACCTAGGTCACGCACAGTATCGCCAGTCGCCAAAAGCGGAGGGGACAAAAGAGACTGTTGCACAATTGGAACAAAGCATTCCCCACCTGATGCATGAGGGCGACATCCCCGGACTTGCTATCGCTCTAATCCGCAATGGAGAGATTGCCTGGTCACGTGGTTTTGGAGTTAAAAATACTGAAACGAAGGAAGTCGTCAACGACGAAACGGTCTTCGAGGCAGCCTCTCTGAGCAAGCCCGTCTTTGCATATGGGCTCCTGAAGCTCGTAGACAAAGGAACACTTGATTTGGATACGCCATTGACCCGGTATCTACGCGGCAAATATGACGTTGGAGATGATCCCCACTTGAACCAGATAACAGTTCGGCAGATTCTTAGCCATACATCGGGGTTTCCGAATTGGCGTCCGCGTGGCGAATCAATGCTTAAGATCCACTACACTCCAGGCAATCGTTTCAGCTATTCAGGTGAAGGGTACGTCTATCTGGCAAAAGTTGTGGAGCACGTTACAGGTGAGGCGTTCAACGCTTTTATGAAGAGAACAGTATTTGAGCCATTAGGTATGAAGAGCAGCAGCTTTGTTTGGCAAGATAGCTACGAGGCTCGGAAAACCTTTCGGCATAACGCAGTCGGCATCGTTTCAGGACGAAACAAGCCAGAAACAGCAAACGCTGCAGCCAGCTTACAAACTACCGCCACTGATTACGCACGTTTTGTGATTGCGACTATCCGATCAACAGGGCTGAAGAGCGAGACTGCCCGACTGATGTTGACTCCTCAGATTAGCGTTGCCGAAGCGGGCACAAACAATATCAATCGGCCCAACCCAAAACTCTCTCCATCCATCTCTTGGGGATTGGGGTGGGGCCTCCAAAAGAGCAACAATGGCATCAGCTTCTGGCACTGGGGCGACAATGGCGACAGCAAGGCTTACATCGTGGGATCCCGCGAGCAAAAGTCGGCAGTAATCATCTTCGCTAACAGCTCCACAGGGCTCACAATCGTTAATGAGCTGGTTGAAGCGACGCTCGGCGGACAACAGCCGGCGCTTGCCTGGTTGAACTATGAGACGTACAACTCTCCAGCCCGCAACTTGTTAAAAGCCATTCTCAAATCTGATGCCAAAACAGTGCTAAGCGATTATCGCATGCGTCGTCAACAGGGCGATCAAAATGCCAGGCTCACCGAAGCGCAAATGAATCGTCTCGGTTACCAGTTATTGGGATTAAAGAGAGTGAACGACGCTATCGAAGTATTCGTGCAAAATACCAATGACTATCCTCAAGCCTTCAACACCTGGGACAGTCTTGCTGAAGCATACATGATTAAGGGGGACAAAGAGTCGGCTATCAAGTACTACCAGAAGTCTCTAGAGTTGAACCCTGATAACACAAATGCGATCCAGAAAATAAAGGAGCTGGAATCGTAAGCTGATTATTTGAATTCTCTGACCCAAGAACCAAGCACCGCGACGAAAGCCGGCATAAGCTCCTGCCGCTCCGGATCGATGAATGAGTGACCGGCATCTGGAATGACCTCGATTCGGTAGTTCCGCTTTCGAGCACTCTCGAACGTAAACCGCAATCGCCTCACACTTTCGACCACCGGCACGTTATCCTGCTCATCCTTTTCACCGTATATCACCAACACTGGCTGTTTTAATTGAATCCAGTACGGCAGCGGGTCGAAGTTAGCGACACGGCGCAGGAAGTTCCAGATCGGCAGTTCAGGCGAGCCGGGAAATCCAGCCGCGATTTTTCCCCACTCGGACTTCAGCGCACGATCTCGTTGTTTAGCGTATTTTTCCCAATCGCCGGTTGTTAGATACTCTGCCACCGCACGGTTTAGTTCGATCACTTTGGCCACTTGCTCTTCAGAGAGTCCCGCTTGGCGTGCAGTGTTCGCCATCTCCACGAAGGATTGCTCGGCAAAGCTTACCGCGGCACCCGAAATGTCAATTACGAATGCTACATCCTCCGACCGCGCTGCTGCGAGTGGCGCAATCCACCCCCCCTGACTGAGACCAACCAGTCCAATTCGACGCGTGTCAATCTCCTTGCGCGAGCGAAGGTATTTCACTCCTGCAATAGCATCAGAGGCCAAATCATTAAAGTCAGCGGATTGCCAAGTCCCTTCTGACTTACCACTACCGCGCTTGTCGGTGAGCAGGACGGCCAGGCCCTGACTGACCAACAGTTCAGATATACCTCGCGCCCACTGGTTAGTCCGATCGCTCGTTCCCGACCCTTGAATGATTACCCCGGCGGGTACAGGCCCTTCCGATTCAGGGATCATCAACAAGGCCGCTAACACGATGTTCTCATTTCGGTAAGAGACATCCTCTGACCGAAAGCGCAAGTTTTCGGCGCGCTGAGCTGAAGTCGAGGGTCTAGTTTCTGCCTCTTTCGCGGCGGGAAAATCTAAACAAAAACAACAAACGAGCAGAGCGATTAAACGAACTGAACGCTTCATGGACTGTTACCTCTTGTGGGTTTTGGGAGTAATCAATTGTACGCCAGCTGGGGATTAAACAAAATGCAGGTACCAGCGGCCGCTTGTCGAAAGCTGTTTCGTAGCCGGTTGATGCTGGTATATTGCGCCCGACAGGATAAAAGCTAACGAGTGAATATCACGGACGAAATACCAGAACCTCGTGCAATAGAGCGAACTGCTGACCGGCGGTTTGCAATCGGTTTGGCGCGCGCGTTCGCCGGCGCGCTGATCTTTTCCCTACCAATGCTCATGACCATGGAGATGTGGGCCCTCGGGTTTTATATGAGCAACCTGCGGCTCGCCCTTTTTCTCCTTGTCGTTATACCGCTGCTGATCGGGTTATCTCACTATATTGGCTTCGAAGAGACTTTTGATTGGAGAGAAGATGGGGTCGATGCGTTCGTGGCTTACGCTGTAGGATTTGTCGCCTCTGCCGTGGCTCTTCTTTTTTTTGCAGTCATCGAACCCGGCATGTCCTTCGATGAGATCATCGGGAAGATATCGCTTCAGGCTGTACCCGCAAGCATTGGCGCGATGCTGGCCCAAAGTGAACTCGGAGGCAACCAGGAGGAAAAAGAGAGAAGGAAACGCGAACCAGGATTCGGTGGAGAACTGTTTTTCATGGCCGTCGGGGCTGTATTCCTGGCCTTCAATCTGGCGCCCACTGAAGAGATAGTCTTGATTGCTCACAAGATGACCCCATGGCACGCCGTTGGGCTCGCGTTAGTTTCGTTGCTAATCATGCACGCGTTTGTGTACGCGCTTGAGTTTCAGGGCCAGCATTCGATTCCGGGGGGCACGCCGTTTTGGAGTGAATTTCTGCGCTTCACAGTGGTTGGGTACGCCCTCGCCCTCCTGACCAGCCTGTTCATACTTTGGACTTTTGGAAGAATAGATGGTCTGGCGTTTCACGAGATCGTCGTCGCAGTTATCGTTCTCGCGTTTCCAGCGGCGGTGGGCGCAGCCGCCGCTCGCCTGATACTTTGAATGAGGAGCACAGCATGGGAGATGAGGCGAAGCATAAAGATGAGGACCCGGGTGCAATTGTGCCTTCATCACAAAAAAACGGGCAGTCGACTCAGAATGAGGTTGAACGAAAGCATAACGCGACTTCAACCTGGGAGTGGGTGGTGGCGGCTGTTGGACTCTTACTCGTGGTGGGCTCGATTGCTTTCATGATCTATGAGGGGATCTGGGGTGATCATTCTCCACCAACAGTGAGAATCCAACTGGACTCGATTGGCGAGACTGAGAATGGTTATCTCGTTAGGTTTCGAGCGTCGAACAGCGGCGGCTCGACTGCTGAGGGCCTGACAATAGAAGGACAGCTCAGCAATGACGATCAGAGTATAGAGACCAGTGAAACCACACTGGACTACCTGCCATCGCATTCAGAAAGGAAGGGGGGGCTATTTTTTACCCGGAACCCGAGGGACCTCCAATTGAGCATTCGTGCTTTGGGATATGAGGATCCATAGTCTCGCCCCGGGGTGATCGCCTTAAATCTGTCAAGCGTTGCTTCGGCTGTGGGGGGACGAGCAATGGCGGTCATGTTTGTCCATAAATACCTGGACGAGATTTCTCATTGAACGACTATGGCTTCTTTGAGTCGGGCAAAGAAGCCGTCCCATACCGTGTCAGAGACGTCACCCGAGTCGCTAACCCGAATAACCACCATGCCCCACTCGGGAACTACCCAGACGCGATTTTCATTGATACCCCATGCGGCGAATGTCTTAACCGGCGCTGAGGGCCATTTGCGCTCGCCGTTTGGTTTGATTCCATTAACCCACCAGTTAAATCCATAGACCCCGCGGCCATCGAATCCCGGTCGGATTCCACTGTGCGGTGTGGATGCCGGAACCTGCACAGCAGTCGCCTGGTCCACCCACCCAGTGCTCAGGAGCTGATTGCCGTTCCAATTTCCCCGGTTCAGAAACAGGTGTCCCAATCGGGCGAGCTCCCGCGGCGAGATTGTGATACCTGTCTGATTACCCGAGGTATCGTAGACGTAGTAGCCATCAAGGACAGCGGACATTGCCCATTGCCAATTTGTCATCCCAATGGGATCGGCGATTCGACGTTTGAACAGATCATAAACGGACTCTTGAGCAATTCGAGTGAGGACATGACCAAACTGACCCATGGCATCATCGAAGTAGGCATACTGCGATCCAGGCGGCGTAAATAAAGGAGTGCCAGGAACGAACGGGTCAGGAGAACCATCTGGTGGCTCGTAACTCTCCCCCGGAGCATCATATCCGGAAGTCATCGTTGTGAAATGCCTTAAGTTAACTGTCGGATAAAGGTTTGCCATCACCGGCACGTGGTCCATTGCAAACGTATTCAACGAAGCTTTGCCGTCGTCGATTAAGAGACCCAGGACTGTACTCGTAAAGCTCTTCGTCACTGAGAATGCACTGAAGCGCGTGTCGATGCCCGAACTGCTGCGAATCAGATATCCGTTTCGGATGACCGCGGTCGTAGAAGTGTCCAAATGTTGTGAGAGGTACGCGAAGGCCGCTTCCATCTTTGCTGAGTCCACTCCCAATTCCTGAGGGTCGCGAGTTTCCCAATTCGCACCGGGAAACGTCATCGCCGGCAACGAGGTTGGAGGTGTTGGCGTTGGTGTTGGTGTCGGTGTTGGTGTCGGGATTGATGACTGTTTGATTGCCAGAAGAACCTTGTTGCTTGTTACGCCATGAACCGTGATGCTTACCAATACATCACCAACGTTCGCGAGCTGATTCGGCAATCGAACAATGATCTGTGTCAACCACTCAAAGCCTGGGACCTTGCCAACGTATTCTACATCCAGCACGTAAGGTTTTTGTTGCAGATCCTCAGCTTGAGCGGTAACTGCTGAGACTCCTTCCCCAGGCAATAATTCGACGTACTTTGCGAAGAGCATCACCCGGGTACGGTTATCAGCACTAAAGTTGAGGGTCGTTTCAATCGGAAATGGTTCACGGATTCTAGTCACTGAATCCAGGGCAATGGCCCAGGCCGACTCGTCCTCCGTCAGCAGTTCGGGAGCCGTCTGGGCGCTTACCTGCCCCGCCACCATAACCAGCAGAGTAAATACCCAGAAGTACGCTTTTTTTGATCTCATATACCTGAATTGCTCAAAGTACCCAGCTTTGTTCGACCTTATACGGCACGTTATCCAGGCGATTGGGAACCACGTAAGAGCTTAGTGACTTGACGCCGTTTGACGGGGTAGGCCTTCATATCGGGGCGCGCCTTTTTACCAATATATCGCCTTCTGGTCAAGCAGTCCCCAAGCGTGCCCCTTCCTGTTCCACCGAAGCAGTGTCGTATATCATGTGGCCCTAAAAAGTTTCGGGAGTGGTGTTAGGCCCCATTAGGGTTTATTTGAGGTTCGTATGACTCAACAAGTGATAGAAATAGAGCCACGGAAGCGAATCGCCCTTGTTGCCCATGACAATAAGAAACAAGACCTGTTGGAGTGGGCCCGCTTCAATCGCTCGCTGCTAGCCGGTCACGAGCTATTCGCCACCGGCACGACGGGCACGATGCTCGAAGACGTACTTGGGAACCCGGTGACAAAGCTCCAAAGCGGCCCGCTCGGTGGGGACCAGCAGGTCGGCGCCAAGATCGCAGAGGGCTTGATTGACTTCCTGATCTTCTTCTGGGACCCACTTGAACCACATCCACACGACCCTGACGTAAAAGCGTTGTTGAGAATAGCGGTGGTCTGGAATACTCCGGTGGCCTGCAATCGCGCCTCAGCCGATTTCATGATTTCGTCGCCACTGATGTCTTCAGCCTATGAGCGACGCTTGCCCGATTACGACGTTTATCGCGAGCGGTTGCATAAAGACAAGATTGTTTAGTTGCTTTCCATGAAAGGCCTTATGAAAAGAACTGTTTGTAAGTTACTGCTGCTGGCCTTAGTCTTTCCGGCGGTCTCGTTGGCCCAATCTGGCCCGAACCCATCCGAGCCCCCGAATGCAGAAACAGAACTCCGTATAAGACGCGTCGAGCACGGTCTGTTGCCTCCGGTTTTAATTAAGGGAGACGCAACCTGGTCCATCGAGGAGCGAATGAAGCACCACAAGGTACCGGGGGTCAGCATAGCTGTAATTAATAATTACAAGATCGAGTGGGCGCGTAGTTATGGCATCAAAGACGTACAGTCGCCAGAACCCGTTACCGCAGAAACACTGTTTCAAGCGGGTTCGATCAGCAAGCCTGTAGCAGCGATGGTAGCCCTGAAGAAGGTTCAGGAAGGTAAGTTTACGCTGGAAGAAAACATCAACAATAAGCTTACCTCGTGGAAGTTACCGGACAACGAATTTACGGCTAGAAGGAAGGTGACACTCGCGAACCTGCTCAGTCATACCGCAGGTCTCACGGTACATGGTTTCCCCGGCTATGCGGCCGGCGAAAAACTTCCCACGCTACAGCAGATCCTTGACGGGGTGGAACCTGCTAATACTGCTCCGGTACGCGTCGACATCGAGCCGGGCGCCAGGTTCAGGTACTCAGGCGGTGGGACAACGATCGCGCAATTGATGGTTATGGATGTCGAACGAGAACCCTTTCCGCGAATTGCAAGAGTAACCGTTCTCGACCCTCTCAACATGAGAAACAGCACGTACAGCCAACCATTGCCTGATGATTGGCTAAAGAAGGCTGCCTCAGGTCATCGTATGGATGGAAGCCTCGTTCCGGGGAAGATTCACATTTACCCCGAAATGGCCGCTGCGGGGCTATGGACCACTCCGAGTGACCTCGCCAGATTCGCAATCGAAGTTCAGCTTTCGCTGGCGGGCCGGTCCAACAAAATACTCTCGAGAGAATTGACCGAGAAGATGGTCACGCCTTTCAGGGAGGAGGTTGGCCTTGGTTTTTTTATCGACAAGCGTGGTAACAGCCTTTACTTTGGGCACGGCGGCGCGGATGAGGGATTCCGTGCGGAATTGGTAGTGAGTCGTGACAAAGGCTACGGGGCGGTTGTCATGGTCAATTCCGATAACGGCCAAATCATCCGTGAGATCATCCGGGGTCTGGCTCGTGAGTACAACTGGGAAGAGTTCCTGCCGGCGCCTTTCGAGGTCGTATCGGTCGATCCCACGAAGCTCGACGATTACGTAGGACGCTTTCAGGTCAATCCGGATCGCGTGTTGACGGTTACTAAAGAGAACGAGACCCTTTACGCGGAGCCCACTGAGGGATCGCGCTTCGAGATGCCTGCGATATCCGAGACCAACTTCATCAGACGCGATCAAAACGTAGAATACACATTCATTAGAGAGGCGTCGGGCAAAGTTGATGCGATACGGATACGCTTCCCGGGCGGGGTGACAACGGCTCACCGAATACCTTCCGACAAGTTGGTTCCGTTCGAGATATTAATGGCCGGCAAAGTGTCCGAGGCGCTTGACAGATATCGAGCCATCAAGAAAGAGAGACCCGATAATGTTGCGGTTAGCGAGGGGCGCCTGAACGCGCTGGGCTATGGGTTGATGAGACAGAAGAAACTTCCCGAAGCGATAGGGATCTTCAAACTCAACGTCGAATTCTATCCGCACTCGTGGAATGTCCATGACAGTCTGGGGGAGGCTTACATGACAAATAATGAAATTGAGCCGGCGATTGCCAGCTACAAACGATCGCTGGAACTGAATCCAAGGAACAAGGGCGGCGATCAGATGCTAAGGAAGTTGCAAGGGAAATGAGTACTCCTTACTCAGAACAGGGTGGATCTACTGCTCTGATAAAGAGCGGGAACAGAATAGTGAGTCGTGAGCCGACCTATCAGGCGGCCGAAACAGTGGCGCCGATCGTTGAAGCTCATTTCACGCGCCAACTCTCGGCTGCCCGCGAGCGAGGCGAACAGGAACTTGCGCCTGCACCCGATGCACGGACCATACAGTCGATTGTCGATGCCACCTTCTGGGCCAGTCTGCGGCGTGAAGAAGGCCGAGCGCCACAAATATCACTAGCTTACTTACCACCGGAACAGGCAGAACAGCCCTTGATCTTCGAACACCCCCTCTCGCTCACCCCCGGCATTCTCACCAAGCTCGCGCCTGCCGTTGAGCGACCGGGAATTCATCTTGGAGTCTGGCGAAAGCAGGAGGAACTCTACGTCTGGGGAGCCACACGAGCAATCCCCAGCCTCGGTTTCGTAGTTGAGGCTGTTCAGCCGGGTCTTCTGGTCATCAAGCATCGGCGCATTGATGGGTTCGGGAAATTTGCCAACGTGGCGGTCCTCAAAGGGGATCAAGTGAAGGTCGTTGACGAACAGGCCGCCAGCCTCCCGGACTGCCCCGACCTCGTCACTTCCCTGCTTGGCTTTACCTCTCCCACTTTCTGGAGTGACTCGCTGAACGTGCTGGTCCAACTGGCCGCTTCGATGCGCGCCCATGCACACGGAGGCTCGTTACTGGTGGTCCCAAGTGGCGCTCATGGATGGCGAGACTCAATCGTTCACCCGATTCAGTATTCGGTCGTACCCCCTTTTTCATGGTTAACGGAGCTAATGCAGCAAGATGCAAGTGAAAGAGGTGAGAATGGCTGGCAAACGGCGGTACGCCGGGCTGTTGAGAGCATTGCCGGACTGACGGCAGTTGATGGAGCCACGGTGATCGACGACCAGTATCGCGTGCTGGCTTTCGGGGCAAAGATTCGGCGCGGGGAAGGAACTCCTCCGGTTGAGCGAATGGTTGCTACAGAACCAGTTCTCGGCAACCAACCGATTGTCGTGCATCCCGGGCAGAGCGGCGGTACCCGACACTTGTCAGCGGCGCAGTTCGTAAACGATCAGCACGATGCATTGGCGTTGGTGGCGTCCCAGGATGGTCGCTTTACAATCTTTGCCTGGTCTCCCTGCGAAGGCATGGTCCACGCGCACAGGGTTGATGCTTTGTTGCTTTAGGTACTTCGAGATTCGGATTGCGTTCACGGAAGTTTGTAGAATAGCGGCCTGAAGGGAGAGCACACTACATGCACGAGCCGCTTACTCTGGGGATCATCCCAATGTATCGGTTGATCTAACCTTAACAGCAGGGCGCTTGGTCGCCAAAACGCAAGGTAAGGGAGTGCTCGATAAACCTCGTACCTATGATCTACCCTTGACGGCTTTAAAGAACTTTTGTTTAGCGCCAACGATCGCAGTACAACACGTCGTAGCTGGGACAAAAACCGATTACGGCATACGACTACACGTGTAAAAACAGTTACATGGACTATGAAGGGGTTGCAAACCACTCGCCGACGATTTCTGCAATCGGCTCTCACCGCCGGAACGTTCACACTCGGGAGCAATCTGTGGCTTCCTCAACTCCGGGCTCAGCGCAAAACGCAGCGCCAGTTCATGCCTGTAAAGGTTTCGCGCGAACGTCTCATCCGCACCGTGGTGGGACTCAGGCCCTATCGCTCCCAGGGCTTCGTGCTTAGATCAGATCGCCTGGGTGAGAAGACAGTCATCCATAACTATGGCCATGGTGGCGCCGGCGTAACGCTTTCATGGGGTGTTGCCCGACTGGCCCTCGAGCAGACCAGAGACATTGAATACAGGGATGCTGCAGTCCTGGGTTGCGGGGTCATCGGTCTTTCGACTGCGCGTCTGCTGCAACGACGCGGCAAGACCGTAACGATCTACGCTCGGGACCTTCCACCTGAAACGACTTCAAATGCGTCCGGGGCATTGTGGTTTCCGACTTCGCTGCACAACCCACTGCAAGTCGGTCAACCGTACATGGACCAATTCCGACTGGCGTGCCGGCTCTCACAGCGCGCATTTCAGGATCTGGTCGGGAATGAATACGGCGTTCGCTGGATTGAAACTTTTGACCTCCAGGAAGAGGTTCCGGTGGGTCCTCGGGAAATCCCCGGCGGCGCGCAACTGTACCCTGGAACGCAAATTCACAAAGATGCGCGCCGTTACTACGGGTTTCCTTACGTCACTCAATTCAGCACGCTACTGATCGAGCCGCCAGTCTATCTGAACGCGTTGCTGCGTGATTACTACACTGCCGGTGGCAAGGTCAGCGTGCGGGAATTGCGGAGTCGCGAGG
Organism: Pyrinomonadaceae bacterium; assembly: GCA_035512935.1. Lineage (GTDB taxonomy): Bacteria > Acidobacteriota > Blastocatellia > Pyrinomonadales > Pyrinomonadaceae > PSRF01. Next base: position 10,739 of record DATKDA010000176.1, on the reverse strand, counting down.
AGATCCGATCATTGCCCGAGCCTGTAATCTTCAACTGTACGGGCCTTGGAGCCAGAATGCTTTTTGATGATCTTGAATTGATTCCCGTACGCGGCCAGCTTGAAGTTCTGCTGCCTCAATCGGAGATTGATTATTGTTACCTGAGCGATCTGGGTTACATGTTTCCGCGCCGCGATGGAATAATTCTCGGCGGCACTTTCGATCGGGAAAACTGGTCGTTGTCAGCGGATCCTGACCAGACTCGTAGCATGCTTGAAGCGCATGCCGAAGTTATGAGCGGCTTGCGTCGTTAAAGAGAGGTGTAATTAAACGTAGTACGCTGAAAGTTGGCGCCAGCATGAACATGGCCCTTCCATATTGACTTTGGTGGTATCATAAACCCGCTCACCCAAATCCCATCGAACGGAGAGAAGAATATGAGAGTCACTCCCACACGGCATCGTCTTTTTCCCACCATCAGGAGCCTGGGATTGGTGTTTTTAGTCCTTTGGCTGCTTGCGTTTTCCGGGCTGTTCCAACCCGAACGAACGAGTTGGACCACTACAGCGGTTTTCACCGCTTTCGCAGCCGACGAAGCATTTGATGAAGAGGTCCAAAAGGGTCTCGATCTGCTGCGCCAGGGTAAATTCGAGGACGCACTGAAGAGCTTCAGGCGGGCAAATGAGATGCGCGGGAAGAAGTCAGCCGAATGCTTTTACGGAATGGCCCAAGCATATAATGGTCTGGAAGCACATAAAAACGTCATCGAAAGCTGCGATAAAGTGATCGAATTAAGCGTTAGCGGTCCTCAACTTCAAGCGCAGGCATACAACCTTAAGGGACTTGCCCTTCGCTCTCAATCTCAGGGGCGGGACCAGAAGAAGCTGCGCGATGCTGAGGCAGCATTTCGGCAGGGGCTGATAACAAATGCCGGGATGACCGTTCAGCATTTCAATCTCGGCATCGTGCTGATGCAACAGAAGCGCGATTCTGAAGGGACGGCCGAACTTCAGAAGTATCTGGAGATGGAGCCTGATGGCGCCTATACCGAGATGGCGCAAAAATTGATCGATAACCCACGACGCGCTCGTGAGCCATACGCACCGGATTTTGCGCTGACAACCTCTGAGGGCGAGTATCTGACATCGGAAGATCTGCTCGGAAAGGTTGTGGTTTTGGATTTCTGGGGAACTTGGTGTCCTCCCTGCGTAGAATCCGTGCCGTCGCTTCGTAGCCTGCATAAGAGGTATGCGAATGAGCCGTCATTTGTGATGATTGGGATCAGCTCGGATAGCGAGGAAGAAACTTGGCGAGAGTTTACAGCGAGCAACAAAATGCTTTGGCCACAATACCTGGACCGCGATCGACGGATCCAGCGGGCCTTTGGTGTGCGGGCGTTTCCTACTTACATCGTTATTGATCACGAAGGCATCATGCGCTTTCGTGCCAGCGGCACCAGTTGGGAACGTTCGGCGCACATGAATGACGCGATCCGCAAACAGATGAAGATCGTGCCCAAAACCGCCGCCCTTAACTGAAGGCCTTAAACCGAAGACAGTCACGCTCCCGCAGGCAGCGCAGCCTCGGGCAACGTAGGCGTATCTGGATCGCCTGTGCCTCCCACCGGAAGCTCAAACTGTCGATTCTTCCAATCAACCAACATACGGATACGCGCAAAGTGTTCACGACTTTTGCCCCGCTCGTCACAATTCTCTTGGTTTACTAGTTGTCTGAAGCGAGGGAATTAACAAGTGACTTGCCTTACGGCAATACAGAGTTTGTAAAAACTGTTTAGAGGCCTCTTATTAGGCCAAAACTGAAACCCCGTCGGGCTTCAAGGTCAGTGGTTGCCTGCCGTCGCACCAGTATCGATCAATTTATCGAGATGAAACTCTGAAGCCTGCTTGAGCGGAAGGAGGTTTCCGTCGGTAGCAACCTCATAATCTGGGAGGCCGTGAAAGGCCCAATCATAGCGACTAAAAAGAAAGCAGCAGAGCTGATTGCCTAAGCGCGAGAGGATCCGTCTACCGTCCGAAGTCCTTTCTCGTGCCCGGCTGGCGACAAAACTCTGGCCATTGGGTGCAATGTAGATACCACCTTCACGAAACTGCTTCATATCCACAACCTCTTCCAAGATCATTGCCTGGAACGTCGACGTTGGCGTTGAGTGCCGACACGTCATGCGCCAAGATTGAAACGTGCACTCGTTATGCCATGGAAAAAACGGAGTAAACACATAGATTAGAACCGGACTGTATACGATGAGGTTAACTCGGCCTTCCAAATCGTCTAAGTAGCGTCCAACAAAACCGAAGCTCTTAACAATCACCGCCTGCCGTTCTGACTTCCCTTCCCTTGCAGAATCCGACCTGAGACGCTAGCGTTACCAATTTGCTCGACAGCACAACGGACGGCGGTGCGGCTATAAGAAACGGGTTCATCCATGCCGGCAGTAATTTTCGATCTTGACGGGACGCTTGTGGATACGGTCTACCTTAATAAGTATGAGTTACGCCTACCGAGTTCCAACTAAGGGCAAAATCCGACTGCGGGACTATGACCCCCGCGACGACGGCGGGCTGCAACGCAGAAAGGCTGAGGAGCAAACAGCTCAACTGCTCGAAGAGTTGGATGAACTGCAAGTGCTCCTCTATGCCGCGCGGCAGCAGAGTCTACTGGTGATCCTGCAAGGGCGAGATACCAGCGGTAAAGATGGGACGATCCGCAAGGTTGCCGGGCCCTTGAATCCGCAAGGCTGCGAAGTCTCGTCGTTCAAAGTTCCGACCTCTGAGGAACTCGCGCACGATTTTCTCTGGCGCATCCACGCAAAGACGCCGGCACTCGGCTTTATCAAAATCTTCAACCGGTCACATTATGAAGATGTACTGGTGGTACGAGTTCACAATCTCGTGCCTGAAGAGGTGTGGCGGGGGCGCTATGAACAGATAAACAATTTTGAGAAGTTACTCGTTGACTCCAGTACGATCATTCTTAAGTTTTACCTGCACATCAGCAAGGAAGAGCAGGAGAAGCGCCTGCTCGAGCGTGAGCAGGATTCCACCAAGTTCTGGAAGCTGTCGGTCAATGACTGGAAGGAGCGTGAGCTTTGGGACGACTACACCCGCGCTTACGAAGATGCTCTTAATCGGTGTAGCAGGGAACAGGCGCCCTGGTTCATCGTGCCTGCTGATAGAAAGTGGTTTCGCAATCTGGCTGTAGCGGAAACTTTGCGAGATGCCCTCGCCCCTTACAAAAAGACCTGGTTGAAACGACTGGAAGAGATGGGCAGTCGAGAGTTGCAGGCAATCAAGGAATACCGAGAGGGCCACCCGAGTACAATTAAGAAATGATGCGCTGCCTCTCCTAAATTCCGTATCGTAGAGCCTAAAAATCCCTATGAGCACCGAACCTAACAAAGTTATCTACTCGATGGTGGGCGTCAGTAAGTTTTATGACAAGAAGCCCGTCTTAAAAGAGATCTATCTTTCCTACTTCTACGGCGCGAAGATTGGCGTAATCGGGCTGAACGGGTCGGGCAAATCGTCTTTGCTGCGTATCCTGGCCGGTGTCGACCAGGACTTCAACGGCGAAACAGTTTTGTCTCCCGGCTTTACCGTTGGTTATCTCGAACAAGAGCCATTACTCGATGACGCCCGCACGGTGCGTGAGGTGGTCGAAGAGGCTGTGCAGGAAACGATTAATCTCTTGAAAGAGTTTGAGGAGATTAATGGAAGATTCGGCGAGGAATTAACAGACGACGAAATGAATGCGCTGCTGGAACGGCAGGGGACAGTACAGGAAAAACTCGATCAACTCGATGCCTGGGATCTCGATTCACGTCTCGAGATGGCCATGGATGCGCTGCGCTGTCCGCCACCGGACACACCCGTAAAGGTCCTGTCAGGCGGCGAACGCCGGCGAGTGGCGTTGTGCCGGCTACTACTCCAGAAACCAGATATTCTCCTGCTCGATGAGCCAACCAACCATCTTGATGCAGAATCGGTAGCCTGGCTCGAGCATCACCTGAAGAGTTATCCGGGAACGATCATCGCAGTCACTCACGATCGGTATTTCCTCGATAATGTCGCCGGTTGGATTCTCGAACTTGATCGCGGCGCTGGAATCCCCTGGAAAGGAAATTACACTTCCTGGCTTGAACAGAAGCAAGAGCGGCTGCGTCGCGAGGAGAAGTCGGAAAGCGAAAGGCAGAAAACACTAGAGCGTGAACTCGAATGGATTCGCATGTCGCCAAAAGCCCGACACGCAAAAGGCAAAGCCCGAATCACTTCGTATGAAGAATTGCTCAAGCAAGAATCAGAAAAGCGCCGCGAAGACCTTGAGATCTTCATTCCACCGGGACCACGACTCGGTAACGTAGTCATTGAGGCCGACGGCGTGAGCAAGGCCTACGGCGAGCGCCTGCTGGTTGAAGACATGACTTTCGCCCTTCCACCAGGGGGAATCGTCGGCGTAATCGGGCCAAACGGCGCCGGTAAGACAACCCTGTTTCGAATGATCACTGAGCAGGAGCTGCCTGACAAAGGGACTATTCGGAAAGGCGAAACAGTAATGCTCGGTTATGTGGACCAAAGCCGCGAGTTGGACGCGCAGAAATCGATCTGGGAAGAAATTAGCGGGGGCGCTGACCAACTGAAACTTGGCACTCGAGAAGTAAACTCACGCGCTTACGTGGCTCGATTCAATTTTTCTGGTTCTGATCAACAGAAGAAGGTCAACATGCTTTCGGGAGGAGAACGAAATCGCGTACATCTGGCGAAGACATTAAAGGAAGGCGCCAATGTCCTATTGCTCGACGAACCCACAAACGATCTCGATGTGAACACCTTGCGGGCGCTGGAGGAGGCGCTAGAGAACTTTGCCGGCTGCGCAGTGGTGATTTCACACGATCGTTGGTTTCTCGATCGGATCGCGACTCACATTCTTGCCTTTGAAGGCGACAGCAAGGTCGTTTGGTTCGAGGGAAACTATTCGGATTACGAAGCCGATCGTAAGGAGCGATTGGGCGCAGCAGCAGAGCAGCCCCATCGCATCAAATACCGCCAGTTGACTCGCGGCTAAGGTCTTCCAGGAGCAATGGGAGACCCGCGTCTCATTGCTCCTAAGACATTTACTTTTTAGCTTTCAACTCGGTGAGTTCATTTTCCAACTTTTCGATCTCACGGTGAATTCCCTGCTTAAATCCATAATGTTGTGAAACTGTGCGTTCGAGTTGCTTCAAGGGCGAGAAACAATCTAACTTGTACACAGTCGAGAGGGTTAACGTTACATGGCGAAAGTAGAACTACAGATTTTTTCGGATTATGTGTGACCGTTCTGTTGGCTGGCGGAGCCGGCCGTTCATGAACTGGTGAACTCGGACCCGGAAGTTGAAGTCATCTGGCGCGCCTTCGAGTTGCGTCCTGAACCGGCGCCAACACTCGAGCCAGGAGGTGAATATCTGCAACGTGCCTGGACCAATTCAGTCTACCCGCTGGCGACAAGGATGGGAGTTCCAATGAAGCTCCCTCCGGTGCAACCTCGTTCACGGTTTGCGCATGAAGCGGCTCACTGGGCACGTACGCAGGGGCGCTTCGACGACTATCATGCGGAAGTCTTTCGTGCCTTCTTCGAGCGCGGTGAGGACATTGGCGATTTAGACGTTCTTGTTTCTCTCGCCGCAGAATTGGGACTCGACAGTGGGTCGCTGGCCGTTGCACTCAGGAATCGCGAGTTTGAAAAGAGCGTTCTAGAAGATGAACAGACGGCGAATCAGTTGGGCATCAGTGCTGTCCCGGCATACGTCGCCAACAGGCAAGCTGCACTCAGCGGTGTTCAGCCTGTGGAAAACCTGAAGAAGCTGGTCGACCACGTGCGAGGGAACAGGCCCTCGGAGTCGGCAAGTTAGCGACCAAGTTACTACTCTCTCAAGCACGATGCCAAGATATATAGCCTTTCTGCGAGCCATCAACGTTGGTGGACATACAGTCAGGATGGACCACCTGCGCCGGCTGTTTGAAGCCTTAGGATTCACCAACGTCGAAACCTTCATTGCCAGCGGCAACGTTATCTTTGATTCGCAAGCGAGAAGCGCCACCGCGCTCGAGGGAAAGATTGAAGCGCATCTGGAAGCGCAACTTGGCTACAAAGTGGCGACCTTCATCCGGTCGCCTGCTGAGCTGGCGGCAATCGGAAATTACAAACCCTTCGATAGCTCTGCATTGGAATCAAAAGGCAATACGCTTTACATCGCCTTTTTGCCGGATAAGCCTCCCAACGAGGGTAAGAAAAAACTTTCATCGTTCATCTCGGACGTGGACGAACTGCATGTGGCGGGCCGTGAAGTCTATTGGCTCTGCCGCACCACGTTTAGGGAATCAAACTTTTCCGGAGCTCAGCTAGAGAAGACGCTGGGAATGCCTGCAACCTTGAGAAATGCTAATACTGTGAGAAAGCTAGCGGCAAAATATTCTTGATCCAGTTTCGCACTTCAGCCTAAATGCTCACACTTCTGAACATATACAACATTGCGCTGATCGACGAATTACGTGTCGAGTTTGATTCAGGTCTCAACCTCCTAACAGGCGAAACCGGTTCGGGCAAGTCCATCATCGTTGACGCGCTAGGACTCTTAATCGGCGGCCGGTTCACATCAGACCTCATCAAGCATGGAGCTGAGCGCGCCTTTGTTGAAGGCCTCTTCTCCGTATCGCCCAACCCGGCCTTAGTAGCGATACTGGTGGACGCGGGAATAGATCCCGGGGATGCTCTGCCGGATACGGCTTATGAATTGATTATTCGTCGCGAGCTTTCCGCCACCGGCCGCAACAAGATCTTTATAAATAACCAACTGGCAACTCAGGCCCTCCTGCGCGATTTGCGTGAATTTCTCGTGGATATACATGGCCAGGGCGATCAGCAAACACTCTTCAACACCGAGACACATCGCGAACTCCTTGATGCCTTCGCCGGCGGTGGGGCTTTGCAAAAAGGCGTGGGTGAAGCGTATCAACAGTGGACCAGTGTCAGGCGCGAGCTCGATGAGTTGCAACGGGACGAGGCTGAGAAGTTCCAGCTTGTTGATACTTTAAGGTTTCAAATCAATGAGCTGGAACAAGCACATTTGACTCTCAGTGAAGACGCGCGACTGGAGGACGAACGTCGCAGGCTGCTGAATATCGAAAAACTGACAGCGCTCTCCAAGGGCTGTTACAGCCTGGTCTATGAAGATAACGATGCTGCGCTTGCCCGAGTGCAACGGGCAGCCAGGGAACTGACAGAACTCGCGGAATTTGAACCGCTTTTTCATACTTACCATGAAGGATTGGAGTCGGCGCGCGTCGTCCTGGAAGACCTGGCGTTTTCCCTACGCGAGTTTTTGGAGAAACTTGAGTACTCGCCGGCCCGGTTAGCAGAGATCGAAGACCGCTTAGCAGAACTCTCGCGAATGAAACGCAAATATGGTGGATCGCTCGAGAGTGCCCTCGAACATCTCGCGCGTTCAGAAGATCGCCTGCGGCAGGTAGAAAGCTCAGACGACCGCGCCGCTGAACTAAAAACCGAACTCCGAGCGGTGCGCTCCAATTACCTCGAACGAGCGGCTAAACTCCACGCCCAGCGAAAGAGTGCGGCGAAGAAGTTCGAGAAAGCGGTCGAGCGCGGCATGATGGAAGTCGCATTGGAGAACGCCCGGTTTCAGATTCAGATAACCGCTCCCACCCCTGAGGAGTTGTCGGATGAGGCCAACAGGTCTTTTTCATCCACCGGAATCGATCGCGTGAAATTCTATTTCTCGGCGAATGTAGGCGAAGCTGTCAGGCCACTTTCAAAGGTTGCGTCGGGCGGTGAGGCGTCACGGTTGATGCTAGTTCTCAAGACGGTAGCCGGTGCTTCTGAGTTTCCGAGAACGATCGTCTTCGACGAGATCGACGCGGGCATTGGCGGTCGCGTAAGTGAAGCTGTGGGAGTGAAGCTTAAGAAATTGGCTCAGACGAATCAGATCTTATGCGTAACTCACCAGGCGCAAATCGCGCGGTTTGCCGACATACATCTAACTGTCCAGAAGGAGGCCGTGGAAGGACATACGGAAGTCACGGTAACTACGCTTGACCGGCGTGGCCGTGTCGAAGAACTGGCTCGCATGCTCACCGGGGCTGAGATCACGGACAACGCCCGCCGGCACGCCAGAGAACTGTTGAAACTCCAGGTCAGTACAGCTAGGCGATAGCTTTTCAGTGCACCAAAACAGACGCAAAATACTTGTCATCCTGACGTCAACAGTAGCAAACTTGGCAAAAGGTCAAACGCATTACTAGCGAGCCAAAGGAGCAAAACCTATGAAGCGCCTCATTAGCGTCTGGGGATTAGTACTGGATAAAGAAGATGGGTAACTCACAATACTACCGCAGGGCAGTGTGGTTAGCAGGGCTACTGGTGGCTGCTATTTCCTTGCCCGCCCCGGTGTTTCCAACTCAAACGCAGGCAAGGGTCAAAGCCCTTGTGGGCGGGACACTGATCGATGGATTTGGCAGCACACCGCTTCGCAACAGTGTCATCCTTATCGAAGGCGAGCGAATCAAGGCTGTGGGCCAGGTTGGCGCGCTCCCCATTCCTTCCGGAGCGGAGATCATTTCGACCGAAGGCATGTCCGTACTGCCGGGTCTGTGGGATATGCACGTTCACCTCATGATCAACGGTCACAGCGACTATGCTCACTGGGACCGGACATACGCGCCGCAGTTGGAAAAGGTGATCATGCCTGCTTCCGCTCGTCAGTTGTTGATGGCCGGCGTGACGAGTGCTCGCGACCTGGGAGCCCCGCTCGACGCTATCCTGGCGGTGCGCGAACGTATCAGGAAAGGCGAGCTTCCCGGACCAACTCTTTACGTTTCGGGGCCGTTCATTCAGCACGAGCCTTACCCGGGCACAGAACTCTTTCGCTGGGGGGTGAAAGATGCCGACGATGCCCGCGCCAAGGTGCGAAAGCTGGCCGAGGCCGGAGTTGATTGCATCAAGCTCATCGATCAGGACCAGATGAGAATGGAGGAAGTGCAGGCTGTTGTGGACGAGGCGCACCAGCACAAGCTCACAGTCGTGGCCCACTCCCATCGCCCGGAAGAGATCCGGCGCGGACTGCTGGCCGGCGTCGACAACTTTGAACACACCGGATTGGCTGCCGCGCCAGAGTATCCACCCGACGTAATCGCGCTCCTGCGCGAGCGAACCGCAAAGATGAATCTGGGCCCCCTATTCTGGACGCCCACTGTTCAGGGGTTGCTCAATTACGAGTACGTGCGCGACAACCCCGAGCAACTCGACGACCCGTCGTGGCACGTAGGCCTGCCGCAATCGATTATTGAAGACATCAAAGCTTCAATCCGAAACCCGCAGGCGCTCCCCTACTACCAACTCACTCCCCTTCGTCGTCCGACCCTCAACCGTAAGATCCAACAACTCTCTGAAGCAGGCGCAGTCCTCTTAATCGGCACCGACAGCGGCATCCCAATGAATTTTCACAGTCAAACCACCTGGCGCGAATTGGACGCATGGGTGAACGAATTCAAGATCGAGCCGATGGTCGCTATCCGGGCAGCAACTTACTGGCCTTCTGTAATAATGCGAGTCTCAGAGCAGGTGGGAACCGTCAGCGCAGGAAAGTACGCCGACATCATAGCGGTGCAAGGCGACGTGTTGCGGCATATTAATCTCTTGCAGAATGTCGATATTGTGATCAAGCATGGTCGCCGATACAGGTAAAAGAGGCCCCCTCGTTCGGCGGAGAACCGGACATTACCGATCATGGGAGGTGAGATTATGGCGAACGAAAACCTGGCAGATTACTTGAATGATCATTCGGCAGGCTCGGTAGCTGCGGTCGAGTTATTAGAGTTTTTAGAAAAGCAACATGAGGGAACCGAGGTCGGCAAGTTTGCCGCTTCCCTGCGCGCCGAAGTCGAAGCGGATCGTCAGGAGCTTAAGGCGTTGATCAATAGATTGAATATCGGAGAGAGCATCACTCGCAAGACCTCGGCATGGTTAGCCGGCAAAGTGGCTGAACTGAAGTTGTGGCTTGACTCCAGCGACGGCGATTTCCTTCTTTTCGAATCACTCGAAGCGCTTTCACTTGGAATCGAGGGTAAACGTCTATTGTGGCTTGCGCTGGCGAACGTCGCTAAGGATGATCCGGCGCTCCAGGGACCCGATTACGAAAGGCTGATCCAACGAGCCGAAGAGCAACGTGGCAAAGTTGACGAACGCCGTCTGGTGGTGAGCACTAAGGCCCTGGACAAGGCCGGGAAAGCGCAGGGATCGTCTTCCTGAACTCTGAACTTCTCCAACCCGCTGACGCCGGTAATTCTTGACCGGATTTTGAGGATTACCAGAATTCAGGATACCCATCTCTGAGGGGTGCCGCTGCTCCCCAACCTTAAAGGTATGGGGGATCGGGAACAGACTTCGGCTCCCCTTCTTAGTGGGGTTACCCCACTATCCTCCCCTTCTTAGAAGTAGTGATGCCCCGAAAATAAAGAGCGAGGAAGAACAAGATGAGATCGATCAGCCCATCCCGTCTCAAGCAAATACTGGAACCGGCAAACTCAAAAGGGATAGCATTTCTCTTCCTTTTTGCGCTGATCCTAACGGGTGTTTCACAGGCATTTGCACAGCGTGCTGAAAGCTCCTCTCAGAATTACTACCCAAACTCAGGTGATGACTGGGAGCGACGCACGCCGCAACAGGTGGGAATGGATCCCGCGCGACTCCAG
>DATKDA010000175.1:0-6263 GCA_035512935.1 Pyrinomonadaceae bacterium | reverse complement strand
TTGCTCGACCGCTCTGGTTCAATTCTGTTTGGGTAGGCTGACTATTTGGTTTCAGCTGCGCCGCGGTCTGGCGTTCACCATCGAGATGACTATTCACTTCGTATCGCGTTGCCAACTTATCCGACGACTGCTCGGTCTGATTCAATCCAACAAAACCTGGGTATGTACTCAAGGTGGGGGTTTCCTGCGACCCTTCCAATACCACATCGTAAGCCTCATCCATAATTTCAAGGTCTGGCTGGTGCTTGTAACATTCCACTGCTGGCGCAAACTGCGAGGCGACACTGACCATCTGTGCCGTTGGGCAGTATGGTCCAGCCAGCAGACCGCTCTGCGGATCAATTTTCACACTGGAGATGCCTCTCGGTTTCAGGAAGGATATGCCGCCCAGACTTGGTCGAATGGCAAGCGCTTCTTTCATGAAATCAATCCATGCCGGAAGTGCCGCCTCAGCACCTGTTAGTCCCAATTGCTGGTTGTCGTCAAAGCCCACCCATACGGCGCACACCAGGTTAGGTGTGTAACCTACGAACCACCCATCACGCGAGGTACCGGTCTTGCCGGCTATGGCCACATTCTTGAAGCTACCATTTGCCCGGCGCGCCGTCCCGTGTTTGGTTACAGCTGACAACATATCGGTAATCATATACGCCGTTGCTGGTTTTATGACATGCCGGCTCGTAGTGTGTCCGTTGACGATCGTTTCCCCGCTGTTGATGTCGACAACTCTAGCTATGACGGTGGGCTCGAACATCTCCCCGCCGTTAGCGAAAGCAGAATATGCTGCGGCCATCTGCAGAGGTGTCGCCTCAGAAGTACCAAGAGCCATTGACGGATAAGCTTCTGGCTGGGGTAGTCCAAAGCGAGCAGCGGTAGCGGCGACGCTGGCAAGCCCGGTTCGGATCGCCAGGTCTACCGTCACAACATTGAGCGAGCGGATCAGACCATCACGCAATAAGACATCGTGCATGGAATAGACTTTACGGTAGTTAGCCGGCGAATAAGTGGTATGGTCATGTTGAAAAGTTTGCGGGGCGTCACGGTAAGTTGAGAGCGGTGAAATCCCAGCTTCGAACGCAGTTGCGTAAACGAATGGCTTAAAAACAGAGCCGGGTTGTCGTTTCGCGTCCGTTGCACGGTTGAGTTGAGACTCCGAGTAGCTGCGGCCGCCCACCATGGCCAAAACCTGGCCCGTACGTACATCTAATGCCACAATCGCTCCTTGCGGCGGCGCCTTTCCCCGGGTTGATTTGCCCAGAAGCTCTAGTTGGTGACGAAGGGCATTCTCAGCGGCAGTTTGCAGGTCAGGATCGATTGTGGTCAGCACACGGATACTCTGCTCGGCATCAGGATCTAAACCACGCCGAACATCATCCATAGCGCGATTAACGGCGTCGACGTAGTAGGGAGCCAACTCGTTACTGCTGCCCTCGAAGGCTGCGACGTTGATCGGTAGCGCGCGCTCTCTCTGCGATGCATCAACATCGACCGCGCCGTCGCGGGCCATAGCCATAATCACCTTATCGCGGCGTAGTCTGGCAGCTTCGGGATGTCGGTCTGGGGCATAGCGTGCTGGACTCTGAATCATGCCGGCTATGGTTGCGGCTTCCGCCAGCGAAATATCTATCATCTCCTTGCCGAAGAAGACTCTCGCCGCTTGTGCTACTCCACGAACTCCCACGCCATTCCTGTGTCCCAGATAGACTTCGTTACAGTAAAGCGCAAAAATGTCCTGCTTGGAGAGTCGTTGCTCCAATGCCACTGCGATCAAGGCTTCATTAAACTTGCGCCGCAGAGTCTTTTCCGGCGTCAAGTACGTATTCTTGACTAGTTGCTGGGTGATAGTTGAACCACCCTGACCGAACTTTAATGACCCACTCGTGGTCCAGTTGATAAAGGCGCGGCCGATGGCTCTAATATCGACACCGTTGTGCTTAAAGAATCGTCGATCTTCGATAGCAACAATAGCCTGGACCAGGACGGGAGGAATGTCTTGATAGGTGAGCGTTTCCTGCTGACCTGTTTTGAGCACAGCATCGACTGTCAACAGTTCGGGCTCCAGCGTATAGGACGAAAGGTCTGAACTGTCACTATCTGACAACGAGGCAATGTGGCCGCGATTATCGAAGTTGACGTCAATCCATTGGTGCGTTTCCGTTCCCTGGCGGGGCAAGATCCTGATGCTGCTCTCGCTCATCTGGAAGCTGCCACTCCAGATGTTGCTTGCCTTATCCCGCGCGTACCCAGCTCGCTGCAACGATGTAGCAAGCTGGTCTTTGGAAAGGCGCGCGCCCTTTTCAATTTTACGTGGCGCAGCATAGAGCCCGGCGTGGCTTCTCAAATAGCCGCCAGCTATCTGCTGATCTATCAGTTGAGCAAAACTGCGATATGAGTTGTAAGTGAGAACCGTGACGGTAGCCAAAACTGCGGTAACCACGATCGCCCCGAGTTTGAAACAAGTCCCAGCCTTTCTCCTTAAGGCCTTTCGTTTCCCCTCCCGGTAAACGCGCGGCGTGTTGTGTGTTTTGCACACCGGAATCCGCGTTAGGGTAAGTTCTGCTACCATGCAGGCAATAAGCGCAATGGCTGTGCCGTCCTCGAAAACCACCGACCAGCCCAGAGAATATCGCGCTTAACCGCAAAACCCTCATGGAAGACCGACTTCTCAAGCACAGAGGGTTTCTCTAGAATTCAGATATTGAGGATGTGCATCAAAAGCACGCAGCCACCCTTGTCGAGTAGTACCGTTGTGCAAGCGCAATCATTCTCTCAAGTGGCAAATAAATGGCGCTCCGGCAAATTTTGGTGATGATAAGTGCAGCGGTCAATGTCTCGACAAGCAGAAAGTGGTTGTCCTTGGGGTCAATCTTCTGCTTCAGTTCAACTCGCGAGATTGTAACCAGGGCGGCACCTCTGTACGCCGTCCTCTGGCGGAACGGCTGTTGTCTAAACCGGCTAGACGGCTGTGCGGAACAGTGGTAAGTTGTGGTCACCATGAACACCACTACGCTAATAATCATTATCGTCGTGTTAGTTCTACTCTTCGGCGGGGGCGGCTTCTACTACAGGCGTAGGCGATAAGGACGACCCCGCAAGAGGCGAACTATTACTCTAAGTGGAGCTATGTGGAGGCGATTTGCTTTGTGATGGTCTCTCTTTCGTCCTGTCAGTAGTTCGTCAATGCTTTAAATTCACAACCTCTCCCTACCAAAAACTTGATTTGGGCAGCAAGACTATGCTGACACCCACGGTCATCAAGTACACGCCGCGGACTTTTGATCCTCATCACAAATTGCCGCCAGTGTGATGGGTTTTCGTCACAGCCCATTCCTTACAGATCAACCGCCATCACGTAACGGCTTCGCACCGCTGCGTCCGACCGTCCAACTGTCCGGCCCCCTCATCCGCCCTCCGTCCCGTTGCGGACCCACTGGACCACGGGCGCGCCTCACCAGCATTCCTGCGGAACTGCGAGAGGATAGATCGCCCTTCATCCGTCCCCGCCCAGATCGCGGTATCGCATCATGGCCCAGGTGAACAAGCCGTGGGCAATCAAACCAGCGGCGGTGGCGCCGAGCAGCCACGGGACGAAAGGTTGTTCCAAGAGAGTCGCAAGCGCCTTTGCCACGCCGCCCGCGTTACCGGGATCGGAATTTACGGCCGCTTGCACGAGAAATAGGCCTACAAGTGCGATCAGCAAAGCCCGCGCGCAAAAGCCCATCCGACCGAGAGTGATCGTGCGCCAGATCGCTGGCTTTCTGGGCCTGGTCTCCTGCGAGCACTCCACTGGTGACAAGGAAAATCGCGGCGAAATTACCCGCATTGGCGACAGCCGGTTGCGCAACAAGCTAATTCAATCCGCTTGGACAGCGATCCGCAAAGATCCGGAACTACGCGCTTTCTATCGGCGCATCTATGAGCGCCAGCCCAAGAAGCTGGCCGCCCGCAAAGCCATTGTGGCGGTAGCCCGTAAGTTGACGACGCGCATGTATGCCGTCTTGAAACAACAACGCCCTTTTATCATTCGGGCAGACAGTTCGATAGCTCCTTTGACCGCAGAGGAGACCGCCGGCCTCCGGGAACGCCTCGACGGCGCACAGAACGAGCAGCCGTAATTTGCTGCGCTTCGTTTCTGGAGACAGAGAACCCGGGCTAGCGGGAGCTGGCCTAGAGGGCCGCATCCTCGAGAGTGTGACGACCATTGAGTCGTGCCACGCATAGCAGTCAGTCACTCTTCGGTTGAAGAGACGGGGACAACAAATACCAGTCAGCAGGGGGACTGTGTGAAAAGTCGGTTCTTGAGAGAATCGCTGAAAAGGCTTGGGCCATATTTGCCCTCTAACGCGTTTTTCGCAAGCGGCGCATGGTTTTATCCTGGACCGTTTTTGAAGATTTTTGACTTCTCACCCCAGCCTTGGGTGAAAAAGTTTCGGCAGCTAACTGTTGTCTGGCTGGTTGATCTTTGGTAACGGGGTTCCGCTGCCGCGCTCCTAACCTTGCGTAGTACGGGTCGCCGCTTCCTCGCTTTTTGACTATTTGGGTTGGTGGTGGACCATTCAAGCTTTCTTAAGACGCTCCTCTCCGAGTCGCTGAAAGCTTGACTGGTCCACCACCAACCCAAGAATCTAGTCCACAAGCTTGAAGCGGCTCCCTCGTAAGCGTTTATATTAAAGAAAGGTCTTCTACCGAACCAAGACTCTTATCTTTAACCTTGACATTCACATAGTAGTGCGCCGGCTTCCTGTAATTGCTCCAGACGGAACACTGGAAGGGATGTTGTCGATAAACGACGTCACACTCAACGCAAAAGAGACCACAGACAAGAAGGTTCCTGGAATCTCGTTCCGTGATCTTGTGGAAACCTATAAAGCAGTCTGCGCTCGCCCGGTGCCGGCCGAACAAGCTTCCAAGAACATGACGGCAACGGCATGACTGCGGTTTTCGAGCGAGTGAGCCCTCTGGACAACGACCTGGCAGAAATGGACCATGAAGAGTGAAACCGCCCGGTTCTCACTCAAACGCCGGTTTCTTAGACAAATCGTTTGTAAATGATGTGTGGACTGGGGTGGACAAGCCCGGGTGCACGGCGTTCTGCTTTTTATGGCCAGCGCGTCACATAGAAACTAACGGCCTTGAGATTCATAGGGTCCTAAGGCTGCCGACCTACAGTACCCCCCGGGGGACCAGTCGCCACGGCGGCCGGCCCCCCGCCCGCTAGTCGCTCAACCTTACAGCGGATGGTGCGGAAAGTTTTAAGCTCCCGCAGCGGCGGCAGCCGCTTTGTCCAAAATCTTCACGGCGCGTCCAACGTCCGCGACGCCGAAAATCAACAGCGGCGCATTCGTATCTGGATCGCTCCCGCAGTAGGCATAGTTAATGTTGATATCAGCTTCACCGAGTTGTGAAGCCGCACTAGCCAACTCACCCGGCCGGTTTGGAAGTTTGACCTGAACAACTTCCGCCTCTTTATACCTGAACTTCTGAGCATTCAGGACCGATTTGGCCGTGGTCGGATTGTCCACGACGAGGCGAACTAGGCTTTCTCCCTCCTCCCAGGGGATTGATTGGAAAGCCAGAATGTTTACTCTACTCTCAGCCAGCGCTCGGCAGACTGTTGCGAGAGTGCCTGGCTCATCCTCCATGTGAACAGAAAACTCTTTTGTCTTGGGCATCTGATGACCTCCTTATGGTTGGAGGTTCCGGGGGAACGCCGGACGCGTTCCTGCGAAACCATAGAACTTTCGGTTTCGAATTGTACGAGTGGGGGGATCATATGACTTAGTCACCCACGTTTCAAGACTTCCGAGAAAGAAAAAACAGGTGAAATCGAAGTCGCATTTACATAATCCTCAATATATATGAGATCGATCATCCAACCCTATGGGCGGGAGTTCTTGGAAATGGGTGAAGATTCTCGGCAAATACGGAATTAGGTGTGTGTTTGCTTCTCTCCCGAACCGATACATCTTGGTGGCACGACTACTGTCTGAAAGGCGAGATTCAATTCATTAGAGAACGCTTGAAGTTTGGCGAAGCGAAGAATTCGGCCCCTTTCCCCAGCGCCATCGCCTTGACAAAGAGATCGTTCTTCTGCGCTTCACCAGGTGCGAGGCAGACGCCGTGCCAGTCTGAACGCCCAAAAGCTTAGGCCACCTGCGACAAGGAACCCAATCAGAGAGACCCAGCCCGGCACCGTCCAGGTGGCAATGACGGCGGGCCAATGGAGCATTAGTCTCGCTAGATGGAGCAGAGCTATGAGCGCG
>DATKDA010000174.1:0-5676 GCA_035512935.1 Pyrinomonadaceae bacterium | reverse complement strand
GCTGCGGCATTCCCATCGGTACGGCATCGCTCGACTGGAATAAGCCGCGGCCCGTCGAAGTCATTTGCCGGGTTTGCGGCTCCAATTATCCCGCAGGCACGAAGTTTTGTGGTCGTTGTGGAAAACCGGTCAGCACTTGAGGCTGAACGCACTTTCCATATAATTGGTCGCAGTTGTTTCACACCACTTTAGCAAGTAGTCTTAATCAAGTCTCTTCTACTTTCCGGCTGCCGGAAGAAGTGTCGGAATCACGAGAACCGTAACAGGAAATGAAACGTTGCCCCAGTTGTAGCCGCACCTACACCGATCTATCGCTGAACTTCTGTCTCGAAGACGGGACCCCTTTAGTGAGTGATGAGGCCCCGGGTTCAGATCCGCATGCCACTATTCGTTATCCACCCATACGCGACACTGATCCACCGCCAACTGCCATCTATAACTCGGAACCTCCGTTATTGAACCAGGTGGCGCCGTTGCCGCAGCCGCGGCAATGGACCCCAGCGCCGGTGCCACGCAAGAAATCGTCTGCCCTATGGTGGGTCCTTGGTGGAGTAGGTGTGCTCGTTGTGTTGGGGTTGGGTTTATTCGTAATGCTCCTCGTGTTGGCCAGCCTTGGCGGGAATACCAATACGAACGCCAACACGGAGCTGACAAATCGAAACACCAACTCCAATGCCAACACGAACGTAAATACCAATACGTCCAGCACACGTGGGTCCTTAGTCGATGATTTTTCGGATAGGAAGTGGGGTACTGGAAGCTATCAATACGGCGATATCTGGTATTCAAATGACGCGTATCACATGCGCTCCAAAGAGAATACTTATCTGGTGATGTATGCGCCTTCGAACGAGTACAACACGGCGAACGCGACAGTGCGCGTCACCACGCGAAGTGTTGATGGTAAACCACCGGCCTCCGGCTATGGCCTAATCGTCCACGGCGAACGTGTCGGCGGGAATCAACTTCGGGATTATGCCTTGCTCATCTATTCTGGTACAGAACCCCAGTACCAGATTGTCCGTCACAAAGATGGTCAACAGACGGCGATTGTGCCCTGGACCAGGTCCCGCGTGATTCGTTCGGGCACGAGCCCCAACCAGCTCGAAGTCAGAACCAAAGGGTCAGAGCTGTCTTTCTACATCAATGGCCAGTACATCAATCGGATTGTCGACAATCAGAACATCCGCAGCGGAGTTGCGGGCCTCTATACCAGCGATGTTGTCGAAGTCGCTTTTGATGATCTGCAAATAGTCAGATAGAACTTTTATTAAGCGCAATGCAGGTTAACCTGAAAGTGCTCGCCGGGCCTTACAAGGGCCGCGTTTTTGCCTTTAGACAGCACGATACCTTTCTCGTCGGGCGTACGAATGATGCTCATCTGTGCTTGCCCGACGATCGTTTCTTCTCGCGTCATCATTGCCTGCTGGAGATCGCTCCCCCCAAATGTTTTTTGCGCGATCTGGGCTCGACAAATGGCACGTTTGTTAATGGCAAGCGAGTTAAAGACGCGTTTCTCAGAAACGGCGATCAAGTACAGGGAGGCGAGACAGTCCTGCTGGTGGAAGTGACCGCCGATCACTCCCCCATCACCGAAGGTGGAACGGCTGAAACCCTGCAGGGCACGCAGCCCGCCATCGTTATAGTTGAATGTCTGAATTGCGGCCGGCGTGAAGAGGCTCAGGCCTCCGCTCCCGATGAACATCTCACCTATCTCTGCGAAGAGTGTCGTATCGAATTAAAGAAATCACCGCAGCCCGTGCCTGGCTATGACATGGTCCGGTTACTGGGACGGGGAGGCATGGGCTGCGTGATGCTTGCCCGCGAGCAGAAGAGTGGGCGTGCCGTGGCCATCAAGACCCTTCTGCCGGAATACGCAGTTACAGACAAAGCAATGAAGCGGTTCCTGCGCGAGATTGACGTTGCCGCTGCGCTCAAGCATCAGCACATCGTTGAGTTTCTGGATCGGGGGACCAACGGGGGTGTGGTCTATCTGGTGACGGAGTTTGTCGATGGGCCGGACGCCGCGAAGCTCGCCGGCGCTCGAGGGGGACGCCTTCCTTACCATGAGACGATCTCGATTATATGCCAGGCGCTCGATGCTTTGTCGTACGCGCACGCTCAGGGCTACATCCATCGCGATATCAAGGACCAGAACATTCTCGTGGGCGGCGCATGGCCCAATCTTAATGCCAAACTTACAGATTTTGGTCTGGCGAAGAGCTTTACGCAGTCAGGCATGAGTGGCGTAACGATGGCCGGTGAAATGGCCGGCACCTTGGCATACATGCCGCCCGAACAACTACGCAACTTTCGTGATGTGAGACCCCAGTCCGATATTTACGCAGTGGGAATGACCGCCTACAGTCTTGTGACCGGTGCCCTGGCTCTGAACCTTGCTGGAAGATCCAGCGTTCCGGAAACCATCAAAGCAATTTTTGACCAACCGGCCGTCCCGTTACAGCAACGCGCCCCTCACGTTCCGGCGAGCATCTGCCAGATCATTGATCGCGCGCTGGCAAAGGATCCCACTCAACGCTGGCAGTCAGCGAGCGCGATGCGAAATGCTCTCTTGCACTCGAGTTAGACCCCGCCGATCCCTCTCTTTTTCAGCTAGTTACATTAGGCTGCTTAAATTAATGCTTTACATTCGAAAGACCCGGTTCCATAATACGGCGCCTTAAGGGTAGGTGGATTTTTGACGCGAAGGTTTGTGACACTGGCGGTTTTACGAAACGGCGATACTTTCGTGAGTTCATTGGCAAGCCGCACGTGCAATCTTCTTCTCAGGAGAACGTTAATGCGATCGATCTGGAAAGGCCATATTAGATTCCTGCTCGTTGCGATTCCCGTTCGGATCTACAACGCAATCGAGTCAGCAGAAAAGATTCAATTCAACCAATTGCACCGCGAGGATTATGGGCCGATTGGTTACGACAAGCGCTGCAAAAAATGTGGGGAAGTTGTTTCCGGCGACCAGATCACCAAGGGCTATCAGTATGAGCCAGATCGCTATGCGATTGTCGAGCCGGACGATATTTCCAAGATCAAGATTAAGACAACTAAGGCGGTAGACATCCTCGGTTTTGTCGATGCTGCCGATATACCTTCCACCTTCTATGACGCGCCTTACTATGCAGGACCTGATGGCCCCGTCTCGGAAAAGCCCTATGCCCTCCTTCGTGAAGTGATGAAGCAGACCGGCAAGATCGGCGTTGGCAAAGTTGTTCTGCGCGATCGTGAGGATCTGGTCGCAGTATTCCCTCATGAGCGGGGACTGGTGTTGCAAAAACTGCACTACCCGCATGAGATAAGGAAGATGCAGGATGTTCCCGACATTGAAGCGGCTCAGAAGCTGGACAAGAACGAACTAAAGCTCGCTACCACTCTCGTTGAGCAGATGACGACAACGCTCGGCGAGATAGATATGACGGATAATTATCACGAAGCGCTCAAGCAGTTGATTGAGTCGAAGATTAAGGGCAAGAAGACTGTCGAGTTTGAGGCCGAAGAGCTACCGCGCCTCGATATCATGAGCGCCCTGAAACAGAGCCTGCAACAATCATCGCGTAAACCGATGGTGAAGGCGAGCCCGACTAAGAAGAAGCCGGAGATCACATTGGTCAAGCCCAAGCCCGTTAAGAAACGAAAAGCTTCCTGAAGCTTGCCGTCTTAACCGATGAACGACAAGAGCAAAAAGGTCATTTCCTTCCCCGCGCCCGTCCCTGCCAAGGCGGACTATCAACGCGTCAAGTCGAGCTATTCAGTTCGAGAAATCAAACAACTCTTTGGTTTGAGCGAGCGAACCATTCGCCGCTGGACCGAACAGGGAATCGTCCACGGATCGCCAGTCGCCGACAGCAACGATTACCGATATGACTTCCAGGCGCTGACTCAGTTCCGTCGAGTGCGAGACCTCCGCTCGCAGGGTCAGAGCCTACGACAGATTGAAGCGGAGATTCAGGGACAGTTAAATCTATTTCGGACAGACAGTGGCGGAGTGGCACGATTACTGACACCGTTCGAGGAGGCGCTTGTGTTGCACGAGAAAAAAGACCCTCATGCGGCGAACTTCTATTGCGAGGCCATCAGCGAGGGTGACAATGTTGCTGAGGCATACTGCAATCTTGGCATCCTCGAGCTCGAGTCCGGGAATTCAGTGAAAGCGCTCGACAATTTCTCATTATCACTCAAGCATGATCCGCGCCATGTCGAGGCCCATTACAATCTCGGAAACCTTTACTACGACGCCGGCGATCTCAGGTTGGCGCGTCTGCATTATGAGGCCGCCGCGCATATTGAACCTGGATTCTCCCTTGTGTACTTCAATCTCGCTCTGGTCTATCACAAGTTGAATGAGTCGGCCGCTGCCCGGGCCGCCCTGGAGAAGTACAAGCAGCTTGAACCCGACGACGATGAGATTGAAGCAGTTAACCAACTGCTGAAAGCAATGGCCAACCTGTAGCGTGGCGCAATGCTGTTAGCTTGCGTACTGGACCAAAGGGAGTCTTCCACCCCGCAAACTCGATCCTTTCATCACGACTTCCGTCCTTGGAATCAACTGTTAGCTCGTTTACTTGACCAAAGAGACCCAAACGCGATTCGTTCCTTTTGGGTTTTAGAGGATGGACCAACGTAACCTAATCGGATGCGCCACGCGCTTTCTGGACCGGGTAACTCATTTACCGTATTCATAGGGTACCTTCGTTATCAGGATCGTTTTCACGCTTTTTGCGATCCTGTGCGAGCAGGTGGGCAGTTATCCTTCTGCCACCGCCATTTTTCTAGAATCAAATACCTGCACAACTGAAACCGATCGCGACACTGCCTCTCACTTAAAAAAAGGCTCCTCATTTGTAGGGGCGGCCCTCCGTGGCCGCCCCTCTTTGGCCTCCACACGAGCACAACAACTCAGGGGCGGGCGCCCCTCCGTGCCTGCCCCTCGTTTGGCCTCCGCACGAGCACAACAACTCAGGGGCGGGCCCTCCGTGGCGCCCCTCATTTGGCCTCCACACGAACACAACAACTCAGGGGCGGCGGCCCCTCGTTTGGCCTCCACACGAGCACAACAACTCAGGGGCGGCCACGGAGGGCCGCCCCTACAAATTACTACCGGGGGCGCGCTGGTAAGCGAACGGCCCGCTCAGATACAATGTTCTCCCCCGACAATGATACTCAATTTGGAATTAGAAGTTGGAGGCCCCCCTTTAATGGCGAGTTCGAACTGTCGAATCTTGTGCGTTGACGACCATGAGGACACATCGTCGATGCTCAAACTATTACTGGCTCAGGAAGATTACGAAGTTGTGATAGCTCGAGGCATGGAGGAGGCGCTCAAGCTTGTTCAGACTGAAAAATTCGATCTGTATGTTCTCGACAAGCGGCTTCCTGATGGTACCGGTCTCGAGTTATGCGAGAAGCTGAATGCTCTTACACCCAATGTTCCGTGCATCTTTTACAGTGGTGATGCATATGAGGTCCACCGGCTCGAGGCATTAAACGCTGGCGCGGACGCGTACGTCGCCAAACCCGACGTAGAGGGTCTGATCACTACGGTCAATAGTTTTCTCAACGACCAACAATGCGCTGCTGCAAACTAATTTGATTTTGTTTCGAGTGGTTTCGTGGATCGGGTCTTTTTGAACGCTGAGAAGCGATCCAACGAAATTACAGGAA
>DATKDA010000173.1:0-65919 GCA_035512935.1 Pyrinomonadaceae bacterium | reverse complement strand
CTATATCGATTTTACGGTCAAGGGCAGCGACGAGAAAATTCGGGTATTTACCACGCGCATCGATACGATATACGGCGCTACGGCCCTCGTTCTTGCTGTAGAACATCCGTTAATCGACCAACTGCTGAAGGACTCCCCATTAATGAATGACGTCCAGAAGTTCGCTGCCAGGGTCAAGGCTGAAAGGGCTCGGCAGGTTGAACCCGGCGCCGAGGAACATAAGGAAGGTATTAATACCGGGTTGCTGGCTATCAACCCCTTTAGCGGTGAGAGTGTGCCGATCTGGGTGGCCAACTATGTCCTCATGGATTATGGCACAGGCGCGGTGATGAGTGTGCCGGCGCACGATCAGCGTGATTTCGAGTTTGCTCAGAAGTACTCGCTGCCGGTGAGACAGGTGATTGCTCCGGTTTCGCACAATCAGGAGCCCGCCGAGCCGCTTTCAACGCACGGCACGGATCAATCGGGAGAAATGCATCAAGCGTTCGCTGATTACGGGGTGCTTATTAATAGCGGTGAATGGGGCGGAAAACTTTCCGATGTAGCCATGCGCGAAATGGCAGACCGTGCCGAAAGGGAAGGCTTTGGTGGCCCCGCTGTCACTTATCGCTTACGAGATTGGGGCATCTCACGGCAGCGCTTCTGGGGAGCCCCAATCCCGATCGTCTATTGCAAAGATTGCGGCGCGGTTCCCGTTCCCTACGAACAATTACCAGTCATGCTTCCGGAGACGGCAGAATTTACCGGCACGGGAGAGTCACCGCTTGCAGGTGTTGCAGAATTCGTAAATACCATCTGCCCGAATTGCGCTGGTCCGGCGACCCGAGACACCGACACGATGGATACGTTCGTCGATTCATCCTGGTACTTCTTTCGATATTGTGATCCGCGAAACGATGCGGCGCCGTTTGCCAGGGAGGTCGTATCTCAGTGGACGCCTGTGGATCAGTACATCGGCGGCGATTCACACGCCGTGATGCATTTGATCTACACGCGCTTCTGGACCAAGTTCATGCGTGACCTCGATCTTGTTTCCTTTAACGAGCCGGTAAAGAGGCTTTTGACTCAAGGCATGGTTACCAACCGCGTCGAGGGCACTGATGATTGGAAGGCAATGTCCAAAAGCCTGGGGAATGGTGTAGACCCTGATGAGATGATTGCCGCTTATGGAGCTGACGCTACGCGGCTCTTCATCCTGTTTGCTGCGCCGGTTGAAAACGAGTTGCGTTGGTCTGAATCAGGAATAGAAGGAGCAGTGAGATTTCTCCGGAAGGTCTACACAATGGTCTGGAGGTGGCAAGCTCGGCTGTTGAATGAGAAACCGGCTCCGGTTGGTGGCGAGGACTTGGCCGCACCCCTGCGACAATTGCGGCGCAAGACCCATCAAACAATCGCTCGGGTAACAAATGATTTCGAGGGGTTACATCTCAACACCAGCGTGGCGGCGTTAATGGAGCTCTTTAATGAGCTCGCCAGCGTCGACGTTGTACCTGAAAGCGCGCAACCAGCCGAGGTGTTTGCAGTCCGTGAGGCGCTGGAATCTTTGGTGTTAATGCTGACTCCGTTCGCCCCGCATGTGGCCGAAGAGATGTGGGAGGCTCTTGGTCACGAAGGAGGACTGGCGAAGACGGGGGAATGGCCGCGCTTCAATGCCGAGTTAGCGCGAAAGGAAGAGCTCGAGATTCCGCTTCAGGTAAACGGAAAACTGCGTTCGCGGTTGATCGTATCGCCTGATGTCGACGAGGAAACGTTGCGTGAGGCGGCTCTGGCGGATGAAAAAGTGCGGGCCTTCACCGAGGGGCGTGAGATATTAAAAGTGATTGTGGTGCCGCGACGTCTGGTTAACGTGGTCGTGCGGTAGCTCCTTCGGTATTCATTGAGTTTGCTCTGACTTGTTTACAAAGTGTGACACTCAGTCTGCACAACGTCGACTGCATTCGTGGTTGCTTGGCAGCCTTGCAGTTAGTTAGAATCCATCGGAGCGCGTTTTGTGCAAGTGCTGTGAGTGTCGCGCTTTAGCGTCTTGTCCTATGTCCCCGACAGGCGCACCAGATTCTTTCAGGTGCGAGTCGCCGACACTCCGGCCCGGTTCGGGAGGAACTGTGTGACCGATCGGGCCGTTGCACAGAAAGTCGTGGGACACCTTTAAGAGCCTTACAATGAAAGAATGCCCAGCCTGTAAGCGCTGTTTCCCTGACGAGATCAACCATTGTCCTCAGGATGGCGATGCTACTACGCCATCTCTGCTCGGAGAGCCGATTCTCGATGCTCGTTATCAGTTGGAGCGACGGTTGGGGCAAGGTGGAATGGGCGTTGTCTTTCAGGCGCGTCACATCTTTCTCAAAACATCTCACGCTATCAAAGTGATCTTACCCGACCTCGTCGGCAACGATCCGATGCTGGTCACCCGTTTCAGACAGGAAGCACTAGCGGCCGCCGCAATTCGTCATCAAAACATCATCGCCGTTACTGACTTTGGTGTTGTGCGAAGCACCATGCCGTTTCTGGTGATGGAATTTGTAAAGGGCAAGTCGCTTCAGGACATCCTTGCTGAGGAAGGAGCAATGCCTCCGGCTCGTGCCCTCGAGTTCATGACTGCCATTGGCGGAGGTGTGGCAGCGGCCCATCGGCAGAATATCGTTCATCGCGATCTGAAACCACTGAACATAATGATTCAGGAGAATGTGCCGATCGCTGAAGGCGTAAAGATCCTTGACTTCGGCCTCGCTAAAATCAAGTCGGGCGAACTGCTTGGTTCGTTTGTGCAAGCGAAGACCACTGGCCTAATGGGCTCGCCTTTCTACATGGCGCCTGAGCAGTGGTCGGACGAGGAACCTGACGCCCGGGCTGATATTTATAGCCTTGGGATAATTCTCTACCAGATGCTTTCCGGCGACGTTCCTTTCAAGGGTTCATCGATTCCTTCAATCATGAAGAAGCACCTGACGCTCGCGCCACCGAGCTTTCAGTCGGTCGGAGTGCAGGTGCCGCCACAAATTGAGGCCGTGGTACGTCACGCATTGGAGAAGGAGGTCGAAGCGCGCACGGCGACTGTTGAAGACTTCCTGAGAGAGATCCGGGAAGCCGTAAATTCCGCGGGAATCACCATCCGAAGGCGGGTTCAAGACAGGTCCGCCGATCCCAATCAGACTATGATGTCGAAAGCGAGCAGTTCTGCACCGGCCATCGTGGCAGATGAGACGAGTTATATTGACCAGGCCGACTTTTCTGAAACGGCATTTGATCAACATGGCGGCGCCGCAGTTCTTGCCGGCCAGACCGTAGCTTCAGGTGAGGCCTATCGTCGTGAACAGGAGGAACGCGACCGAATAGCCCGGGAAGAGTTGGAACGTGAAGCCGAAGCTCGCCGGCAATTCGAGCAAGAAGCTGCGCAGAAGCGGAAGGACGAAGAGGAGCGGATCCGGCGCGAAAGAGAGGAACGAGAAGAAGCTGAGCGCCAGCAGCGCGAACAGCTCGAACGCGTTTCCCGACAGGCAAAAGAGTTGGAAGAGAGACTGGCGCGGCTTGCCACCAGCATGTCACCGCAAACCGGGACCGTTGATGTCAGCGGTACACACGTGCAGCAGGCGGTGCATACGCAGCCCGGCCAAAACAGTTTTCCTGGAGCCCAAACCGGTTTCCAACAGAGCCACGCCGTGCTGGCGGATCACGAGGTCAGAACCGGTCGCTCACCGCTTCTGTTTATAGGAATTGCTGTTGTGGCTTTTGTGGTCATAGTCGGTGGCAGTGTAGCGGCCTATTTGATCTATCAAGCAAGGTTCACACCGCCGGTTGTTCCTCCCCGAAGGGCCACGCCCACGCCCGAGCCAATTGCTTCATTTACGCCAGAGTTGGTGGAGATCCCAGGAGGAACTTTTCAAATGGGACGCGATGATGGACCCGACCCTGAGAAACCGGCGCACGAAGTGAACGTTGCGTCCTTCTTTATTGACAAGCACGAGATTACCAACGCCGAGTACGCAGATTTTGTGAAGGAGACCAATTACAATCCTCCAGATCACTGGGCCGGGGATCGTCCACATTTTGGACAGGAGAACTGGCCTGTTGTAAATGTATCGATCGGGGACGTGAATGCCTTCGCAGCCTGGCGTTCAAAACGTGACAGCGTAAGCTATCGTCTGCCGACTGAACAAGAATGGGAGTACGCCGCGCGCAATGGAGGTCAGCAGGATTTATACCCATGGGGAATGGATTGGAATGATTCCCATGCCGTACTACTCGAGGCGCTGCCTGCGCCTGTCGGCTCTAAACCTGAAGGAAATAGCCGCTTGGGAGTCGCCGATCTTATCGGCAATGTCTGGGAATGGACATCGTCAGAGGTCAATATTTATCCCGGAAATCCTACGACTGTACCGAGTAATATGCGGGGTTGGATCGCGATCAGGGGGGGCGGCTACGCAACAGATCCGAACAAGCGGGACACCCCCGTTTCCGCGTGCATGCGTGAATTTGTACGCGCTTCGACACGCAACACCTTGCTTGGCTTCCGTCTCGTAAGGTCTGCGCAGTAGAACTCGCCGGTTTGTCTTTCTCTCCTCTCTTAGCTAAATAGTGGTGCGGCTTTACTTTCTGATAGGCGGAGGAATGAATGGCAGATCTGTTGCGTTAGATAATCTCAAACAACTGATCTACAATTCACCAACGACTTTTCTTGTAACGGGCCGAGGAAAGGCCCGAGGTTCGACGAACAAATAATCCAAGTTTAATTGTCCCAAGTAGTTAGATAGGGAGGACCCCGATGAAAGCACTCGCGATTCCGCGCGCCCTTATTGCCTCGGCAACCCTTGGTCTGTTTCTTTTACCGCTTGAGTCTACCGTCCTTGCGCAGGATGTTGGCCCTGGTGATGTTGGCTCTGGAATTTTTCGGCCCAAGAATCCCGAGACAAAGAAGCCAGCCACCAAGCCACCAGCGACTACTACTCCGAGATCAAGGAGAAGAACTCCTCGTACGACCCGCACACCTACGACGCCTCCGGTGGACAGCCGAGTGGAAGAGTTGCTCGAGCAAGGCAATCAGTATCGCGATGGCCGTCGCTTCAGTGAAGCCGAGCAAGCATATCAAGAAGTTCTAAAAATCAGCGCGCGTGATGCTCGCGCTGCTTACGGCCTGGGAAATGTTTATACTGACCAACATCGATGGGAGGATGCCGAACGCGCTTACCGCGACGCCGTGCAATGGGAGCCGCAGGCTGTCGACGCGTTGGTAGCTTTAAGTGTTGTCCTGGTGCAACCGAGGAGCGGTGGCGCCAATGCCCGTCGCCTCGTGGAAGCCGAAACTTTTGCCCGCCGCGCCGTGCAAATTCAACCCGGTAATGCTGTTGCCTGGGACCGGCTTGGCGTAGCAATGCAGAGTCGGGGTCTGATCAATAAAGACACGGAGCATGCTTATCGTAGGGCCGTTGATCTAGACCCCGAGTTCGCGGTGGCTTACGCCCACCTTGCGAATGTAGTGGGACGTCTGGGTCGCCGCGATGAAGCGGCACAGCTTAATGAACGCGCAATAAAGTTGGCGAAAGATCCGCCAGCATTGAATCTGATTGCGGAATCACTACAGGCTGAACAACAGTGGCAGAACTCGGAACCCGTATTAAAGCAGGCGCTCCTCTTCGATCCACGCAATCCAACGTCGCTTTTTCTCATGGGCCGCATGCTGGTGGTAATGAAGCGCTATGCGGAAGCTGAGAACTACCTCAAGACCGCTATTGAAGTTAACCCACGCGCCTTTGAGTCTTACAATGTGCTGGGCAGCGCATACCTGGCGTTGGAAAGGTATGCCGACGCGGAGAAGATTTATGAGAAGGCTCTCGAGTTCGCGTCTCCCGGTGCTCGCAAGCAGTTAGCGGGAGCCTACGGTTTTCAGGGAGTAGGTGATGGTTATCTGAGAGCTAAACAGAATAACGATGCGGCTCGGGCCTACCGGCGGGCTCTTGAGCTCGATCCGGAAAATCAAGAAATTGAACAAAAACTTTCGCGGCTGCGTTAGCGTTGATCGCATGAGATGAGTGTTAAGGAGAGGTCACTGTATGAAGCGTTGCCCTAAATGCAATCGCACTTTCCCGGACGAAAATCAGAAGTTCTGCACGGTCGATGGCGGGCTTTTGATCGGCGCCCCTGCGTTCGATCCAAACGTGACCATGAGAGCGACTTCAGCAGAATTAGGTGTTACAACGGCTGAAGTTCCTCAGGATCATGGCGCCACGAGTCGCGAGTTGCCCGATCCAAATGCGACGATGGCTGCTTCCTCATACGCGCCCACAGCCACCTTTCCTCGAAAGACATCGCCGACCGGGCCAACCACATCTTCAGATCTCCAGGCTCCACCCGAGGCGCTGGCGCCTCCAGCAGTCGCTCCGCCGGTTACGGCGCCTCCAAAGAAAGGCTCCAAATTGGGCTGGATCATCGGTGGGCTGGTGCTGGTCTTGTTGCTCGGTCTGGGTGGCGCCGTGGGTGCATTCTTTCTGTTTATCAAACCACGGCTTGATGACCTTCGTGGTCAAAGGGAGATTGCCGAGAGCACCACTCCGGCCGCGACCAACGACAATATAGGCACTGTTGAACCATCCCCGGCTGTGGAAGAGTCAATCCCTGAAGTCGAGCCGTTTATTCCGCCTGCTGACGCTTCACAATTTGCCAACTCAAAACAGAATCTCGACGGAAAGTTAGCGGAGTATTACAGCGACTTCTCTTTCTACTATCCAAAATCCTGGCGCCTTGATCCCAAGGCTGGGGTACCTGGCGCGGCTAATTTCGCCAAGGTCGAGAAGACGCTCGATGATGAAACCGGTGAGTATCTTCTTGAAAGTGCAACTTTCAGTTGGTACACGAGCAACGGGACGTTCGACTTAGACCTCTCAGTATTTCCTGAACGGGCCAGTAGTTTGAGCTCTCAAATTTCGAGAGGCTTACCGGGGTATCGGAAGGTTTCAGAGGGAGAGACGCAAGTAAACTCCTTGCGCGGCTACGAGTTTCGTTTCGAGGGCATCTTCCTGAAGACAGGAAAAGGAGATCTCCCTTACTGGGGCAGAGCGATCTTCATTCCCTCAGGAAAAGAAGGAAGTAATTCTGGTATCGTGCTGATCCTGCTGGCCACTTCACTTGCTCCTGAACTCTCCGGGGTCGAGGACGTAGGGGAAAAGGGTGAAGCACCAATGATCCTGGAATCGTTCCGGATTGGTCCTGCTGATTAATTGTGCGGGCTTAATGATAAATATTAAAAAGCTACAGTCGGGCTTTCTTACACCGGGCCGTCTTTCGCTGACGGTCCTTGTTTTAGGGTTGATTGCCCTTGTGGGTTCTTCAAGCTGCAACTCAACAGACGAATTCTCCCGAACTGAAACCACGAATCCGAAACCGCCAGCCACTTCAGTGCGGGTTAAGCCGGCGGCGCCGGCCGCGCTGACAGCTTTACCACCACACGTGCTTGATGCTGAATTGACGGCATTAAAAGGGGATCCCATCAAGCTGTCGAACTATTCCGGTAAGGTGCTTGTGGTAAACCTTTGGGCTACGTGGTGTGGCCCCTGCCGAATCGAGATTCCCGAACTGGTTCAATTACATAAGGAGTTTCGTTCTCAAGGTCTTGAGGTCGTAGGTCTCTCAACCGAGAATCCTGAACGGTCAGCAGAACTGGTTCGTGAGTTTGTTCGCCAGCACAAAGTGAATTACCGGATTGGTTGGGCCACGCCCGAGGTAGCGCTCACACTTATGCAGGGTCGGGATGCCATCCCGCAGAGCCTAGTCATCGGCCGTGACGGGCGGATTTTGAAGAGATTCGTTGGCTTCAGTGCCACCAGCACGCCTCGCCAGTTAAGGCAGGCTATTGAAGACGCCCTGAAGGAGAAGGAAACCGCTTGAGCGCCGGCTTGTCCTCACTTGCGCTCGTCACTGGAATGGTTTAGCTCCTCATCCGCCTCTTTTTTCAGGCGTTGCGCTTCCCGTTCAAGTTCCGGATCCTGTAACCCGTGAGCAACACTCTCTTTCGCGTCTCCCTCGATCCGTTTCATCTTCGCTTCCACTCGATCTTCGACCTGATCGATTGGCGCGGGTTCGTTCGCTTCATCCTGCGTTCGGATCTTGCTTTTATCCAGTTTCATAATAAGTAAGCCTGTCAGAATCTATTCAACCCTAATAACTTCCGGGAGCTCCGGGGGACTTCTGAGATGACTTTTAGTCAGCATGGGGTTTGACTGAGGGGCGGAACGCCACAAAAACACAATATTTTTGAGGAGCTTCCGTTTTGTCATTAGATCAGGCCATCTCGACCCTCGATTGAGGTATTACGTAACTTGGTGACGTCTGCGGACCGTGCCGTGTAGTAGAGTTGCCCGATCACGCACACTCTCAACGAACGTCTCTCATCGAAAGGCTTACCTATGAAAATCAAAATATTGGCTGTCGCAATTATTGCTTTGGTCTGCTTTGGTCAGTTCTCTTACCAGCATGCCCAGCAGACGGGTTCGGGCGCGTCAGCCCGGAAATGTGATCAATCCGAGAGGCGACAGTTCGATTTCTGGATTGGTGAGTGGGAGGTTTCCTGGGGAGAGAATCAGAAGGGGACGAACAGCATTCGCTCGACTTTGGACGGCTGCGTGATCCTTGAAAACTTCGACGGCACGCCGGCGATCGCACTAAAAGGCACTAGTGTTTCCACGTACAGTTCACAAGCGGCAAAATGGCAGCAGACCTGGGTAGATAATCAGGGTTCATATCTTGATTTTGCCGGCGGATGGCGCGACGGCAAGATGGTGCTTGAGCGCAAGGCTTCAATCGAAGGCAAGAGTATTCTTCAGCGAATGGTCTGGTACAACATCAAACCCGACAGCCTCGACTGGAATTGGGAGCGATCCAACGACAATGGCAAGACCTGGGAATTGCTCTGGAAGATTTCATACCGCCGCAAGCAATAGGTCGTTACGGTCGCGCAATAGCCTCGGCTCACCCTCACCATCACACTACACCTAACTTGTAGGGGCGGCCCTCCGTGGCCGCCCCCTCCGTTAGCCGCCCCTCCGTTGGCCACCACACGAGCACAAAACGCAGGGGCGGCCACGGCGGGCCGCCCCTACAACTCATTGGCTCCTCTTTGATTTCGTGAGTAAGTTCATATAATGCAAAGTCATCCTCGGCCCAGCATAGAATTTTCTAAAAGAGGGAGGAGTACCTATAGTGAGTTCAGGACACGTTAGCGAGTTTCTCAGGCACCACTTTCGTCATTTCAATGCGGCGACACTTCTGGACGCCGCGGAGGGTTATCGCCGCCACCTCGACCAGGGTGGCAGGATGATGGTGACGCTGGCGGGCGCCATGAGTACGGCAGAGATTGGCCTCTCGCTTGCGGAAATGATCCGGCAGGACAAAGTACACGCTATTACCTGCACGGGCGCAAACCTCGAAGAGGATCTCTTCAATTTGGTAGCGCACGATTTCTACGAACGCGTGCCGCATTACCGCGATCTGACTGCTGAAGACGAACAAGCGCTCCTGGATCGTCATCTGAATCGAGTTACTGATACGTGTATTCCCGAAGAGGAAGCGATGCGAAGACTTGAAGGCGCCCTCCTCGAGGAATGGACCAGAGCTGACCGCGCCAGCGAACGATTCTTTCCGCACGAATTCATGTATCGCGTTCTGCGCGCCGGCTCGCTACGGAAGTTTTATCAGATCGACCCCAAGGATTCCTGGGTCGTGGCGGCGGCCGAAAAGGACCTGCCAATCTGGGTGCCTGGCTGGGAAGATTCGACGATGGGGAACATGTACACGGGCCACTGCATCACCGGGCATCTCCAGAGTGTTCATACAGTCAAATCGGGCATTGAATATATGATTGCGCTGGCTCACTGGTATGCAGAGACGTCTAAAAAGCATTCGGTGGGCTTCTTTCAGATTGGAGGCGGAATTGCCGGAGACTTCCCAATTTGCGTGGTGCCGATGTTGCAACAGGACTTGCGCACTGAGGATGTGCCGGTCTGGGGCTACTTCTGCCAGATCAGCGACTCGACGACTTCATACGGTTCTTACTCAGGAGCTGTGCCAAACGAAAAGATAACCTGGGGGAAGCTGGCTGTGGACACGCCAAAGTTCATCATCGAGTCGGATGCTTCAATCGTCGCGCCACTTCTTTTCGCCTATGTCCTCGGCTGGTGAGTGGCTGTCGGTAAACTTGTTTTCTCTAGCCAGAATTGGCGCTCGACAATCTCTTTGAGGTGAAGGTAGACTCTTGGGGTGATGCGGTCGTTTCTCTCCACCAGATTTGCTCGTTATGTTCTTAGCCCCCTGCTCGCGATCTGGGTCGCAGGCGGAGGCTGTCTTTTTGGCTGCGAAGGGAAAATCCTTGCTGCCGTCCAGGAGACTGCGGGAATCCTGGCCTCGCACGGAGCGAAGGCGCACGAAACAGCGACACATGAGGTATCCCGCCCTGAATCAGAGGGCGCGCGCCACGAGATAGTTCAGGAGGGCGGCGCCTCCTGTGCAACCGGTCAAGCCCACCATTGTTGCGCCAAGACTCCCGTTAAGAAGTCCGGAGCCCGCCCTGCCGCACCATCAAAGAACGTAAGAATCTCGCGGACCGCGGAATCCGTCGCAGCAGTAACCGCACGCACACACGAGAAAAGCAGAAGCGTCCCAACTCAAGCTCCGAAAATCACTACTGGCGGCGCAATCATTTTCGGGAACTCTCCCTCAGGCATGATGGAGGGGTGCCCGTTGGCGGTAAATGCGACTGCCATCGTTTCGAGTTTCCGGAACGATCAGTCCAGCGTCGCCATCACCAGCGCTCCATCGACGCTTCGCTGGTTGAGCTCTCCCGAGGAAACCTCTCCACCTGTACCTCCCCCCCGGATACCAAGTCTTAATCGCACCTACCTCAACTGTTGTGTATTCCTGATCTAGAGATCGCCCTGTTCACAAACACTTGAACGGGAACGGGTTATCAGTGTGCCCACTGGTACTCAAGGCAATGGATCTTTTTAGACAGGAGAACACAAAATGAAAGGCATTAAAGGAATCGCATTGAGTCTGGCGCTGGGAATGGGCCTGGCTCTGTCCGCGGTAAGCTTCGCACAAAATACCACCCCAAGCGAACAAGAGAAGAAAGCGGAATGCTGTGCCATGGCTTCCTGCTGCTGCAAAGGCGATGCGCATGCGCAGAAGGATAAGTCGTGTTGCCAGAAGCATTCGGCCGAGCACAAAGGATGTTGCAGCGGTGATTCCTGCAACATCAAGATGAAGCAGAAGGACAAGCAGAAGGAAGGATAACGAGTCCTTCAACTGGCGGGCCTCGTCAGTACCTGACCAAATTCAAAATAGTGAGGTGTCTGCCTCTCGCCTTTGTCTTTGGCAGTTCTTGCTCCGTGCGCCTCCGTCTGTTCGGTGGTGGGTCGATATTGGTTCACCACTGAGAGACGGAGGCTACGGAGCGCCTGAAGGGCTGAGGAGTGTGTCCCGCTTTGCTTTTAAAAATGGGGTGAGAATGATGCGAAGAGTATTCTTCCTTAAAACGCTGCTGCTCCTTCTGGGAGTGTTGTTAATTGCGCCGGTTGTGCGAGCTCAGCATGAGGGGCACCCGATGCCCACTAAGCCGGTAACTAAACCAACTCCGTCCCCGACGGCATCGCCAACACCATCCGAGGTGGACGATCCTTTGCCGGCTCCATCACCTTCGCCAGTGCAGCACGTGCACAAACCTGAGCATGAAGACACCCCGGAAGACAATGAGCTTATGGTGATGTCGGGGGATCGGATGGGAATTCGCGTTGGGAAAAGCAGTACTAACGTCATACAGATGGGGAAGATGGGATCGGGGACATCATGGCAACCGGCTTCGAGCCCAATGTACATGCAACATAAATCGTCGGGTGAATGGCTACTGGCACTTCACTACAACGCCGTCATGGGCGTTAACGCTCAGGGCGGACCCCGCGGAGTAACAAAATTCGAATCGGCAAACTGGCTCATGCCGATGGCGATCCGTCGAGTGGGCAATGGCACTTTGGAACTCCGAGGAATGATCAGCCTCGAACCATTCACATTTGCACGAGGCGGTTCGCCATTGCTCTTTCAAACCGGCGAAACCTTCGAAGGACAGCCTCTGATCGATCGGCAGCATCCGCACGATTTCTTCATGGAACTGTCCGCCTCATACACAGTGCCTCTTGGCGAGCAGGCAACCTGGTTCACATATTTCGGTTATCCCGGTGAGCCGGCTTTGGGACCGACTGCGTTCATGCATCGGATCTCGGCGTCGGAGAATCCTTCCGCGCCGCTTTCTCACCATCTGCATGATTCCTCTCATATAAGCTTCGGAGTCTTAACGACGGGATTCACTTATCGCTGGTTCAAAATAGAAGGCTCAGTATTCAACGGACGCGAGCCTGATGAGAACCGATATAACTTTGAAGCCCATCCCTGGACTTCTCGATCTGGCCGCATCACGTTTGCTCCTAACGATAACTGGTCAATGCAAATCAGCCATGGTTTTCTGAGAGAGCCCGAAGCCCTTTCGCCAGGTGATGTCCGGAGAACCACAGCTTCAATCACTTACAACCGACCTTTGCCGCGCGGCAATTGGGCAACGAACCTGATCTGGGGTCGCAACCATGAGAGTCACGACGGCGAGATATTCAATCTCAATGGCTATATCGCCGAATCGACGCTGAATTTCAAGGACCGAAATTATGCCTATACACGGCTCGAATTGGTCGACAAGAATCAGCTTTTGCGTGCGGCCGATCGTCAACTGCTGGGTATTACTGACCACCATGCTTCGTTTAGAATTGGCGCATATACCTTCGGCTTTGCTCGTGATGTGTGGAGCAGAGAAAAAGTATCGATGGCGATTGGTGGAGACGTTACTTTCTATTCAAAGCCGGCGATGCTCAATCCGATCTATGGAGAGAACCCCGCTTCTTATCGCTTCTTTCTTCGTTTTCGACCCGGCAAGATGACGATGGGCGGGCATGGGACCTCACATGGCGGCATGACACACTGACTTGCCTGCCTGCCATTGAAGCTGGTAGCTTGCGTCGTAAGATTGAACTGGAGGATATGTTTTAATGAAGACCAAAGTACTTCTAGTGCTCATTCTGGTGTTGGGCGTTTCCGCAGCGGCACTTGTTATCGGCAGGTCGGACAAGCGGCCCCCCAAGCCAACAACTCCCGTCGCCTCTCATGAGGGACATTTGCATCCGCATCAACATACGCCGGGACGAGTTCCTGCGTATGAGCAGTCGCCTAAGGCCTCGAGTCTGCCGCCGACTCTTGCTCCCTCACAGTTCATCGCGAAGACTCGACAAGCCTACGAGGTGGCAAAAGAGATTCCAGAGACGCTGGCGCAGCTTCCCTGTTATTGTCATTGCGATCAATCGTTCGGCCACCGTAGTCTGCATACCTGCTTCGTGGACGATCACGCTTCACAATGTGCTGTGTGTGTTGATGAGGCACTATTAGCCTACCGCTTGCAGAAAGAACAAGGTCTGAAACCTGAACAGATACGTGATCTAATCATCGAAAAGTATTCGGCGGACCACAGTCATTAATCCCACATCGAGAAAACTGATGAAATGCACTCTTAGGCTGATTGCCCCATACGTGGGCGCGGCTTACGGGACCTATGAGGACCGATTGCGCCCGGTGGGTGGCGTCACAGTCTTTCTGAATCGTAATTTCTCAGCGTTGATCACGTACAACGGGGTGCATGTCCATCCGCTCTTAAGTTTCTCGTACAAGCGTCACGTGTTGTCGCTGGTGATGGTTAAAGGTCGCGATCCGGGAATGAGTTACAGCAAGTGTTTTAACCTTCGCCGTAAAATCGCCAGACAACCAAAATGAGTGATTACGGCACTGAAGCAATGAGCGAATATAATTGAGGCCTGGGAGGTTCGTGAATGAAGTTTTTGTTTTTCCGCGCTACCATCTCCGCGAGTGTTGTGGCGCTCTTGTTTGCATCGTTTGCGACGACAACTTTGGCGCAAAGGTCGAGGATGCAGGACGCCAGCCGTCACTCGAGCTCAGCGGCAAAGGTTTTTACTGAGATAATGAATGTTCGGGAGCGGGCGATTCCGAAGGAACTGCTCGACCAAGCCGAAGCCATCGCGGTTTTTCCTGGCGTGCTTAAGGCTGCATTCATCGTCGGCGGACGGGGAGGCCAGGGAATTATCGTTAAACGACTGCGGGGCGGTTGGAGCGCGCCCGCCTTCTTTAATCTTGGCGGTGGCAGCTTTGGCGCGCAGATTGGCGCGCAAAAGACGGATTATGTGCTGCTGATCATGAATGAAGATGGACTCAACGGGTTACTCAAGGACAAGTTTGAGATTGGCGGTGAAGTCGGAATTGCGGGTGGTCCAGTTGGGCGCGAGGCTGCGGCCTCTACAAATCCGCGATTAAATGCCGGCATCCTCTCCTACTCGCGAAGCAAAGGCGTTTTCATCGGCGCAGCTTTGAAAGGCGCAGTGATCTCTCCTGACAACGATCTCAATGA
Source organism: Pyrinomonadaceae bacterium (assembly GCA_035512935.1). GTDB lineage: Bacteria > Acidobacteriota > Blastocatellia > Pyrinomonadales > Pyrinomonadaceae > PSRF01. The sequence goes on along the minus strand of DATKDA010000173.1, from coordinate 51,425 downwards.
AGCCGTCTATGGCAAGAGAGCCAAAGATGTTCTCATGGGACCACCACTAACGCTGACGGATATGCCGCCTGGTGTGCGCATCTTTCCACGCACGCTCGCTCGCTATTCGATTCGTTAAGCAAAATTTTCTTCCGCAAAATTTTCCTGGCGCGCAACAAAGCCTTGACGCTTCAGTCTGTGCGCCATAGAATGCGTCGTCACCTTCCAGGTTGGCTTTTATCTCTCATCAACCGTGAGATTGTTATTCGAGAATTGAATGAGGCTATGCTTCCACGCACCCAACGACAGAAAGAGATTCTCGATTACATCACGAGCTTTGTTAAGCGTCACGGCCATATACCCTCCTACACGCAGATTGCCAGACACTTTGGCGTCAAGTCTCGGGCGACGATCGCAAAACACATTGCCGCCCTTGAACGCCGGGGCCTGATCACACGAGAACACGAAGAGGGCTCCTTTGCCCTTACCGTAGTCGATAACTCAGACGCGCTGTGCGAGGTGAAACTGATCGGTAGAATTGCCGCCGGCGCACCAATCGAGGTCGTTGAGAATCAAGACACAATTGCAGTACCACGGTTTTTATTGGGAAGAGTTCCTCCGGACCGCGTTTTCGCGTTGCGTGTCGAAGGGGACTCAATGATCGACGAGCACATCTGCGATGGGGATCTCGCCCTCATCGAGTCCCGCACAGAAGCGCGCGACGGCGAAATCGTAGTGGCGCTCCTCGCTGACGACAACCGGGCTACTCTCAAGCGGCTTTATCGTCGCGGCGCCAACGTGGAATTACATCCTGCCAACTCGCAACTGAAGCCTTTCACAGTGCCGGGAGATCAGGTACGCGTCCAGGGAATCTTCCGCGGTCTCTTGCGCCCCAGCACTAGTTATTGAAGCCAAGCTCAATACAAGTGATACCTTCCGTAAGTTCGTGTTATTTCGTGGATCATTTCTTAGTGGTTTGGATCTAACAGCCGGAAGTTACATGAAGCCGCGGAGAGGCATCTCTGGCGAGCGTCTTAGCCAATTGTCCTCAGGGAATTTTGAGTGACCGCTGATCAGGTGCAGCGTGTAAGCGTGCCGGGACTTGAGAGAACGGTTGGCAAGGCTCTTGTGGGGCACAAGTCCATCGAGCAGGATTAGAGTTCCCTTCTTTACTTCAAGAGGTAACAATCTATTCTCAGGCCACGGCTCAGTATCAAAAATGTCAAACCGCATGCCTCCGTTGCCATCGCGCACCCAACGCGACTTCAAACCGAGTTTGTGACCGCCGGGAATCACCCAGAGACAGCCGTTCTCGATCGTGGCGTCCTCAAGAGCAAACCAAAGACCCGCAATCTTCACGGGCTCGTTGTAGAGAAAGGTACTGTCCTGGTGACAGGTGACTTCTCCGCCAATATTCGGTTGCTTGAAGATGTACATCGATTGAAGCAGCAGGGGTTTCTCGATCTCCAGAGCGTCTGCCAATGCTTCTACTTGAGGGCAACGTGAAAAGCTTTCAAACTCGGGATCCAGATCGTGCAAAGCGTGACCGATCTTATTAATGGAAAGCTCTTTAGCCTGTTTAAGCTCGCCATCAGGGTAGAACGCATCTTCTTCGAAGAAAAAGCGTATCTTGTCTCCCGATTCGAGGAAGTACTGGTCGAGCACGCGGCTCTGTTCATGAGTGGAGAAGACTGAAACAAGTCCCTGGGGGTCGAAGTGGCGCACAAGCTTTTCGGCGCGCCCTCGTAAGCGATCGCAGGCAGTTTCATCGACGAAGTTTTCGATGACCAGAAAGCCATCGTGCTTGTATTGAGCAAGGCGATCAGAATCTATTCTCATTTTTGCCACCACAATGTCCGAAGAGCTTCCAGTTTGTCGTCGTTACGCTTATCATGCCTTAAAACTTGACCACATGTGAACAATAGAAGATTATCTTTGAACTCCCACAGGTTCGCTGCGTATTACTGAACTAAAAGCTCTAGTAGCATCTCGAACTGGGCACTGAGCACACAGAACATAATGAAAAGAACACTGCTTGTCCTGGCTGTTGCGGCTCTTTACATTCTTCATCAGGACATCTGGTTTTGGCGCACGGCCCGCCCACTCGTATTTGGCTTCATTCCCATAGGACTCTTCTATCACGCCTGCTTTTCAGTTGCAGCATCCCTGCTGATGTGGCTGCTGGTTACTTTCGCCTGGCCAAGCCATCTCGAACGCGAGATCGAACAACTCGAGTCTGAGGAGGATGCAGCTCGTTGATTCCCGCCATTGTTGTTTTTCTCTATCTCGGCATAGTTCTCTACATCGGCATTTTTGCTTTTAGACGGGCAAAGGGCGGCAAAAAGGCCGAAGATTACTTTCTAGCGAGCCGCTCGCTCGGACCGTTCGTGTTTCTTTTTTCTCTGTTCGGCACGAACATGACGGCGTTTGCCATCCTGGGCTCATCGGGTCATGCCTTTACTAACGGCATTGTGACTTTTGGCCTTATGGCGTCGGCATCAGGCCTCGTTATCCCTTTGACGATCTTCCTGGTCGGCACCCGGGTGTGGGCTCTCGGAAAGAAATACGGATTTATGACTCCGGTCCAGATGTTTCGCGACCGCTGGGAGTGCGGTCACATCGGCACCGTGATCTTTGCCCTTCAGGCGATTCTTCTTGTCCCTTACATCATCATTGGGATTATGGGTGGCGGGACAACTTTAACTACGATTAGTGGCGGTCTGGTCCCTTACTGGTTTGGAGGCGCCATCGTTGCTCTCGTCGTAATGAGTTACGTCTTCTTTGGCGGCATGCGCGGAACGGCATGGGTCAACACGTTTCAGACCATTCTTTTTCTTGCGTTCGGCGCGATCGCCATTATTGTTATCGGGGCGGGAATGGGAGGCTTTAGCACCGCAGCCGAAGCAATGCTTGCCTCTCCTACCCTGTCGACATTGTTGACCCGCGAGCGCATCTCCCCTTACTACTTCTTCAGTTACACGTTCATTCCCCTATCGGCGATTGCATTTCCTCATATTCTCATCTTCTGCCTGACCGCTGAGAAGATGAATCACTTCAAGAAGACCGTTATTTTCTATCCCCTCTGTATCATGGCGATCTGGCTGCCCTGTGTGTTTCTAGGCGTCATGGCCAATCGCGTGACTGACGTACCGGCGATAGCGGCAAAGCAGGAAGCGCGTCGAGTGCTCGCTACTCAGGGCAAGAATATGGCGCCCGAAGCACGAAGTGAGTTACGCGAGCAGTCCCGAGGTGATGACGTGATCCTGCGATTGCTCGAGCGCTTTGCGCCGCTATGGCTCGCAGGACTGCTCGGCGCCGGAATTATGGCCGCAGTCATGGCGAGCGACTCGCAGATCCTGGGGCTCTCGACAATGTTTACGGAGGACTTCTTCACTTACTACGGAGGCAAGAGGCGTTTTGGGGAAGCGGTGCAGGTGTTAACGGGCCGAATGTTTATAGTGGTCTTGACGATACTCGCGTATTTTGTAGCTCTCCAAGCCCCGGAAACTATCTTTGAGTTGGCGATTCAGTACGCCTTCTCAGGCTTTGCAGCTCTCTCGCCGCTTTTGATTGCAGCATTGTTCTGGAAGGGGAGTACTAAGTGGGGCGCGCTGGCGACGACAATCTGGGTGGCTGCTGCGGTGGCCTCCGTAGCTATCTTCCAGCAGATAGCACCAGCGCCGGCGCCTGGGCCTCCTGTTGCGTACTGGTCACCTGGGGGTATTGAAATTATCGCTCGCACCTCTGGCGGTACATCGGTTTTCGGCTTCATGCCCGTGGTGCCGATGGTGTTGATATCGGCATTGCTGATGATCGTGTTCTCACTGCTAACTCGTAAGCCGAAACCTGAGACTCTGGCAAGATACTTTTCTAAATAGCAATCGTCCGGTTAGGCTCAGATAAGTCAGCGCAGTCAGGAAGGGCATCCTGACTGCGCTTTTTTTGTCCGACTTATCAACTAGCGGCGCTCAGCGCCTCTCATCGACTCTTCGCGCTTGGCGGCGAACTCCGAACCCGGCTTCCACTCCGGAAATCTGTCGGCTTGGGCCACCCTGTACCCGATCAACAGCAGCAACTGTGCGTCCTCAACAGCACCCGCGAGGTCCCAGTCCGGCTTTATCTGATCCGAGACTTTGTGATAGTCCCTGGCCGTGTACTCATCGCGCTTCTGCTTGCTGTAACCTGCATCCTTGCCGATATAGTTGGTGCCTGAGTCGGTATAGAGCGCCGGCACGCCTTCTTTTGCAAACTCGAAATGATCGGAACGATAGTAGAAGCCTTTCTCCGGTTCCGGATCGGGGTTGAGCGTGCGATTCTGCGCCTTTGCTGCGTCTCGCAGAAGATCGATTAGCGTGCTGTTGTCGTCTCCCACCATTGTGATATCCGAAGTGCGACCCCATTGATTGACGCCATCGATGTTGATATTCGCAAGTGTCTTGTTCAATGGGTACAACGGATTGGTGGCATAGTACTTGGCGCCGAGCAATCCCTTCTCCTCAGCAGTCACCCACAGAAACAGAATCGAGCGCTTGGGCGGCGTCGAAAGTTTTGTAAAGCCTTTGGCGATTTCCAGCAATTGGGCTGTACCCGAGGCGTTATCCAGCGCTCCATTAAAGATTTGATCTCCCTGAAGTTGTGGGTCGCGACCGAGGTGGTCCCAGTGAGCAGTGTAAATCACATACTCGTCCTTCAGCGCCGGATCAGATCCTTCAATCTTTGCGATCACGTTATTCGATTCTGTTTGCCGCAACGTGTTCTTAACCTGGAAATTGGCCCGCGCCTTCAACGTGACAGGCTTAAAGTCCTTACTCACGGCTGCTTTCTTCAGGGCGTCAAAGTCTTGCCCGCTGGCACTCAGCAACTCTTTCGCGCGCTCAGTCGTGATCCAGGATTCGACTGCAACCCGATTCATATTCTTGTCGGGCCGTTGAATATCAAAGTTCTCCCGCCCCCAACTCCCAGAAACCACTTCGAAGGGATAGCCGGCGGGCCCAGTCTCATGAATAATGACGGCGGCTGCCGCGCCCTTCTCTGTCGCGATCTCGTACTTGTAGGTCCAGCGGCCGTAGTAAGTCATGGCCTTGCCTTTAAACATCTTCTCGTCGAGTCTCGAGGGATCGTTCGAGTCGGGCACTGCGGGGTCATTGACAAGCATGACGATCGTCTTGCCTCGCACATCGACATCCTTGTAGTCGTCCCAACCGTATTCAGGGGCAACTACTCCATAGCCGACAAAAACCATCTCCGAGTCTTCAACCTTTGTTTCAAAAGCCATGCGACGCGAAACGGCAACGTAATCCTTGGGAAAATTCAACGCCATGGTCTTCCCGTCAACGGTAAATGATGCGTTCGTGGTACTGGTGAATCCGGCAAGCGGGACTTTCTGGATGTACGTGCCATCCGGGTTGCCGGGTTTGAGACCGAGGCGCTGCGATTGTTCCGTCAGGTATTTGACCGTCAGTTCCTCACCTTTTGTACCCGGAGCCCGTCCTTCATATTCATCAGATGAGAGGACCTTGGTATGTTCGAGCATAGGCTCAGTGGCGATCGCCTCGAGCGCCGGCTCGAGTTCGGCTGGAATCGTGGCGTCGGTGGTTGTGGCCTCAGTACTGGCCGGCGGCGTTGCCGGTGGCGTAGTGCAGGCGATTGCCAGTGCGAGCAGGGTAGAAAGCAGGGCGAACGAAAGAGTGCGCTTAATCACAAAGGGGTTCTCTCTTTCTAATTTAGATTCTTTGCTGAAACTGTGCTTAGAGTCTATGTCAGAACCACCAAATTACTCAACTCTTCGGAATTGTTCAGCCGAAACAGTAGAGCCTGCCGTCCTGCGAGCCGATAACTACTCGGCCATTCGCAATTGCCGGTGATGCTGAAAGCGGAGCTCCGGCGTTAAACTCCCACAACTTTGCGCCGTTCGCGAGGTTCAATACATAGAACCTCCCATCGTTTGAACCGACATAGACGCGGCTGCCAGCAACTGCGGGAGAAGATTCAACTCGCGCTCGCGTGGTAAAAGTCCAGGCAGCCCTTCCCTGATGATTGAGGCCGTGCACAAGCTTGTCGCGTCCACCGAGTACTACGCGATTTGCAGTAACGGCAGCGGATGAATAGAAGGGGAATTTGCGTTGTGGGTGTTGGTAGCGCCAGGTGACTCGCCGTTCCTGAAGACTCACTCGCAACACTTCGTTGTCGAAGGTTCCGTAATATGCGGCTCCCCCGCGCAACGCCGGAGAGGCTCCGGTATAAGCGTCCGAAGAGACACTGAAAAGTTCGCGGCCATCCGAGACGCGGATGGCGCGAAAGACTTCGTCACACCCGGCAAGGTAAGCGACTCCCCCTGCAACACTGGGGGTCGCATGCACAGGACCATCAGTCCTGACCTTCCAAAGTTCTGAACCATTGCTTGTCGAGACACCGTAGAGATGTTGATCGTATGAACCGATCAGCACGCGATTGCCAACTACCACCGGAGACGATTTGATTTCGCTACCGGTCTTGAAAGTCCATAACCGCCTTCCGTCAGAGGCGTTTATGGCATGCAACACACCGGAGAGGTCACCAATATATACAACGCCATTACTGAAAGCGGGTGATGACTCGCCGATTGGCGCCCCGGCTGCATACTTCCAGTAGACGCTACCGTTTTCAAGATTTAGAGAAACGAGTTCACCTTTTTGAGAAGCGACGAAGACCGTCCCGCCCACGATCGCTGCTGAAGACTCAATCGATTCACCAGCCTCGTAAGTCCACAAATGTCTCAAAGATCCCGGAACCGTCGACAGTGACACGCCCGTAAGAGAGTGATTACCCCGAAACTGTGACCAGTTCTCGGACGGTGTATCCTGGCTCTGCACCACTGAACCGAAAGCAAATAGAAGAACCAGAAACAGAACTAAAGAACGCACCTGTAAACCTCCAAAGCACCTGTTTGATCGAAAGGGCGAGGGTTAAATCGCCCAGTCCATTGTTCTGCCGCCTCTTTCGCCAGGAACGGCAGTTCGCCGGGATTGACGCCGGCTTCGCTCAAGGTAGCGCGCAAGCCACCCGCTTCGGCCAATTGCTCCAATCGCCGTGCGAGAGCCTCGGTAGGGTCAGGCGACTGGCCGTTGGTGTTCCGGCTGCTTAGTCTGGTCAGTTCAGCGTACCGGGCTGCGACAACCGGTCCATTCCACCGGACCACAGGGGGCAAGAGCATCGCTATTGCGGCGCCATGAGCTGTTCCTTTATGAGTAGTCAGAGGGTTCGCACAAGCGTGAGTTGCACCCAGCATCGAGTTCTCGATCGCCATGCCGGCAAAATAGGCGCCGAGTTGCATCGCGCCGCGCGCTTCTAAATCATCTCCGTCAGCAAGTACGCGCTCGTAATTTGACTCGAGCAGCTTCCATGCTTCACGGGAAAAGGCCTCAGACAGAGCATTTCGTTTTGTTGTTACATGAGTCTCAACCGCGTGGGCGATGGCGTCAAAGCCTGCGGTAGCGGTTATGCGACGGGGCTGAGAGACCGTCAGCACCGGATCGAGAAGGGCAGCGGCAAATTTCGCGTCTCGAGCGCCGCAAGCCATTTTGATATGGGTCTCGGCATCGGAGATCAGCGCATAGCTTTGCGCCTCGCTTCCGGTGCCGGCTGTAGTGGGGATCCCGATCATCGGTAACAATGGCCTGGTTGTCTTGCCATAACCGAGGTAGTCCTTCATCTGGCCGCCGTTGGTGAGCAGGAAATTTATTCCCTTAGCGCAGTCGAGCGAGCTGCCACCGCCGAGGGCAACGAGCGAATCAATTTCGATCGACGCGGCAAAAGCCCGACCCGCTTCAACCATCGTGCTGGTCGGGTTGACATCAAAATCGTGAAAAGCTGTTATCGCGATCCCACGTTCTCTGAGGAGTCGCGTGGCAAGTTCCACGTAGCCAACGTCCACTAGACCGTGATCGGCGACAAGGAGCGCATGACGCAGGCCGAGCTCCTGGGCCACTTCACCGAGGCGTTCGATTACGCCATTACCGAAGATGACTCGCGGATGGGGATGGAAATCAAAAGGGTTCATAAGATATCGGATCTTTGGCCTTGGGTCTTTGGTCACTGGTCCACGAAGTAATCACAAACGCCAAAGGCCACAAGTAAAGGCCCAAGTCCAAAGACCAAAGACCAGCCTCTTACTTTGTGTTTTCCGCCAGCGCGAATAGTTGGTTGCGACTGGTGATGTAGAGAACTCCGTTTGCCGGTACCGGAGTACTGTAAACTGAACTCCCCATGTTCATCTCGGCAATCACCTTCTTAGTCTTCCCTTCTTGAAGAATGACCACGTCACCATCTTCATCGCCAAGGTAAATCTTCCCATCGATCAGCATCGGAGAGCCCCACACGGCGGCAAACGTGTCGTGCACCCAGTAAACTTCCCCCGTTTTTGCGTCCAGACAATGTAGAAATCCGCTGAAGTCGGCCTGATAAACAAGTCCATCCTTGATCGCCGGCGTAGAGATAGAGCGCCGAATCTTGTCGTAGTGCCAGACTACTCCAGTCTTCGTGATATCACCCCGTTTAGTAGCGTCGATGCAGTACATGTGGCCCACGCCTTCGCCATGTTCGGGATCCTGACCGTTGGCAATATAGACGCGATCGTCATAGATCACTGCCGTACTGATGATCTCGTTTCGAGTCTTGGGCCAAACGGAGTCCTTCGGATTCGTGTCAAACTCCCAGAGCTTCTTGCCAGTCAATGCTTCATAGCCTCTAATCCAGCCATCACCCTGGCCCATGACCACTTGATCGACGCCACCAATCCTGCCGACCGCCGGCGTGGACCATTGACCATGCAGAATGCGATCGCCAACGGAATTGTCCTCCCAGACCAGCTTCCCGGTCTTCTTGTTCACAGCGATGATGGCAGGCGCTTTTGGCGAGGGAACATTCACATGGCTCTCGTCCTGGCCATTAGAAGTGCTTACATAGATCAGGTCGCCAGACGACACGGGAGAGGAGTTGGCCAGGTTGTGCGGAAAGGCGCCCACCTCTTCCATCATGTCATAAATCCAGACGACGTCGGCACTGTGTTCGCCCGTCACCTTCTCATCTTTGTATGGCCCATCGTTCTCGCCATCGCGAAATCCCTGGGTATCGAGACAGACCAGTTCACCGCGATTAGACACATAGTAGAGCCGGTCGCCCTCGACGAGGGGTGAAGAGGCGACTCCCTGATAGGGCCAATCATTTACGCGCCCAGCCACGAGCTTGTCATGGACCATCTGCCACAGAAACTCGCCGTCAGATTCCCGAAAAGCCTTTAGAATCCCTTTATCGCCAGTTACTTTTGGATCGCGCAAGGCTTCGTTATTAGTCCCGACAAATACCATTCCGCCTGAAACAACAGCGTTGCCATAAGTTTGAGAGCCGAGCGCTGCCACCCATTTGACGTTGACGTTCTTTGCAACGTCCCAGTTGGTGGGAATGCCCTTCATGTTCGAGACCATGTTCCGATCGGGAGTACCTCCCCACATGGGCCAATCTCCCGAGGCAGGGTCAGAAGCCGAAGCAGGAAGCAGTATCCCGGAAGCCACCAGTAACCCAAGGGTCACCAGAATTGTTACTTGCACAACCGGTCTTAGCCGATTGAATCGTTTCTTATCATTGTTCATTGTTACCATGATTTTCGTTGACTCTCTTTTTCTCGAACTAAGGTTCGAAATCGGACATGCGTTGATACTTTTGTTTGCAAGCTAAAGAAGGAAGACCAAAGGCCAAAAGCCTTACTTGTTTTCGTACACCTTCAAATTATCAAAATAGATCTCAGCAAAGGCGTTGCCGAAAATACCTGGCGCGCCCTGGCGATTCGGAATCGTATCGACGAGTTCGATCATCCATGCGGACGGTTCTGTTTCTGCCGCCGGCCACACTTTTCCCCGGGCTCGCGTTTTTCCGTCGGCAAGGTTCTCAACTTGAAGCTTTAGTCGATACCAGGTATCAGGCTTCAAGGTTAGCGAAGTGCTCACCGAACGTTCAGTCTCAGGCTGCCACGGCTCGATCGCCAGCCGCTGCGTATTGCCATAAGCCGTGAGTACATATCGTCCGGCAATCACGCCCGCATCTCCGACCTGTCTTCTACTCTGGGTCTGACGAAAATCGACTTCAACTGTGTAGTTGGACAAATTCGCGGGACCAAAGTAGGCGCGGGCACGACTTAGCAGCGAGGACCCTTGAGTTGTCTTGACCAGCACTTTATTTCCTTCAACTTCCCGAACCACGTACTTAAGTGTCGCATTGACCCATTGGGGCGGAACGGTGTCAGCCGCCATGCCCTCGAAGTCTTCAGACCACGGCAGAGGTGGAATCACTCTCACGTACGAAGCGCCCGTCACGTCCCCGACCGTTGCCTTGACCTGCCCGGCCTGGACCACGGCATCATTCGCGGCCGTATATTGACCATCTGCGACATTGCCTTTGAGACCTTCGAGCGACCAGGAAGCTTTCTGTTCCTCACGGATAAAGCGCCCACGTTCGTCAAAAAGACGGACACGAAGATTCACTTTGTCACCGGGCTTGATGATCAGTTCCGTGGGCCAGACCTGAACGTGGCTGACGGTGGCGCCTGCCGGTGCGTTTTCGGGCATCGGAGTTGGCGCTACCGCATTAGTTTCGGATTTCTTGCCGATGCTATAGAGCGCCCGATCGGTAACCAAAAATATGCGGCCACGCGAAACAGCAACGGAGCCAACAATTGTCTCGGGGTCCGCCTCGGTGCCCAGTTGATCCTGATCGAGAATGGCGCATTCATTCGCGCCGGGCTTAAGAATGAAGAACTTGCCATTCTCGGTTCCCACATACAGCTTGCCGTCAGCAAGCACCGGTGAGGCCCTTTGAATCGTTCCCAGATTCAGGGCCCAAAGGCGCTTCCCTGTAGCGATGTCGAAGGCGCCGAGATTAGCTCCGTTGTCGATATGGTAGAACCGGTCTCCATCGATAACTGGCGAAGAGAAACCTCCCAACCACCCGTGAAGCACCCACTTGATCTGGTCTTTACCAATCGTGCCTTTCGCCCCGGCATCAATGGCAGCTATCATGCCCATCTCACTCGTATCAATATTCTCTTCACTGTGGGTAATGATTGCTGTTGAACCCTTTACGACTACGCCGGTATTGAGTCCTCGCTTACTGACCTCATATCTCCAAACGGGTTCTCCGGTTTGAGGTTTCACTGCGTAGACACTGCCGTCGCTTGCCCCCTGAATAAGCAAGCGCGTGCCGTTGACATTGGCGATCATCATTGGCGCGTAGGTCGTATCGTAAGGACGGCCACCAGGAGCGCTGAGCCATACCGTGTCTCCGGTCTTTTTGTCGAATGCAATAAAGCGGTGGGCACCTCGGGAATGAGCTCCCCAACCGAAGGTGATGCCGCTCAAAATCACGAGATCGCCATCAACGATAGGTGACACGGTGCGGCCGCCATGGGTCGTTAGCAACCCAAAGTCCTCGCCGAGCGAGCGTTCCCAGAGAAGCTTGCCTTGATTTGACAGTGCCATGAGCGGACCACCCACGCCTAGAACGTAAACATTCCCAGTGGCCGGATCGCCAACCGGAGAGGGCCAGCCCACTCGATGCGGCGGCACATCGCTGAGATAGACATTGAAGCGATGCTCCCATAACAACTTCCCCGTGTCGGCAGAGAAAGCCATGACGCGTTCCTGGAGCGTCTCGCCCTGGCCCACGGAATTCTGAATAAACACTTTGTCACCCAGGACGATCGGCGATGAGCGGCCGCCATAAGGCGCCTTCCAGGCAAGACCGTCCCCCGCCGGTGACCAGCTTGTGGGCAGTCCGGTTTCGATCGAAACGCCATCCCGAGCGGGGCCGCGCCAGTCCGCCCAATCGCCGGCAACAGCAGGCAGCACTACGCAGAACAGAACTACAGCATTCAGAAAAATGGAGAAGAGTTTAGTCATAATGGAGTTCCATCATACAGCTTGATTAAAGGGGTGACGAACGGCCACAAAGATGCTGAAACCGATCGGCGCGTGCAACATTAGAGATGTAGAATACGTAAAGACACGTTGCAGCGATTCAGTTTTTTCAGCTAATTCCGAAGTAGTTCCAGCAGGAAGATATCATCTTGCGCTTAGTCAAGGGCGCTCGAAATCTTCCAACCCGATTATTAGCCAAGAATAAGGAACAGAATATGAGTCAATCTCTCCTGCGCTTCGCCACCGCGTTTTTCACAATTGTGTTTGCCGTAGTTGTACTCTTTCCAGGTCTTGTTAAGAGTTCCCTAACCGCAAACTGGCCCCAATGGCGCGGACCGGCAGGCCAGGGAGTGTCAACTGAGAAGAATCTGCCTGGAGAATGGTCGCCAACAAAAAATATAAGGTGGAAGACTCCAATTTCGGGACGCGCGCACTCCTCCCCGATTGCCTGGGGCAACAAGATTTTCGTCACCACGGCGATCGAGGGCCCGGTTGTTCCCGGGGCAAAAGCCGTCAAGCACATGATTCAGGGTAAAGAGTTTCTGCATCCTGATAGTGTGGGGGCCGATCGCAAACACACTTTTGAGGTGCTTTGTCTTGATCGGGACACAGGAAAGATCATCTGGGAACAGACCGCTTTCGAAGGTACTCCCTATGACAACCGGCATCGAAAGAGCTCATTTGCTGCTTCAACTCCGGTTACTGATGGAAAACACGTATATGCCTTTTTCGGCACAGAAGGTCTCTATGCCTATGACATGAAAGGAAAACTCGCCTGGAAAGCCGATCTGGGGAAGCTGGGAACTGTGGGCATGGGCACGGGGACCTCGCCAATTATTCATGACAACCTGCTGATAATTCAGTGTGATGAAGAGATGGGTGAGGCATCTTTCATCGTCGGGCTGGACAAAAACAGCGGCAAGGAGATTTGGAGAACTCCACGCAAGGTGCAGGTGAGTTGGGCAACACCGATTCTGGTCCAAAGCGGTATGCGGACTGATCTGGTTACTAGCGGCACCGAATCAGTGATTGCCTACGATCCCGCAACCGGTAAGGATATCTGGCGGCACAAAGGTCTCGAGAGCAATGCCATTCCCTCGCCTGTTGCGAATAACGAGATGGTTTTCGTGGCAGCAGGCTATCCAGCCAAAATCGCCCTTGGCATTCATTTGGGTGCAACGGGCGATCTCACTGATTCGAAGAGTGTTGCCTGGAAATATTCAAAAGGTACGGCCTATGTGCCGTCTCCTATTCTGTACGGAGATTATCTCTACTTGATGACCGATCGCGGGATAATCACCTGTCTCGATGCTCGCACCGGTGAAGTTAAATACGAGGGGGGCCGTGTCCCAATTCCAGCGACATTCACCGCTTCGCCGATTGCCTTTGACGGTAAGATCCTTTTAACGAGCGAAGACGGCGACACATTCATCATTAAGGCGGGCCCGAAACATGAAGTAATCGGGACAAATTCTATAGGCGAACCTGTGTATGCCTCGCCGGCGGTGTCAGACGGGAAAATCTTCATTCGCGGCGAGAAACATCTTTACTGCATTGGTGTTTGAGCCTAAAGGGAAGTTTGTAGCCTTCCCACGCGTCTAAAGGGTTAATGAATCCGGGTTTGTGACGTTATGTACTCAGAGGACAGTCCCCCTGGAGTTTCCATTTATCTCTTTTCCGGTTTAAGATTCTGAGAATCCTGTCATTCCAAAGGAGAGGTAACATGTTTCAGCCGCAGGATTCCACTTCCTGGTACCAATCCCCCGTCGTCTTAATCATTGCATCAATTCTTTTTCCGCCGCTGGGATTATTTCTCTTGTGGAGGCGTGGGCATACCCCGATCGCAACCAAAGTTCTCGCCAGCCTTGCTCTTGTTGTGCTCGCGGGTGGTTATTTGTATCTAATCAACAGTCTGCGCACGAGTTCTTACGAGGATCACTACACAGTTCTTGAACAGCACCGCGCTCAGCAACAAGAAGTTCCCGCTGAATCAGGTTCCGCTCCGGCTCAGGAACAGCCCGCGGAGAATACGGCACCCGCGCAAACGGCTCCCGCGGAGGATCCGAGTGGAGCTGCCGGTGCTAGTGAAAACGCAGCAGAGACTGCTGCTGCGCATGCCTCGCGTAATTACTGGACAAACTATCGGGGCCCCAATCGCGACGGTCGTTATGAAGAGATGAAGATCGCGACCAATTGGTCGGCTCAGGGACTGCCGGTAGTCTGGAAACAACCTATTGGACTGGGGTATGCCTCATTCGTGGTAGCTGATGGTCGCGCTTACACGATTGAGCAAAGGCGGCGGCAGGAGGTGGTTGCCGCTTATGACCTCGCCACGGGTCGGGAAGTTTGGACTCAGAGTTGGAACGCCGAGTACACCGACTCGACTGGTGACGGCCCGCGGGCAACACCGACGTGGGACAATGGTCGCCTCTATGCCCTCGGCGCCACCGGTGAGTTGCGATGTCTCGACGGAAAGACAGGGGCGGTCGTCTGGGGCAAGAACATTCTCAAAGACAATCAGGCCCAAAACCTGCCGTGGGCCATGGCTGCGTCACCGTTGATTGTCGATGAAAAGGTCATCGTGCTTCCTGGGGGTTCGGGCGGCAAGTCGATCGTTGCTTACAACAAAATGACTGGGGCGCCGATTTGGCGTGTGTTGGACGATCGTCAGGCGTATGTGTCGCCAATGCTTGTTACTCTCGGTGGTCGTCGCCAGATTATGGTCGTCAGCGCCACGCGAATCCTGGGCCTCGCGCCGGAAAACGGTTCGTTGCTCTGGAGTCATCCGTGGGCAACAGATATGGGCATCAATGTTTCTCAGCCGATCCTGGTTGATAAGAACCGTTTCTTTATCTCGTCAGGGTACGGGAAGGGCGCTGCTTTGATCGAACTCACCGGAAGTGGCAACGGTTTCACCGCTCGCACCATCTGGGAAAACATCAACATGAAAAACAAATTCAACAGCTCAGTCCTTCATCAGGGCCATGTGTATGGACTTGATGAAGGAATTCTGACGTGCGTTGATGTCAATACTGGTGAACGGAAGTGGAAGGGCGGACGTTATGGATACGGGCAGGTCTTGCTGGCTGACGGACACTTGATTGTCATGAGTGACTCGGGTGAATTGGTGCTGGTGCGGGCGACACCGGAACAACATTCCGAGGTGGCGCGCTTCACAGCGCTTGAGGGCAAGACCTGGAACTATCCTGCACTGGCAGGCGGGCGACTGTTAGTGCGCAATGCCACACAAATGGCCTGCTACAACATAGCAGGCGGATAAAAGGTTGATCGTTTTTCCGTGAATGGGGGACTAGGAAGATGCGGCGTTTAGGTATTCGAATTCTTATCGCAGTGTTGACGTTTACGGCGGGTGTTGCTGTTTCTAAATTACTGAGTTTTCCGGGCGCGATGCTTTTGGAATCTTCCTGCAAAAAGCCGAGAGTGTTTTCTAATAGACTAATGGAGAAAAGGGTTGTTGCAACCCTGAGTTCCGTTCCGTTAAACGAATTGAGGGCGGGTCGGGATGTTTCGCTGTTGCAACCATCAGATGCGGCTTACGTTGAGGCGCGGGAGTTTGCGGAGATCCTTCGCGACAGAGGCATCGACGTACATAGCATCCATCGATCGAAGCTGGAAGGTTTGTTTGGTCATTCCGATAGAGCAGCCTTCTTCAGAACGGATCGCGGTATCGTGGAGGTGATTTTCTTGTCCGGGTTTGAAGGCGCAGACGCTGTTCGCGTTAACAAGCGTCGGATGAAAGAGCGATATCTTAACTCGTTTCGCGGGCATGAAACGCAGCCGTTCTACTTCGTCAATCGACGGGATAAGTTCATTGTGACGCGCAGCAACCAGCTTGCTAATGAGATCGAGCTAGCCTTCGAACGTTTTTAGCAAAGGCAAGCGTTACAACGAAGCTATTCTTCAATGGCGTAACGGACCCATTGATCTGCTAGTACCTTGTTTGTAGGCTGGGTCGAACATATCCACCAAGTCCCGTTAGTGGTCTTTGTGGTGGACCAATGGTTGAGTTGAGTCGAACTACAGATAAGAACAATCTAGAAGAGCAGCTCCTCACTGCTCACCGCTCACTGCCTACCGCTCACTGCTTCACTGCGCTCTCTTTTCCAGCCGGGCGACCTTCGACGTCTAGAATCACTACTTCACCAAGATTTAACTGGCGGACAAGGGGCTCAATCGTCGACAGATCCCCAACGAGCAGCAGACTCGCACCCGCCGCGGCTGCGTACTTCTGCGCGGCCGCGTTTGCCGCCGCCAGCGTGGTTCGTTCCAACTCAGTTGGTTCGCGCTGGAGTTCTGTCATAGGCAAACCCGCTGACCACAAGTCAACAACCTGTGAGGCGATGCGTAAGTTGGCTTCAAACTGCTGCGCATAACCACGAACGCGACCGAGCCTCGCGGTCGTTATCTCCTTTTCAGAGATTGGCTTCTCGCCGGCAATGTACTTGTGTTCTTTTACGAACTCGATAACGGACTCCTTCGTCTTGTCTGTCTGCACACCTCCAGAAGCCACCCAGGCACCGCCCTTTGAAAAATGGACGGGAAAAGAAAAGACTCCATACGAGTAGCCCTTGTCTTCACGAAGGTTGAGATTGAGACGAGTTCCGAAGCCACCTCCATAAACGGCGTCTGCCAGTTTAAGCGCGTAGTAGTCATCACTCTTCCTGGGCGGCCCTGGAAAGACGTGAGCAATTACCGTTTGCGCTGCCCCCTGGCGATCGACCAGATAAACTTTGCCCGGTCCCACAGGTCGAGGAGCCGGTACATTTGGAGCGGCTGCAGCGCCGCCTGTCCATGAACCAAAGTTCTGCCGCACCAATTGTGTAGCCTCAGCGAGCGTGACATCTCCGACAAAAACCAGAGCCGAGCTTCCGGGCTTCCAATATGCTTCGTGAAACTTAACCAGGTCGTCACGCTGGATTGATTGCACTGGGCCCGGGAGTCCCAACTGCGGGCGTCCGTACGGATGGTCCGGGCCAAAGGCAAGCATGAAAGCGACCCGATTGGCTACCGAGTTTGGATTGTTCGCCTGCTGTGAAAGAGAATCCAGCAGAATCTTTTTCTCGCGATCGAATTCACTTTCAGGGAAGGATGGGTTGCGCGCCACATCAGCCAGAATATCCAGGGCTGGATTCAGATTACGCTTGAGTACTTCCATGGAGTGATTCGCGTGCTCGCGTGACACACTCCAGCCGATTGACGTGCCAAGATCACCGAGCGCATTGTCGATTTCAAGCGCGCTCTTTGTTTTTGTTCCGCGCCGTGCGATTCGGGCTGTTAGTCCAGCGAGCCCGGCTTTTTCACCAGGATCAGCAGCGCTTCCGGCACGGGTGGCGAGCGAGACTGAAACCTTCGGCAACTCGGGACGCTCAACAACGAAGATCTCGAGACCGTTTTCCAATCGAGCCGTCTTTACTTCCGGCGCCTTGAATGGTCTATCTCCCCCTAGCGGTGGTTCTTTGGAACGGTCGATGGCAATTTTAGATTCGCGGCCCGCCGGTTCAGGGTGGAATCTTACCAGTACACGATTACGCGTGTTCAGGTAGGTGTTGACGGCGGAGCGCACTGATTCACTCGTTGCGCCGCGAAAGCGGGAAAAGTCCTCGTCAAACTTGCCGGGCTCGCCAAGGAAAGTGTTGTACTGATTTAGAAGATCAGACTTGCCTCCAAACCCGCCGATACGCTCGAGTCCGGTGACAAAATTGAACTCCCATTTCGTTTTGGCGCGTTCTAGTTCAGCCTGTGTGGGCCCCTCTTTCGCGAGACGAGCAATCTCTTCCGTCACGATGTGTTCGATCTGTTGCAGCGACGAACCCGGTCGCGCCGTC
The DNA here is from genome assembly GCA_035512935.1 of Pyrinomonadaceae bacterium. GTDB lineage: Bacteria > Acidobacteriota > Blastocatellia > Pyrinomonadales > Pyrinomonadaceae > PSRF01. Next base: position 33,655 of record DATKDA010000173.1, on the reverse strand, counting down.
ACCCACATCATGAAATTACCGGCCAGTTGCTGACCGTTCTGAAACGCGACCACGTTCGAAGCGAGTTGCTTGTCGTAGATAAGCGCTTTATTCAGCCGGGCCGAAAGACCGTCGGTAAGAATCGTCGCAACCAGACTAAGTTCAGCATCACCCGGATCAAAAAACGCAGGCGTGTGCCAGGCAAAGTAAGTGCGTTGCTGCGGGACACGATCGTTAACTTCGATGATCTTTTCACCATCCAGCCTTACGAGACCCTTTGGCGGACGATCGAGGGGCGGCCCCGGAGGAATGGTGCCGAAATACTTTTCAACAAGACGTTTGGCTTCGGCTGGATCGAAATCTCCGGCGATCACAAGCGAAAGGTTGTTCGGCGTAATATAGACGCGAAAGAATTCCTTCACATCATCAAGTGTTGCTGCCGTCAGGTCTTCGTGAACACCGATCACGTCCGTCTGGTACGGGTGGCGAGCCGGGTAAAGGTTCTCGACAACCAGCTTATACCAGCGCCCGTATGGTTGATTCTCAAGCCCCTGGCGTCGTTCGTTTTTGACTACGTCGCGCTGGTTGTCGAGTTTCTCTTTCGTCAGGGCTTCCGGGAGCGTGGCGAGGCGGTCGGATTCGACCCAGAGCAGGTTCTCGAGGTTGCCTGAGGGCACTGTTGCAAAATAGTTCGTTCGATCCTGACTTGTTGTTCCATTGACCCCGCCCTCGAAGAGGTTCGCACCGGCGGCCTCGACGTATTCGAAGTACTCTTTGTCGGCGTTTTTCGAGCCTTGAAACATCATGTGCTCGAACAGATGGGCAAAACCACTGCGTCCAGGTCGCTCGTTCTTCGAGCCCACGTGGAACCACTGGTTAACGTGGACAACCGGCAATTTACGGTCAACATGGAGAATGACCTGAAGGCCGTTCGGAAGCGCATATTTCTCGAACTCTATCTTCGGCGCCGCTCCCGCGGTTTGTCCGCCGGGCGTCTGAGTCATAACCGGCATAGCGGTCGAGGCGATCATGACGAAAGCCAGTAGAACTCCGGTGTACAAGCGAATGAGATTTTTCACGGGAAAAGATTCCTTTCCGTTGCTTTCATGGCAAAATTTGTGCGCAGGTATTCAACGCACAAAGCTACAAAAATGTTTCAGCAACACAGGTTGGCTGGGAAGAAGAGGCAACGGGCTAGCCCGATGAGTCTCACGCTCACCGTTAAAAACCGACTACAGGACCCTCAGGGATGTCACGGCAACTCTCCCTATTGGTTTGTTCTGATAAAGATGCGCTTGGTTTCAAACGAACCCGCCGGCACATCATAGTAGAGGTCAATTGTCAGTTCACCATCGCCTGAAATGATCCACTTGCGCGTCAAGTGGTTAGTAACTGACCCTTTCTCAGTTTCAACCGTTGACACTTCTTCGACCATGATGCCCTTACCATTGGGTAGCCAGTTCGCCTTACGTTTTCCCTTGCTGTTCGGAATGGGGCCACTGTTTCCCTGCGGAATGAAATCATGTTCCTGACCGTCAATCAGATAACTGTCGTTGATTGAAGTCTCACCCTTCGCAGTAATGATCTTTGTTTCCAATTCAATCCGGTCGCCGTCTTGCTTGACCGTCATGCTCTGCTGCATATCGGCCGGCATCCCAAAGCTGCGCGCGCGATCCATCGTCCACGCGCCGTCGAAACTCGGTTTTTGCGCCGCTTGACCAAGCGCTCCGCAGGCAAGTCCAAAGGCAATTATCGCCAGCAACCAGATCTTACTTTTCATAGCTGTTAACTCCTCATCCCAGGCTAGGTTTTTAGGTCAGAACAGAACCTTGACACCAAACTGGATCCGGCGTGGTTCGCGCGCGGAAGTTATCCGTCCAAAAGTCGGCGAACCGAGAAAATTGTCCGGGAGATTAAAGTTCGGGCGATTGAAGAGATTAAAGACCTCTGCTCGCAGTTGCAGCTTGAATCGCTCGGAAAGCGCAGTATTCTTCATAAGAGAAGCATTGACGTTTTGATATCCCGGTCCATCAAGAATATTTCTGCCGGCATTACCGAAACTACCAAACGCGGGAAATGCAAAAGCACTTGTATTGAACCAACGTTCGGGAGTGCGGTTGCTGAGCGATGGATTGCCGGCTAGATTCGGACGATCATTGGCGCCGAATCCCAGGATCGAACGTCCCGTGTTGCTGTTATCAATTTCGGGCAAAAGAGCCACGGTAAAAGGACGACCCGATTGGAGGGTCACGATGGCGGAAGTCTGCCAATCCCGCAGCACCGCCGACACCCAACCAGCATCCGACAGAAACCTGCGGCCTCGGCCAAATGGCAGATCGTAAACGTAACTCACGGATAGCCGGTGCCGCACATCGAAGTTCGATCGTCCTCGTTCGGCTGCGACGTTGTAACTGTTCTGCGGGAAGTTTGGATCTCCGGCGCTGGTAAAGAAGTTAGATGCGTCATCAATCGATTTGGACCATGTGTAGGAGGCGAGCAGCGAGAGACCAAAGTCGAGTCGCTGCTGCAATCGCGTTTGCAAGCTGTGATAGCTCGAGTTGGCCCGCCCTTCGATCAGATTAATATCGTCAAACTGAGGCACGGGACGTAGCACAAACGGTAGCGTACTGGGCTGTGGTTGATTAATGTCACGGGCTGTCAGAAGCTTTGTCCCCTTCGAGCCAACGTAGGCGACCTCGAGAACGCGTCTTCTGCCCAACGCTTGCTGGATACTGGCGTTCCAGTGCTGCATATATGGCGTGCGCAGGTCGCGCTGGATCGCCAGGGCGGAGTCAGGGAGAGCGAAGGGAAAGAAGCTCGGAAAAGGATCGCTCAACGTCAACGGCAGCCCCGGCAACGAGAAGAAGATACTCAGGTCAAAATAAGGAACGTTGAAGTAGAGTGCTTCGCTTGGGGCGAGGGCCGACTGATCGTAATAGACTCCGTAACCCCCACGCAGCACAGTGTTACCTTCCGGACCAACAGTCCAGGCCAGTCCCAATCGGGGCGCGAAATTGTTCCTGTCGGGATGATAGCCACCACGTGGCATCGTTCCCGTGCCCACCTGGACCAGCGACTGGGTTGCCGTGTCATAGAGGTTCGCGCGATTCTCGGAATCAACGGCTGGCGAATTGTATTCGTAGCGCAAACCCGCCGAGAGAGTGAAGCGCGAGGTCACCCGAATGCTGTCATTAAAGAAAAAGTTGAAGCTTCTCGTTCGCAGATGTTGAGCATTGTCGACTTGCGCGCCTCCCGTTAAGAACGGGAAACCAATGAGCAGATCGGCAAGAGCATTGCCGGTGATCTGACCGAAGTTCGAGAATGTTAAGAAGCCGCGAGACTGTACATCGCGAAATGCGTTCTGCTGTACGACGCGAAAATCGAAGCCAAACTTCATCAGGTGCCGCCCACGAGCATAGGTCGCGGTGTCGAGCCCTTGAAATGTATTGGTGACACTCTGTTGCGGATTATTGAATTCATCACCAAGCGGGCTGAACCCCGAAATAGTGATGAAACTCAGACCCCAATCACGGGGATTCGAGGATAATTCCGGCAACCCTACCTCGCGATTCAAGCTGGCGCCACCGCCTTCTGGAAACACACCAATCGCCACTCGGCTGAAGGCAAAACGTGCATCATTAACTAATGACGGGCTAAAGACATGAGTCTCACTGATCATAAGATTCTGGCTACGTCGAGGCACGTCGGCGCCAAAACCCGGAACCAGGGCAAAGGCAGGTCCAGTAAAGGGCTCAAAAAGAGACCGGTCCCCAAAGCTGTACCTGAAGATCATATTTGACGCCTCGCTTATCGCGTGGTCGAACCTTACGTCAAAGTGATCGTTCCGGTCGCGCAGATCAGGCGACGAAACAAAGTTTTGAAACGGAACATCGCGATTAGGAACGGGATACAGGGCCGCAATGGCCAGGCCTACCGGATGTAGCCGAAACTGGGGGATGCGCCGATCAGGAAATGGCTGCTGCGTAAATGGATCGATAGGCGCCGGCAGGATGCTTTGAGAAAAATCACCCTGGCGTTCGAGCAAGGTTGGAACATTCGTAACGCGGGTTATGCCTTCGCGAATGCGTGTACCTTCGTAGTCGACAAAGAAGAAGCTCCGATTCCTGTTTATTGGACCTCCCAGCGAGAAACCAAACTGGTTGCGTCGATAGCGAGGCTTGGGCTGGTCACTTGGAGCAAAATAGTTTCGCGCATCGAGTGCGCCATTGCGGAAGAACTCGTAAAAGCTTCCATGAAATCCGTTGCCACCGGTCTTTAAAACGACATTGACCTGCGCCCCAACATTCCGTCCAAAAGTCGCGTCATACGTGCTCGTGGACATTTCAAATTCGCGAATCGCGTCTACAGGGGGCCGGACTGCAAAAGTGTTGAGTTTAGGGTCAACATTGTAGACACCATCCAGCAGGAAATTATTGCCGTCCTCACGCGCTCCATTTACGCTGAACGCAAAGTCACCACGCACGGAACCGGCGGATCCTTCGGCGGCCGGCACGGCGCCCGGAACCAGAAGACCAAGCTCATAAAAATTACGGCCGTCGAGAGGAAGGTCAGCGACCGACCGGTTCTCGATGACCGTTCCAAGGGCTGCCGACTCTTTTCGGAGGGGCTGCGAGTCGGTAACAATTACAACCTCTTCCTCAAGAGCTCCTACGTCGAGCGTTATGTCCACGCGGCGGTCCTGATTCACTGCCAGTTCGATCTCTTGAATATGCTTTTTATAACCGGGCAATTGCGCTTCCAACCTATAGGATCCGGGAGGCAGTTGTGAGACAACATAGTTGCCTTCGGCGTCAGTGGTTACATCGCGGGTTTCATCAGTGGCCTTGTGGATCAACTTTACGCCCACACCGGCAAGGCTGCCTTGCGATTCATCTCCAACACTGCCTCGCAGCGAGGCGCGATGAGTTTGCGCACTGGCCAGAGCAATAAACGAAAGAAGAAACAGAAGCGCGGCGAGTTTAGAAGGGACCATATGCAAGACAACTCTCCTTACAGGTTAATGGAAACATCTCCAAAACCATGGAGACGCTGGTTGAGAGACACAGTAGACCTGCACAATCGCAATAATTCGAACAGCGTCAGCTTACTTTCTGTTCAGGTCTGAAACTGATTGCTAGAATGCTGCAGTATCAATAATTCAAGGGCCACACGTCAAATACGGAGACACTTCAATACCGGGCTTGCTGGTTCTACTACGAGCGAATTAAAGGGAAGGTTCGTTTTTCGTGGGCTGGGTGGTCGGATTTATCTAGTCTCTTCGCAATCGCAAAATCTTAGGAGGTCTAGTTCATGCTCTGGATAATCTTTGCCCTCGGTGCAGCCTTGTCATGGGGTCTATACGGTCCGGCTTTGCACCGCGGGCAGGTAGCTCTTGGCAGCCCAATGCGCGCGCTGCTCTGTGTAGGAGTTGCATATTTTCTGATTGGGGTGCTTGTCCCCCTGGCCGGGCTTTCCTATCAGGGTGAGCTCAATGGATTCACCCTGAAAGGGTCAGTGGCGGCTACGCTGGGCGGAGTTCTGGGTGCTTTGGGAGCTGTCTGTATTATCTTCGCTTTTAAGTCCGGCGGCTTGCCAACCTATGTAATGCCACTGGTGTTCGCCGGGGCGCCGTTGGTTAATGTGCTTTTTTCGATGTGGCTGCATCCACCCAGGGTAAGCCCCAATCCCCTGCTCTACCTGGGTTTTATAATGGCGGCCACGGGCGCAGGCCTGGTCTTGTATTTCAAGCCCTCGTCCTGAAGCTACGTGTTGATCCAGCTAACCGGCGCGTTTGCCGATGGCATAAAGAAAGTTAGTCGTGCGCAGAAAGATCTGGCCGTCAGAAATTGCGGGCGAACTCAGACAGTAATCATTTAACGGATTTTCAGCGAGGACCTCGAACTTAGGCCCGGCTTTTACTACTGTCGTCAGCCCGTCTTCATTCGTTACATAGATCTTGCCGTCTGCCAACACGGGTGAAGCGCTGTATGTCCCCGGCGTAATTCGCTGTTGCGCATAGATCTCTTCACCCGTCCGCGCATCAAGACACCACATGATGCCGCGGTCATTGACGATATAGAAATACTTCCCGTCAGTCACAGGCGTCGGCACGTCCGGACCATTCTGTGTGGACCAAAGCAGGTGCGACGATGTGATATCGCCGCGACCGCCGACCTTGAAGGCGAGCAGCGGTTTGACCCGCGTCGGTGCATAGATAATGTCGTTATAGACAATCGGCGAAGCAACGATCCTGTAGAACGGATTGTTCTCCGGATTGAGACCATTCGCGCGCCAGAGTTCCTTGCCGGTAGCCGGATCGTGGCCCGTGACGCAGTCGCCGCCCGTGATCACAATCTCGACATTCTTTCCGTGACGCAGCAGCGTCGGAGTCGTATACGAGTCAGGTGACTCGCGTATTGCATTTGTCGGGCGCTCGACGCGCCAGACCGTTTTACCCGTTTTTTTGTCGATCCGCATCACATAAGAAGGATCGTCGGTCTTCATGCCGTGAAGCACCGGTATGTAGAGGGCATCTTCAAAGAGAAGAGGGGAAGAAGCATAGCCCCAGTTCAACCCGAACTGACCGTACTCTTTCTGAATATCCCGGGACCAGATCTCCTTACCAGCAAAGTCAAAGCCTTTGAGGATCCCAGTTCCGGTCATCACCCAGACGTTTTTGCCGTCGGTGACCGGCGAAGGCGAGGACATGTTCTGTTTCTGCATCTTGACGTTGCCGCTGCCAAGCGGCCTTTTCCAGAGCAGGGCGCCCTTCGTTCGATCTACACACCAGAGGAACAGATCGTCTCCTTCGGCGACATTCAGGAAGATGCGATCGCGCCAGATGATCGGTGTCGAGCCGCTCAAGCCTGGCATGCTGAGCTTCCAGGCAATGTTCTCTTCAGTGGTCCAGCTTAAGGGCAGGTTCTTTTCGTTGCTGACGCCGTTTAGGTTAGGTCCACGCCACTGGGGCCAGTTTTCGGCACTTACCAATGTTATTGATAGCAGAACAACAACAGATACTCCGATCAACTTACTGTGCATGCTTCCTCCCTCACTAATTTTGGATTTTTGATTTAGATTACAGATTCACTCCCCGGTTTCAGAGTCTGAGACATCTGGTAAATCAAGAATCAAAATTCAAAAATTGAACTTTATTCGGCCCGCAGGGCCGGCAGCAGAGGTGACCGCAACGCTGCAAACGTGGCTACCAGCGAGGCTGTCAATCCTGTAATAAGGACAGCCAGCAGCAACAAACCCAGCGATGCATTTGGCAACTGTCCGCCACGTTCGATGAGAACCGGAGCAATAGCCAGGATCGCACAAACAGTTCCAGTCACCAGACCGCTGCAAAGCAAAAATGCATTTTCAGCGATCACCATCAATGTGAAATGCTTTGAGTTATATCCTACTGCACGCAAGAGTGCCAACTCTCGCCGGCGTTCAAGAACGTTGCGCAACAAAACGGCCGCCATCCCGAGAGTGCCCAGCAATAACCCCAGGCCTCCAAGAATCTGAAACGTCGAGAGGAATGTATTTTCGACCCGGTGGAAGTTTGCCAACCGTTCATTGGTAGCCGTGACATCAAAGCCATAATCAGAGAGCCGGTCCTCAAGCAGCGTAGCGACAGCCTCCGTGCGGTCGCGCGCAGGCGTATCGATGAGGAAGAAACGGTGTCCTTCGTGTTGAGGAAAGACTTTCAAAAAATTGGCCTCTGACATTATCAACTCACTTTGAAAGATGCTGTCCCTGAGGGCCGCGACAATTCGTAAACGAATCGGACCGCCACTCTGATCCAGTACCAGTTCATCCCCAAGCTTCAGGTGCATGATGTAAGTAAGAGAGTTCGCGTCACCAATAACCGGGATAGCGCCATCACCAAACTCTCGGTTTAGAAGCAGCCAGGAATTCTCCTTTTCTTCCTGCGTTTCCGAGAGTGAGTTCTGAAAAGCAAAACGCTTACCGAGAATAAACTCGTCCGGAGGCGCAATGATCCTGGGGTTTCGCGGCTGATATAGATTGAGACAACTCGCGTCATCACCGGGGCGCACCCGGAATCGAACAAAGTTCACGCCTGCCAACTCCTCTGTCGTCTCGAGGTTTAGCTCCTCACGACCTGCGGCCGTGTTCGGATCATGTACCAAAGGCAGTAGTGACTCTGCGAGTAATGGATATCCTCCACCGCCTGATCCTGGGTCTAAAGCTACAGCTGATGTATCGCGCCTGAAGGCATCAACGGCAACAATGATGAAGGCCGCTGAAGCGATCAGAGCGATACAGAGTACGCTGCGGCCCGGTCGATGCGAAGAATTTCTAAATCCGAGACGAGCAATGGACCACCAGCCGGCGCCCGCAAGAAGTTTCCGCCGGGGACTCTTTAACCAGGCCGACTGATACCCGAGTACCCCGATCAGCAAGAGCGTGCCACCTCCAAAAAAACCTGCCACCTGGCCGATGAGATTAAGGAACGCAGCCAGTAGCAGCAGCAGTCCGGATGCAGTGAAGAGACTGGCGAGGCGAGGGAGTCGGCGAGAGGCAGAGACGCGGAGACGCGGCGAAGGGGGGACGCGGGGACGCTGGGACGCGGGGACGCGGAGATTCGAAGGTGGCGAGACACGCGTACCGGAAGCGGAAGCCCGTGTCGCAGTGTCCCCCCATCCCCCTATCCAAGCGTCTCCCCGTCTCCGCGTCTCCGTCTCCCCATCCCCCCATCCCCCTGTCTCCGTGTCGGTCAACACGCCGGTCAGAAGACTGCGGGTCGATTCCCTGCCGAGACGCTTCATGGTCCATACAATGCAGACCAGTGCGGCGATAATGCCTCCGAACGCCCCAGCAAGTAAGGAGAAGGCGCCGACATGCAGAGCCAACATTGTGGTTCCCACGGCGTCGACCCACCATGTTCGCAGTCCTACCATCATCAACTGGCCGTAGCCGAGGGCGCCGCCAAGACCGAGAACGCTGCCCACTAACGCCAGCGCTACACCTTCAACGAGAAAGAGGTTCCGGATGCTACTTGCCTGAAATCCTATGGCCTCGAGGATGCCTATCTCACGCAGGCGCTGCTCCACTCCGAGTTTGAAAAAGAGCGCCGCCAACATCAGAGCCGAGATCACCAGAAAGAAACTGAAGTAAAGAAAATACTGTCCAAAGTCGGTGCTGCCCCGCGAAGCCTCGAGACCCTGGCTCCGCACAGGTAGAACCTGTAAACCCATCAACGACGGCGATAGATTCTCACGAAGACGGTTTGCATATCTGGTCAAGGTATCGTCCAGCGAAGAATTCTGAGCCGGTGTGATGCGCAATGAAGTCAGCTTGCCGAAGCGTGATTGCCAGAGTTCCTGGCCTACGGAAAGCGGAAGGAATGCCTTGGGAGTGGTCCGATACTGGTCCCAATAGTCTTCATCCTGTTTGCGAACGCGCCCGAGATCGATTGGGAACGGCGGATCCCAATCGGCAAGCCCTTCCGATTCGGTGATACCGGGATACTCGGGCACTAAGTCTCGATCGGCGGCCAATCCTTGTAGCGGCACGACGGCGGCCAGTTGAAACTGCGCCTTACTTGTTTCGAGCCGGCTCTCTTCGTGCCACAGATAGTATTCCAACGAGATGGGGTCACCTGGCTGTACCCCGAGATCTCGAGCCGCCCATTCGTTAAGGATTATGGGAGGGAGTGACGGGGTGACGGGGGGAGGGGGTGACGGGGAGGGTGCCAACTCGGCAAAAGTCTTATCATCAACCGCGGTTACCAACGAATAAGGTACTGAACGGCCTCGCGAACTGATGCTGTTGGCAAGGTAAGAAAGCACGGGCCGCACGCCCAGCGACAACTCTTTGGCTAACATTCCCGCCTTTTCCTCAAGCGGCTCGTCAATGAGTTTGCGGTCGGTTTCGATCGAAATGCTGCTCTGCTCGAAAATTGGCCGCAGAGTAATTCCAAAATCTGCGAGCGTAGCGGTGTCCTTAAGAATTCTTTCGAGGGGCAACTCCCCGCTCGCCTCTGACGAATGCGTTCCCGACAATAGAATTGTGTTTACCTTGCCAAGCTGTACCATCTCCTTCTGAAGCAACGCAAGCGACACAAACACCGCCCGCACGGAACTCTGTTGCGGCTGCAATGAAAACTCACCCAAATCCGCTGCAGGTATCGATTCGCGGACAGTCAGCCGCAACGTTCGGCCGACATCATCTTTACGTCCATGGAGCGACTCGACTGGGATAGCGGCAGGTTTCTCGATAATTAGCAACAGCGAATCGCCGGCTTTAACATCCATTTCCGCGGCTAGGCTGTCACTCACCAGCACTTCACGTTGGACCGGGGCGTTGTTCTCACGCTGATGAAATCTCCAGAACCTTTCATCGACGCCATAGACACGGATATCCATCGCGCGGCGTTGGCTTTGACCATCCACGACGGTGCCTCGCACCACAATCAAGGGGCAGGCGTCGAAGCCCTTCGCGGTAAACTCCTCATGCTTTTTCAGATCCTCGGCCAGTTGCTCGCGAAAGAAGCCCGGTCCTGCGATTACGTGATCTGTGTTACCCAGCCGTTGCAAGAAAAGGTCGCGAAGGCTGGCGCGCACTGAATCTCCAACGATCAACGCGCCGGCGAGCACGGCAACGGCGATCGCAACACCAAGTACTACAGCGAGATTTGTACGCCAGTAGTAACTGAGATTGCGCTGAAGCAGTTGAGCAGTCGTCATGACACCCGCGCCAATTGTTGATTGGTCAGCTCAAAACGTTGGGGGAGAAGTGACGCCAGTTCCTTGCTATGAGTTACGACCATCAGGATCGACTTCTGCCGCTTGTGAAGGTCGAGCAGAAGTGACGCAACAACTTCGGCGGACTTTTGATCAAGGTTGCCGGTCGGCTCATCACACAGCAAGAGTTTTGGTTCCATTATTAGAGCCCGCGCCAGCGCCACCCGTTGCTTCTCTCCACCAGAGAGTTCAGCAGGTCGATGAGTTAGACGCTCACCAAGCCCAACATGCTCGAGCAGCATGCGCGCTCTTTCAGCATCATTGCCATTCATTCCGGAAACGAGTGTTGGAGTGAGTACATTCTCCAGGACCGAGCATTGAGGCAGCAGGCAATGGTCCTGAAAGATGAAACCAATCTCGCGATTTCTGAATGCCGCGAGAGCTTTCGGTCTCATCTCGAAGGGATTATGCCCGTCAAGCGTAACTGTTCCGGTGGTAGGAGGTTCGAGAGCGCCGACAATGTAAAGCAACGTACTCTTGCCGCTGCCGGACGGTCCTGTGATTGCCACCGCGTCGCCCGGCGATAGCGCGAGTGAGATGTTGGTGAGAATCTTTAACGGGCCGCGTGGCGTCGGATATTCTTTTGAAACGTTCTCTACTTTAAGCAAACCGCACCTCTGAGCTATTCATCCTTCGCCTGTCGCTGCTAATTCCACGGCCTTCAGCTCCGGTTCGCGATTGAGGACACTCGAGTAGGCATCGAGTGCGCGGTCGGCCATTTGGCCCACGCTGTAATGCTCGCGCACCCCCTGAAATCCATTGTTTCCCAACTCCTCAGCCAGCTTTTGATCGCGAAAGATCTCCAAAAGCCCGTTGGCGAGCGCCTGCGGATCGTCAGGTTCAACTAGAAGACCTCCCAACGTCTTCTCTACGATCTCGGTGAAAGCGCCGCGTCGAGGTTGGACCACTGGAACACCGCAGGCCATCGCCTCGAGTAGAAACACCCCTTTGGGTTCGTCATAAGTCGCCGGGACAGACATCACATCGAGCCCTCTCAAAAAGGCGATTTTTTGCTCACGATCGAGAACGCCGCGGTAGTTAAATTCAGCGCTGAGTCCCCACTTCTCAAACTGTTCCTGTATGTCGCTGAGGTAACTTCGATATTCGGGCGCCAGATAGCCCGCCACTTCGAGCCTGATCGCGTGGTCACCTAACTGGGTACGCAGAAGCTGATAGGCTTCGGCCAGCAGGTGCAACCCCTTCTCAGGCGCCAGCCGAGCAAAGAATCCGATGATGAACGGGTTACGGCGGCCCGGCTCGCGAACTTCGAATCCGTTCAGATTAATTCCCAGCGGGACCATCCGAATCTTTTCCGCAGGTACATCAAGATAATGCGGCATGTAGCTTGCGTAGTATTCGCTTACCGCTATAAATGAATCAACATGTTGAAGCTGGGAGCGAATCAGATCGCGAGCCTCGGTGCGATAGGGTTCGAGCAGACCGTCGATGAAGAGATCTTCGCCCTGTAATGTGCAGCAAATGGGGCTTTCCAGTGCTTCTTTAATCGGCTTCGCCAAACCGAGGAGCAGGGAGTAGGGCAGTGACACTACGTCAGGTCGCGGCTCCCGGCGCAGCCAGTCCACCAGCTTCTCGATCTCTTTGCGTTGGAATCCGAGCTCGCCTTTGAGCATTGACACAGTTAACTCGCCCAGCATTTTGGGGCTGGTCGAGATCGAGCGCTGAGAAGCGAGTCTCAAGAGGAGCGAGGAGTCCCAAACCCTATCTAACCAACGTGGGGTCCGCCGAAACAGAGGGAAGTATTGCTCGAGGTAAACGCTAATCCCACCAAAGAAAACGCGATCCTGACTGACATTCGGCTCGTCTGTTAAGGTAGGCGTGTAGACAGCCAGGAGTGTCACATCGTGGCCGCGCGCGAGCAATTCGGTTGCGAGGGCGTTATCGCGCAGACAACTGCCGCAGTACATCTGGCCGGCGCCGCCTGTAAGATAAAGGATCCTCATTCAACGGTCTCAAACCGCTACGGCACGCTGGAAAGCCCGGCGCGCATAAAGGTGTTCAAAGAGGTTCCCTTCGTGCGGCTGGTCCCAACTAACCTGGTTGGTGGGCACTGGTCCAATATTCAGCCGGTCGACGTCCGGCGACGCGACGAGTTTCCGGATGAGCTGCTCGTCTCGGGTAATCGCGGTTACCACCAGACTTGGTCCGAGCGCCTCCGGGAGCTGCTCGGGCCGAACCTTAACTATTGCGGCGAAGGGAAAGAGAAACTCTTTGTTAGCAAGCGGGTGTTCCGGGCTCTCGCACAGCACTAGTGTTGGGAGCAAGTAAGAACAGCTACTGGAGAATGCTAGACGAGCCCCGTTCCGCTGACTCGCAGTAATTTCACGGGCGCCAGGTTCAGCTAGTCCCTGATCGATCATCTGCGAAATCCGGGCAGCAACGTTTTGATCAGCAAAAGGAGCGAGTTTGGCATCCTCGTCTTCGGCGTCACGAGGAACGATCCGGGCCAGTCGCTGCGCCACGGCTGTGCCGATCTCTTCAGCGTGCGCGGTCACCCATATTCCCGAGGCGTTTACACAGGAGCGCCCGCCGTTCTCGGCAATCGAAGCCACGATGATGTCCACGTATTGCTCCCATTCCTCGATGCAATCCTCGCCGATCACAATCTTGCTATAGCCCGGGCCATGAATTTCGATCCGCGGGTCATTTTTCCAGATCCCAACAGAGGAGGCATCGCCAAACATCATGCCCCGGCCACAACTGCGCAGAATCTCGCCCGCGCCTCCGTGATCGGTAGGATAAAAACTGAAAACTTCGCGGGGCGCGCCGGCTTTAATCAGGGCCTGCATGATGCGGTAAGGTGTCCATGGTTCGGCGCTGCCAGGCTTCAAGACGAGGGGAATGCGCAACGGGAATGCGGGGATCCAAAGCGAATGGACACCGGGCGAGTTATTTGGGAGCACCACCCCGAGCGAGTCCGTGCGTGGAAAGAAACTGAGCGCGTGGCCTTCAACTTCACCGAACCCGCGATCGAGAACGTCCCAATCCAGGTTTCTGGTCAAGCCGTCAAGGACACTACGCATCTCTGCCATCATGCTGCGGATCTTCTGCATGTTTCGGCGAGCCAGAGCATGCGGCAGGCCCGTGGTCGCCGAGACCTGGACCACATAGTCCTCAGGGGTCTGCATCTCTTCGCCAAGCGGCAGTGGCTCGTTCATAAAGAAGTTGGCCGCGCTGGCGCAGATGTCAACCAGCTCTGCGGTAGGCATCCGGGCTATTTTCTCGCGAGTGCGTCTTTGATTGCGTAGGTCCCTGCGAATCAAGCCGCTGTTTGCCTGGCTTACCTCGACGAATGGTTGACGCGTCCGATGATGCGCCACCCGCGCGACATCTATGCTCTTGTAGGGCTCACCGTTGCGTAGTAATGGAATATGAAGCATTGTCGATTGCCGATTGTCGATTGGCGATTGGCGATTGGCGATTGGCGATTTAGATCATCAAGCGCGCAAATCTAAAATCGTCAATCGTCAATCCACAATCGCCAATTCTAGTAGACCCCCTCAACCACACTGGTCTGTAGTTTCGAAAAAGGTCGAACATTTCGCACGCCGTCCCACGGATACGACTGGCACGGTGGCTCCCGCTCAGCCTCATCACGCTCGAGAAAACGCGGCATAAAAAACTCCCTGGTTAGCGTGGTCAAACGAACACGACCAGTTTCACCGTACCCAACCAATTTGTCCGGATTATCGGGCTCAACCACTTCGATCATCGCGCGGGGCAGCGGCGGATAATAGATGATTGCAAAATTGTCTTCAGGCTCACGTGGTTTGTGGACCGCAAGCCCCATCAACGTGTTGCCGTATGTGGCTGCAAAATAGGCGCCTTCGAGCAGTTCCTCGACTGCGAAACGGTGAAACTGTGGTGTCATCTCGGTGCCGCCGCAAAAGACGCCGGTGATGCCTATCTTCTTCAGTGATACCTTTTCGCAAAGGGCTTCGAGAAGTTTCGGCGTGGTGAAAAGACAGTGAATGTTATCGTGGGCGCGCAACAAGGTCAGGCCCTGCTCGATCACATGCTGTTTGTACTGCTCGGCCATCCGCCCCTCACCCATCTTGATCAGCTTGATAACCCAGCGCGGATCGAGATCGACCATAAAGCAGATCCCACCCCGGAATTGGGCCAGATGTTCAACCGCCAGACGCAGTCGCCGTGGACCGGTTGGACCCAGTGATAACCAATCGGCCCCTTTCGGAAAAAACTCGTCCGGCAAAGTCGCGCTGAAAGCTTCGTAATCGATCCGAAAGTCTTCGATGTTGATCCGAGATTTCGGAACACCGGTGCTGCCTCCCGTTTCAAATGTGTAGATGGGTCGTCCGGCCAATCCTTTTGGGACCCAGCGACGCACTGGACCGCCGCGCAACCATTCATCTTCAAAGAAGCCAAAGCGCGCCAGGTCATCGTAGGTTTGAATCTCATGGCGCGGGTCCCATGAGAGTTGCTGAGCATATTCAAGCCAGAAGGGGCAGCCGGTTGCCGGGTCGAAATGCCATTGAATGACTTCACGGACCCAGGCATCGAGGCCTTCCCGAGATTTAGTTATCTCTGTTTGCAATCCTGCTACAGTGGTAGACATTTCGGTTGTGGCTATTACAAGAGTGATAGATCTGTAACGCTAAAATACCAGAAGAAGTTTTCAAAAGATAACGTCCCCTGTCCTTCGTCTCCCTATCAGGAGTGTTTTTGCCACCTATCGCAGCCCTTCTGCCCATGGTAGACTCTTGCCAGCAAAGATAGTATCGAGAGGGCCCGGTCCTTGAAAGACTCTTCAAAGCCTCACAGCCTTGAGCTTCAATCCACGGTAAATAGTGTGTGTTGATACTTCCGGGAACGAATTTACCTCTCAAGACCTCAACAACCTCAAACCCATAGAAAGGTAGAGAAAAAAATGGACCTCACCACAGAACGTGCCCTCGAGTTGTTGCGGCTCGGAACCCAGGATCGGGAAGCCCAGTTTCGTCCTGGTCAACTCGAAGCAATTCAACACTTAATTGAAAACAGACGCCGGTTGCTGGTAGTGCAGAAGACAGGCTGGGGCAAAAGTGCCGTCTACTTTATTGCCACGAAACTCCTCCGCGATGCAGGCGCTGGACCCGCTCTACTGATCTCTCCCCTACTCTCGCTGATGCGCAACCAGATTGAAGCAGCCTCGCGGATGGGTGTGCGGGCAGAGACCATCCATTCCGACAACCGGCACGAATGGGACAGTGTCGAGCAGCGACTGATCGACGATAAAGTAGATATCCTTCTCATCTCACCCGAACGGCTGGCCAATCAGCTTTTTGTCAGCCACGTGATGCCGCGCATTTCCAACAGGATTTCTCTGCTTGTGGTCGATGAGGCTCACTGCATCTCAGACTGGGGACACGACTTTCGCCCGCACTACTGTCTGATCCGGAGAATAGTGGGCAACCTGCCCCGAAATCTTCGGCTGCTGGCTACCACAGCCACTGCCAACAATCGAGTTATGGAAGATCTGGAAAAGATCCTCGGGCCGGAACTGAAGGTTATGCGTGGCGACCTAAACCGCCCTTCACTCTTTCTTCAAACGATTCGACTTGCTTCGCCCGTCGAGCGGCTTGCCTGGTTGAGTGAAAACCTGAATCGCCTGAAAGGCAGTGGAATTATCTATACGCTTACGATTCGTAGCGCTGAACGAGTAGCAGAATGGTTGCGGCAGGAAGGTTTTGCGGTCGAGTGCTACACGAGTCAGTCCGGAGAGCAACGAGTAGAATTCGAGCAGGCGTTACTTCAAAACCGCCTCAAAGCTCTGGTGGCCACTACCGCTTTGGGCATGGGCTTTGACAAGCCTGACCTGAGTTTTGTGATTCATTACCAGAGTCCAGGTTCGGTAATCGCCTATTACCAGCAAGTGGGGCGCGCCGGCCGAGCCCTCTCCTCAGCGTACGGCATACTTTTGAGTGGAGAGGAGGAGACCGACATCACGGACTACTTCATCGAATCAGCCTTTCCGACGCCTGAAGAGGTTAAAAAGTTGTTGACTGCGCTTAAGATTCATCGACATGGTCTTTCAATACCGGAATTGTTGCGGGAGGTGAATGTCAGTCGCGCTCGCGCAGATAGAACAATTCAACTGCTAGCACTAGAGGCGCCTGCTCCTGTTGTGAAGGAAGGCGCTAAGTGGATTCTGACGACTGCGGACCTCAGCGACGAGTTCTGGGAAAGGACGCGTCGCTTGACCGAGCTTCGGTATCAGGAAAAACGTGAAATGCAGAACTACGTTGCGCTTCAGGATGGGCACATGGAATTCCTGATCCGCGCGCTTGACGGAAATCCGGAAAACATTACGCGACCGAACGTTCCGCCGCTGCCCTCAACACTCGGACCCCAGTCACTTCAGCGAGCGTTGAGTTTCCTGCGGCGCATTGATGTTGTGATTAAACCGCGTATGGTATGGCCTGCGGGTGGTTTGCACGAAATGATCGTGAAAGGCAGAATCTCTGATGACTGTCAGAACTCTGAAGGAAGATGCCTCTGTTTCTGGGGTGATCCCGGATGGGGTGATCTTGTGCGAAAGGGTAAATACGAGGAGCGGCACTTTTCTGACGAACTGATTGAGGGTTTGTTTGAACTCGTCAACCGTTGGAAACCTGCTCCGTTCCCAAAGTGGGTCACGTACGTGCCTTCTTGCCGGGATTCAAAGCTGGTTGGCTCGCTGGCAGAGCGATTTGCGAAGTCACTGGGGATCCCTTTGCTTACGGTGATCAGAAGCATCAGAGACTATCCGCCGCAGAAGACCATGCAGAACTCGACAAAGCAAGCGCTAAATCTGGACGGCGTGTTTGGAATCTGCCGACCTTGTAGCCCAGGCGCCGTTTTCCTGATTGACGACATGATCGACTCAGGTTGGACCATGACTGTAGCTGGATATCTTTTGAGGAAGCATGGCAGCGGCCCGGTTTATCCTTTAGCCCTGGCGCTCACCGCAAAATCATGAACTCGATATCGGAAAACTCTCAGGCCGTTCTTCTGCTTACGGCGCCGCTTATCACGGGAAATTCAGAGTCCGGTGAAACATCCCCTCTTTCGTTGTCACAATACAATAAGCTGGAGCGGCGCCTGGCTGAGCTGGGTCTCACACCAACCAACCTGCTTGAGCGAGAACGACAGCAGTTCCTGGGAGAATTGGCTTCCCTACAAACTCCCGAGCGGCTTGAGTCTCTGCTCGCGCGAGGTTTTCAGATGACTCAGGCGCTCGAGAGATGGGGCGCCCGTGGAATCTGGGTCTTGAGCCGAACTGATGAGCATTATCCCAAACGCCTGCTCTCCAAACTCAAAGATCACGCCCCGCCTTTAATTTATGGATGCGGCGAGAAAAGACTACTTGAAAATGGCGGCCTCGCAGTTGTTGGTTCACGGCGAGCAGATGATGAGAGTTTGGCGTTGACAGCCTCCATGGGCCATCTCGCTGCAGAATCCGAAGTTACTATCATTTCCGGAGGGGCCAAAGGCGTGGATCGCACGGCCATGCAAGGGGCACTCGAGCAAGGCGGCGCGGCAATTGGAGTGCTCGCGGACCAACTTATCCGCATGGCAATAACACCCGATTGCCGTGAGGCTATCATGGACGGCGCACTAACGTTTATCTCTCTAGTAGACCCATCGGCACAGTTCAATGTAGGGAACGCCATGCAACGCAACAAGATTATCTACGCCCTCGCAGACGCCGCTCTCGTTGTAAGTTCAGACCTTGAGAAAGGTGGGACCTGGAACGGTGCTCTCGAACAACTGAACCGATTTCATTGCTGTCCAATATATGTCAGAGTCGGACCAACGGCGCCGGCCGGCAATATGGAACTCTTGAATCGCGGGGCTTTGCGTTGGCCAGAACCGGAGAACAGTGTCGCGTTCAAAAGCATTATGGCAGGACCAACAACCTTCGAGTCTCAGCCGCGCAAAGATGACCTGCCTCTCTTCGCACGGTACGAAGATTAAGAGCCGCGCACGTGATTCAATCTGCGGGACGCTCTGCAAAGATCTGCGACAAACTCCGCTCGAGGTACACAGTAGAAAACTCATCGCCCAGATTGAAGTGCCGCTTGATCGCCCGCGCCGGGTCAAAGAACCATTCACCCAGGAGCTCTTTTTCACCGCCGTCAAACCAAGCCCACGGAGGACGCGCCATATTGGCTCCACCTACCTTGCCGCGAAAGGCCGATCCAATCTGTCCAATGCTGATCTCACGCTCGCTCACCGCTCCGTCAGGATGTGCAGTCTCGAGAAAGAGAACTCCATAGTCATGAGTCTCGGCGTAGGTTAGCGTCAAGCCTCGTCTCGCCGGGGGCCACAGAGTAGTTGCCAACGGAGCAAGATCGTAACCAATGGGGCCCTTGGGCCTCTTTACCGGATCCTCCGCAACTCCGGTAAATGTATAGATCAACACACCATTAGCTGCGCTTTCCAACTGCTTCTCATCCCCCCTGTAAGCCTCAATACCATGACCCTTAGGCTCGACAAATAGCCGTGCGCGCCGCCCCTCGACGCCTATCTCTTCAAAACCACTGTGCTGCGATTGGTCGACAACGTATTTATAGAACTTATTGTGAGCAAGAGTCTCTACGAAGACCACTCTTGCCTTTCTTAGATCGTCACCATTCTTTTCGGCCACAACCAGACACCCTTCAAGATCGTTTTCGTGTGCCAGAACCAGTTCGTCGGCACGGCCGGTCGGGTCCACAGTTCTTACTCTTGACACGCCTCGGCGAATCACCCTGCTGAGCAGACTGCCACGTCTCTTAGCGCCCTTGTAGTCGCGCGGATGGAACGCAGCATAATGAACGAAGAAATGTGTTTGCGTCTCACGCACCGAGTAGTACACCCATGCCTTAAGCGCGTATCGAGTATCCGAGGCGTTCTTCCAGTTATTGTCGCCACGCCAGTCCCCGTCAAAATCAAAGTTGGTTATGTAATCGTAGCGCGGCTGATCTCCCAGGCCCTGGTATAGGATCGGAGCAAATACCGCTGCGATCTCCCGGTGACGATCCTCTTCATCCTCGAAGTCTTCAGCAACCGCCGGCGTTTGCGTGGGAACTGCGGAGTCCTGCGGCCTCGGCCTGGTAGGCCTCGCGTCAGGAGGATAAACAACTGCCAGGCGATCCTTTACCTGCCTGAAATCCTGGCTATCAAGGGTGAGGTCCTTCTTGGGAAAGGAAGCTATCAAATCTGAGATATTGTCAATTCGTTCAGCCGGGCTGGGATGTGAGGCGAAGAAGCCTTCCACAAGACCTGGCTCCCGTTCCTGACGCGCGGCGAGTCTTTCGAAGAAGGTAATCATCCCGCGAGGATCGTAACCAGCATCGTAGAGGTTTTTTGCGCCAAGCCGGTCAGCCTCACGTTCATCTTCCCGGCTGTAATTCATTGTGATTCCCGTGGCAACAACTTTACCTGCTGTTTTAGCAAGAATAGCCTTCACGCCACCACCAAAGATTGGGCCAAGGGCGCTAACGCCCAGATCGGTAATCTTTGCTCTACGAATTTGACTGACGCTATGACGCGCCACCACGTGACCAATTTCGTGACTTAGAACTCCGGCCAACTCGCTCTCATTTTCCGCAGCCTCGATTAAGCCCCGTGAAACGTAGATAAAGCCGCCAGGTAGTGCGAAGGCATTAATCTCATCGTTGTTGATGATCTTGAAACGATATCTGATATGGCTGCGCCCTGATTCTCGCGCCAGTCTCTGGCCGAGGCTTGATACGTATCGCTCAACCCCGGAATCCCCAACCAGCGGGAAATCCATCTCGATGTCGATGGCTGCTCGCCTGCCGATCTCGATCTCCTGGGCTTCCGTGATGTTGAAAGAGGTCTGGGGTTGAACGGTGGTTCCGATTGGCGCCGGACCAACGAGAAGAAGTACTAACACCAAGACGAAACTCTTCATGGTTTTCCTACTCGATATGCGTTCGTTCGAATTGAAAATCGGGGGGCCAAGGAGACTAAGCCATCTCACTGAACCCGCCATAGGATCAATGACACTCCGGCTTGCAACGCCTGATGGAGGGGAGATGTTAAAGCAACGCCCCCGGGTTGCCGCGGCATTATTCTGCGGGCTTGATGTTCAGATTCATCCGAAACAGATTCGTCGGATCGTAGCGCTTCTTGATCTCAGTCAGGCGAGCATAGTTGGTTCCATACGCCTGTTGGGCGCGATCAGCAATCTCTTCCTGGCCCATGAGATTTGGGAACACGCCTCCAGCCAGGTAGGGCTGCATGCCCGCATAGAACGCGCGGGCCCACTCGACGTTCTTTTCCGTGTCGGCAGGATCGGGCCAGCTTGCGAGAATAAGGAGATCGTAATGACCGTTGCGATGGTTGTATGCGGTTGCCGTACGATCTACGCGGCTGTAAGCGCCGTGATAGTTCTCGATCATCACCATGGTATGAGGTGACGGCGCCGACGCTGCGAAATCTACAATCTGTTTGAGCGCATCATCACTTAAGTTCGCCAGGAACCCTGATTTCCAGTAGTTCTGGTGGCCTGAGGGAAAAGCCGGATCGAACATTGATTGAAGCGAGGTGTAGGGCATGGGTCCGATATTGTCGGCCACTGGTGGCCCAAATTCGCGCAAAGGCTTCACCAGACGTTCGCCTTCGTCAATTGGACCAACGTAACAGACGACAACACCGATCAGCTTATTTCCCTCAGGATCGGTGAGGAACCCGGTGTAGGCGGTCAGCTCATCCGGCAGGCTCGCAGTAAAGTCGCGGTAAAAGCGCAACACGTCCAGGGCGCGTGCGGCGGGATGGAATACCGGCCCTGCCAACACCTGACTCACCGGATACAACTGATACTCGAATGAACTCACCACCCCAAAGTTTCCACCGCCGCCGCGCAGAGCCCAAAAAAGATCGGTATTCTCCTTATCATTTGCCGTCACAACGGAGCCATCGGCAAGCACCACTTCAGCGGAGAGCAGATTATCCGCGGTCAAGCCATACTTTCCATGCAACCAGCCCACTCCACCACCAAGCGTGAATCCGGCGATGCCTGTTGAGCCCACAACGCCGCCAGTGGTTGCCAGTCCGTGCGCCTGGGTCTCGCGATCGAACTCTGACCAGAGCACACCCGGTTCAGCGCGGGCGATCTGCTTCTCCAAATCCACGGAGATACTTTTCATCCTGGACAGATCGATGACGAGACCATTATCGCAAAGCGCATTTCCGGCGATGTTATGCCCGCCTCCACGAACCGAAAGGGGGAGGTGGTGCATGCGGGCGAATCCAATCGCCTCACTGATGTCTGGCGCGCCGGCACACTCGACTATCACTGCCGGATGCTTATCAACCATTGCATTCCAAATCCGGCGCGTCTCGTGATAGCCGTCATCATCAGGCAGGATCACGCTGCCTCGTAACTTGCTCTGAAAGTTTTTGATAAGATCTTCGCTGATACTGGTTGGTTGCGTCTGGTGCGCTTGAATCATGACTTCTCCTGGTTTTGTGGCGACGAATGTTAAGTCGACGCGAATAGTCCACGAACTGAGCTGTGTGTTTTCGAAATTCTTATGGATGCAACTTAGTTTGGTGAACTTTACATATATTAAATGATATGTAAAGTTGCACCGAACAATTTGGAGCAAAATTATGGGCGTGGCAAAACTGACTCCTCAGAACACTGTTGTGCCGGAAAGCCGCTACGCGCGATGCGAACGGGAACGCCGTTATCTTTTACGCGATCTGCCCGACGGTCTCACTCGTGCCAGCCCTCACGTGCAAATCACAGACAATTACATTACCGGAACCCGACTGCGGCTCAGGAAAGTTCGCGACCCTTACACAAACAGGTGGACGGTCAAGTTCACCCAGAAGTTTGCGCCCAATCAGGAAGATCTTGCGCGGACATTGATCACCAATATTTATCTCAATGCTGCCGAGGCGGAGGCGTTGAGCGTTTTTGAGGCAAATGAAATTCGCAAGAACCGTTATCCTTTTGAATTTGAAGGGCGTAGGTTTTCAATTGACATGTTCCTCGGCGACCTGTTTGGATTGGTGCTGGCTGAAACAGACTTTGAGACAGATGAAGAACTCGAAAGCTTTGAGCAGCCCCCGTTCGCAATAGCCGACGTAACAAACCTCGAGCTGTTCACGGGCGGCAATCTTTGTCATGTAACGTTTGAAGAGATTCGCGAAGCCGTCAGAAGACTTTCCTGAAACTGACCATGAATCACTTAAGAATTACTGCCTTAGTTCTCTTCTGTAATGCCCTTTTTCTGGCTGGTGGTTGTTCCAATGCTGCGAGTGGTCCGCAACCACCGGCTTCCACCACCCCCGAGCAGCAACCCGTCGGCGGGACTACCACGGTAGCAGAGACAAAATACTTCACCGGCTCAATTGGTAGTTCCCTGGGACTACAGATGAAATTGATCCGCCGCGGCGATGAGCTCTCGGGAAGCTATTTCTACAAAAAGATTGGGACCAGCATCGAGCTGCGGGGAACTATCGACCAGGGCGGCAATGTAACTCTTGAAGAGTTTGATCCCAGCGGCAAGCAAACGGGAAAGTTCAGCGGAAAATGGCAAGCCGATAAGGATGAGGAATTGGTAACAATTGCCGGAGACTGGTCTAAGCCGGATTCATCATCAAAGACGCCGTTCTCGCTCCAGGAGCAACCGGTCTATTTCACACGAGGAATTGATATTGTTGCGAAACAGATCAAAGAGTCCAACAAGAAACTCAAGTACGAACTCGCCGCGGAGTACCCTGAGTTGACAGGACCGATTGGAGCAAATCACGTAAAGTTTAATCGCGAAGTCAGAGCTTTGGTGCAGAAGAAAGTCAGTGCTTTCAAGAAGGACGTGGCCGAGCCGGATGGTTTTGAAGCACCAGGCGAAGCGATGGGGAATGATCTGGGAATCAGCTACGTACCGGCCCTGGCAAATGACGATCTGATCAGTATCGAGTTTGATGTGGGCAGCTACTACGCTGGGGCAGCACATCCAAACTCTTATTCTGAAGTGGTCAATTACGACCTAAAGAACGGCAAGCTTTTAAGACTGAGCGACCTCTTCCAGCCCGGGACAAAATATCTCGAGGCCATTGCCGCCTATTGCATCAAGGATCTCAAGAGACAGTCAAAAACCAGGGACAGCATGCTCGATGATGAATCAATCGAGAGTGGCGCTGCTCCAAAGGCCGAGAACTATCAAAGCTGGACGATTACAAGGAAGGGGCTCGCAATAACTTTTGACGCCTACCAGGTTGGTCCTTACGCCGCCGGTCCGCAGCATGTTGTAGTTCCGTACTC
Organism: Pyrinomonadaceae bacterium; assembly: GCA_035512935.1. Lineage (GTDB taxonomy): Bacteria > Acidobacteriota > Blastocatellia > Pyrinomonadales > Pyrinomonadaceae > PSRF01. The sequence goes on along the minus strand of DATKDA010000173.1, from coordinate 9,637 downwards.
CATAGTACAGAATATCGTAAACCCCCAGGGAGTTTTGGCGCAGCTCACGAAGTAGGTTGGCATGAACCGTCTTCTGGGTATCTGGATAATCGTTGCCGGCCTCTGTCTGTTAGTGATCGGTCTTCTTGTGCTTTCCGGAGGATTCTCCTGGTTTGGCCGGCTTCCGGGCGACATCAGGTATGAAGGAGGGCGCGTGCAGGTTTATATACCCCTCGTGTCCATGCTTTTGGTTTCTCTCGCGCTAAGCCTGATCTTCTACCTTCTGCGACGCTTCCTTTAATTCTGTGATCCCTTTTCGTGTAACATTGTGTAACATCATGTGGTTTCGGGGACCGTCTTTCTTTCAGGCGGCTTTAGCCACTTCGTCATTGGAATAATCTCTACCATAGCCGCGAGCGAAATAGCTTGCTAACAAGAAAGCCAAGAACATAATCGCGGCTGCCGTCCAGAAGGTAACAAAAAGCGAGTAATCACTCATCTGGTGAAGTTTGCCATCAGCCCCGGCATGGAACTCCGGGCTGTGAATTAGAAGTGCGGCCAGCGATGGCCCTACAACCCGCGCAAGGCTGGCCACTGACTGAGTAACGCCGAGGGCCCCACCCTGTTCTCCGGCGCCTACGCTCTTTGAAGCAAGACTGTTAAGAGCCGGCGTTGCCAGCGAGTTTCCTAACGAGAAAACACCGCCGCCAATCAGGAGTCCGATCAGTCCTCCCCATTCTGGTCCAACAAATGGAACCGCCAACAAGCTAAATGCAAAGCACAGCGCCCCGACTATCACCAGGGGTAGTTCACCGAATCTTTTTACGAGGTGGCCAATCAGGCCTCCCTGAATGATTACCGCGATCACTCCAACGTAGGCGAAAAGATAACCATTGTGCTTTGCCGTGTAGCCAAAGCGGAACATCGTATAGAGCGCAAACGAAGTGGTCATGATCGAAAACGCGACCACAAAGAGAAAATAGATGGTCAGCACGAAGCCCAGACGTGGCTGCTTCAAGGACCTCAGCAACTGCGAAAGTCCGCGACCTCCGGCTGCTGAAACTCGAGCCGGATGATCGCGAGTTACCGTCTCAGGCAAAGTGAAATAGAGCAGGATTGCGTTAGCGAAACTGAGACCCGCAGCGAAGAAAAACGGAACATGAATGCCCCACTGGCTCAAGATGCCGCCGATTGCGGGCCCAAAGATGAAGCCTAAACCGAAAGCTGCGCCAATCAGACCCATGCCTTTGGCGCGCTCTTCTCTCGTAGTGATGTCAGCAATGTAGGCCTGGGCCGTCGAGATGTTTCCGCCGCTTATGCCATCGACAATGCGGCCGAGAAATAGCATCCAAAGGCTCCCGGCAAACCCCATCACTAGAAAGCCGACGCCCGTTCCAATCAGCGATAGGAGAAGTACCGGGCGCCGTCCGTGTTTGTCGGAAAGCCTTCCGAGCACCGGCGAAGACACGAGTTGCATTACCGAGTAGGAAGCGAACAGCAGGCCGATCGCTCGGGGCGTGGCATTAAATTGGGTGCCTTCGGCATAGTGAGGCAGTACGGGGATAACGATGCCGAAACCGACCAAATCGATGAAGACGGTTGTAAAGATTACGAGGAGCGGGGAACGCTTCATGAATTCTCGGACTGATTGTCGTGTTTGATTGGATCAGGCGAGCAATCGCAAATGCACAATTTGTTATCGTCTTCGACCGCCGCTCATCGCTCCGTCGACAGACGCGGCTCCTCCTCCGGAGATCAGCAACGCCAACGATATTGCGAGCAGGGTGAGCGGAAACTCAATTCCACGATTGGACGCGAAGAAGCTCGGCCAGTGGACGCTCACTGCTGTCAACATGGTACAGGCAATAAAGAACGCGGCTACCCGCGTAAACAGACCGAAGAAGAGCAGCACGCCGCCGATCAACTCGGAGAAAGCTGCGGCGCCCAGCCAAACCCACGATGGCCGCATGAATGCATACGGCGCCTCGCCGGAAACAAAGGTCTGTAGCCCTCTGCCACCAAAACTACCCAGAACTTTTTGCGCGCCATGGCCAACAAAGACAGCAGCCATAACAAGACGCAGCGGAACGGTTATCCAGGTTGGCGAAGTAGCAATCAGTTTACGAAACATTGAAGGTTCTTCCTCGAACTCGAATTATGCGAGCGGCAGAAGATATTAGATTATCAGCAGGAAAATGTCGCGCGCATCTCAATCCGAACTCATAATCTGTTGGTTCGGGGTCCGAATCCCTGCGGGGCACCATAGACATTGCCGATTTCCGATTGAAGATTGCCGATTTCGTGGTTCGTGAGGATCGCTTGAACCTCGCCAAACTCACCAAGGCGCGAAAATGGCGCGATTTTCGATGTCACGATTCCGATTCTCCGTGTCGTGAGGTCAGTACCGTCCGCGGTAGCGGATGGGTCGACCTCAATTACGCGCTCCTCCGGTTCAATGTCCCAATCTGCATCCGATCGCTAAAGTCTCCTTCCTTTGTATTGTTTGTGAATTGCCATTCGACTGCTCCTCCTTTTGGTTAGGAATCGCAGCCGTCAAAGTGGCTCGATTCTAAATCCGGAGGGTTTCAGTGTCACGCCGCTGCGATCACGCGATCTTCAGGCGTCGCTGCTCGTTCTGCACCGTCGCCTCTCGGCCTCTTCCTTAGCCCACAAATCAACCTCGGTTCGGTGAAAGCGTAAAAGGTCACCCATATACGCATGTGGCAATGGATGTTCATTCTCTGAGCGCCTTGCCCACTTTATGATCCCGGCGGTCGTCGGCTCACCGTGTGCGTTTACGAGCTGCCAGTACCGAGCGAGCTGGCTCGCAGTCATCCATTCAGGTGCCGGCTCGGGCGCGACGCTCTCCGGTTGTGGCTGCGTCAGAAGAATCGCAATAGCTTCCTCGCTCACGCGATCAAATAGTCGTGTCAACTCCTCTTTCAGGTTCTGATCGTGCATGGCACAGCCCATTACAACGGATGTGCCACAAGCGTCAGGCAGGGCCAGCGGAGTAGAACGATGTCACCGAATTGTGATTGCAAGGGGTGAAGACTCCGGTCGGATTCAGCGCTGATGGTAAGAGAAATGCGGGGAAATCACACGTGTAAACCTGTCGGAAATAACGACGCGGTACGTGTTTTCTGACAAACGGCGGACTCCACGTTTTTGAAGGAGGATCAGGCGAAGTTCGGCGCGCGCGGAACCAACTTGTTGTAAAACGCCGCGTCGAATCCGACACGTTTATTCACACTGAACCGATTGCGCTTTTTCACTCGCCGATATCAACATTGATAAATCCACAACTGCTCAGGACAGACGACTTCGTCGCTATCCTTATCCGCCAAAGTTTTTTGATTGAATTTGCCTTGTGACCAAAGCTATTGATTACCAACGACTTGCTATTTGATTTAATCCACTTTTCCCGCTCTATCTTGTCTGCCCAGTTTATCTGCTTGCCTTATCAAGCTCGTTTCGCCTTATCAGTCAGGTTCGCGCCCCAGAAGTGAACAAACGAATCGACATCGGGCATCATGTGCGCCGTCTCCGGTCGAGGGTTCAAGTTGCGATAAGGACCCGAGACTCCGGGTTTTTATGGGAAGGGGAACTCTATTATCAGAAATTCGAGCCTCGAAAAGTATTACCGAACTTGAGCCACAAACGACTGATAGCAAATGGCTTTGTGCCATTCTCAAGTTTCTCAAGATTCTCTATAGGGATTCTTGATCTAGAGTTGTTGATTACCAAAGACTTACGGCCAAATCGGTTTCGGATTTTACGCCCTATCTTGTCTGCCCACTCTATTGACCAACTTGATTTCATTTTCACCGAACTTAGCTCGCGTCGCAGATGCGAACGGTTCGCTGATTGCAAGCGGCGCGATTATCCCTTCGATGGTGATCCCTTCTGACGGATTTGAGCGTGACTCGGACGAGTCAAGGAGGAAGCGGCGCGCACTCGCGGAAGAAAATCTCAGATCGGCGGGCGTACGATAACGTTCATTATGTGCCGGCGCAGGCGGCGTGACACCCGCTTTTTAGGTGGCGCGACGCGTGTCTGACCAGGACATCAATGCTCCGTTATCGGATGACAGTCTGACTCTCGTCTTCAAAAGTTTACGGTGGGTTTGAAGGCCGGCCCACGCTCAAACGCAAGTAAGGAAAGATTTGGAAAAGGAAAAATTGAGAGACTAAATGCTATTGCGAAAGACAAACTCTCTACAGAGTGTTGGCCGTGAACGGGCTCATTTTGTGGCGGCGTCCAAACGCTTCATCAGATAGCTAATTACCGCCAACTGTTCTAAAGCCTCGTAAGGCCCAAGTTGAATTGCGGCTTTTGGCTGATGCCCCTTGGGATTCCGCAATCCCGTTGCGATGCCCTGGGCAATTAAAGACAAGCCAGTCTGCTCGTTTTGATCTGCGAGATTGCTAAGGCTATTGAACTTCAACTTTGGAGGCTTCGCGCTGAATACGTTCGTCATGAGAGTCGCACCATCGAGCAGGTTTGCCAGTGCGATCAACTGGATTTCCTGATCGGTGCTTCACCGCATCAATAAAAAGCTTTCCAGCCTCAAAGACCGCGTTTACGTATTCCCCATTGCAAAACAGACTCTTCGCAGCGCGCTGAATTTCGGAATGCAACGGCATGTTCCCAAAGAGTGTGACGGGATCCGGTTCCAGCGTTTGATGCTGGACGGCCTCGTACAACATTGCCACATCCACAATCGACGCGGTATAAAGAGCGCCACTGCCATCGGCGTCCTCTTCTGTAGATATACCATCTTTCACTCGTTCAAACGCTTCCCAAACTCCGCGTCGCCGTTCATCTCCCTCGACGAGTTCAGGGTAGCATTCAGCAAACCATGTGGCTGGAATAAGGTCGTACGGCTGCATCTTGTCTGGGATGAAGAGTAAGGGACTGATCGCGCCATTTAACTCTCTCGCAGCGGCGGCGAACAAGACGGCTCTGCGCACATTACTGGTATGAGCATTTCGTACAAAGTGATCGACCAACCATCGGCGCAACTCGTCTGGAAACCAAGGAGCAAACCCGACGGCTATGCCGAAGGCAAAGTCGGGATCGTTGAGCTTTGAGAATTTATCGATCTCCTTTTTCGCGAGATTTTCAAGCCGCTGAATCACAGGCTGCTTAATTGTCTCGCAATCCTGAGCGGAAACCCTGCGAAGCAAGAAGCAAAGGAATCCAAGTGTGCCTAGTTGAGGGGGGGTGTTCCAAGATTCTTCTGATTTCAGCCACCGTCGGCCTTGCTCAAGCGCTTGGTCTAACAGAGGGTTATTACTTATTCCTTCAGCGGCAAAGGCTCGGACGATCCATGCCCATAAGAGCGAATCGCTGGCGAGGTCAATGGCCTGCCATTTTCGTAACAGACTTGTCTTTAACTGCTCTCTCAGCCTGTAATAGTCAAGCATATTACAGAAACCAAGCCTTGTCTCGAAGCTTGCCGTTGCCAATTATGCTGTTCCAAGAGGCAGCACCCATATCAAGAACTTGGTCACAAATGAGTTTGGAATAGTTGATGGTCACTGGCAAAGACCGTGCATTGAAGCCTCTCCAATTAACCTTAGCAAAGCGCTGAACTTGAGTTACCAGCCTTGGAAACTCATCCAGTTCCATTGTCGAGCGCTTGTCGAGACCAATATCCCACACATTTGGCACACCCATTCGGTTGCGTTTGCCCTTCTGTCTTCCATCAAGCAGAAGCAGAGCGCGGTGTCTACTCAGATTTACCGTGAGGCCGGCTTGAGGAACGTGAGAGCTATGCGCACTATCGAATAAGCGAAATGCGGAGAACTCATTCAAATGAAGCAAAGCATACGGCATGATGCGACCCAGATGATTAAGAGCGTTATTAACGGCTTCGAGTTCCTTGTACCCTGGTCTCTTGTGAAAGTGGATCACGAGCGTTTCAGCGGTGCCAAACTTATTCTCATACTCGTGATAGGCGTCTACTATTAGTTCTTCGAGGCCGCTAACGTAATCTTCCCACGCGACCACCGGGCTCTTTGAGTGCAAAAGAAGAAAGTCACCCTCTTGATTGAAGAGAGTTACAAATCCCACGACATATCTCTTCCCGCCTCTCTCTTGCGCTCGGCTAATTCCCATCACTAATTCTTGCTGAGCAGCCGAGTCAGCAACGACCCACGGCGTGCCGCCAACTTTCGCATAGGTCGCAAGAGCAATATTGCCAAGAACCCACGGACGTTGACTGGGATTCTGCAGCTTGACCGCCGTCACGAACTGGCACGGAACGCCATTGCTGAGCAAGATGGTCTTGCACTGACGGTACGCTTCCTCAGCTCTCTCTGGAATGATCACAAAAACCAAATCAACACTCTTTACGGCAATCTCCTTAGCGGCTCGCGTAAGAGCTTGGTTGTCAGGTGTTACGCATCTGCTTGCAGTTTGATCGAAAACTATCTCAGTCCTGAACCAAGGAGTAAAACCGGGAAACCCAGATCCTTCACCTTTAGCGAGGCCTTGTAATAAAGCGTCTTTCTCATCTGCAACCTAGCTAGCTAGGTTGAGAACGATTTCCGCATATTCTCTATAAACGTTTTCGGGCAAGCTAACTTGCATCTGTATTGCTTGACTTAGTTGATCTTTGTAATCTGGTATACTGCCATTCAAGATCGCTCTTTTGAACTTCTCATATCTCACGCTCTCTCGCGTTTGGAGATCCCAATTTTTGAACCATCGTTGTTGAGGATCATCTTCGCGCACAAAATCGGGTGCAAAGACGACCCTCTCGATGCGTTCAGTTGCACCTTCAATATGTTGGCAGGCTTCATAAAGTTCACTAAGCTCATACATTTTCCTTCTGGAGACAATACGATTTAACAATGAAAGAAAAGTCTCCCAGAGGTCTACTCCATGCGCCGCCCAATCCTTGTCCAAAAGCCAGTTGAAGGAGTCGCTTAACTTGTTTGAAGAAAAGTAATATTCGTCACTCAACTTGGGCCAGTTTTTCAAGACCCAGGTATGGATTACCAGGTGTTTAGCGTGTGGAATTAGGCTTTGCCATGCTGTATTTTCGACGGCGTTTCTCATTACAGCCAGCAAGGCTCGTTTGCTTGCTGGCGTTCCTAGTGAAAGTAAGTGGGGCGCAAGACGGATTTCTTCTCGTCTTCCCGTGAGCGCGACGAGTTGGAACAGAAATGACTCTCTTTGTTCGTCGCTGGGAAGTAAGTCTAGTTGCGTCTGAACGATTTCATACATCTCCTCAAGTTTCTGAGCCCGCCCTAATTTCGCTAACAGAGCCTCGTACTTAATTTCTGATTCCTTTAGAACAGGGGCAAGAGTTGGAACCGGATGTTTCTTATCCGAAAGCCGCTCCATTTCCTCAAAAAAGCCCGCTAACTCATCGTGACTGCCATAAGGAATTATCTGTACGCCCCTCTTGCGCCATTCATCGCGTGCTTTCTGATCCGGCTTGAGCATGAGGGCATAAATCGTTGGCAGTTCCTCTCCGAACACCTCTCGCAAATCGTCAATCAGCCCGAGAAAATCCGGATCTCGCAGAGAGAAGCCTACGGTAAGCATTCGATAGCCGAGAAGGAATACGTTTATGAGCGCCCGATATCGTCGATCTGAACGCAGAGCGGTGTAGCTATCCTGAGTAAGAATGAGGTTCTCAGCTAGATTGGGTGTCCGCCGTATGCAACCATGAATCTTGACAAAGAGTTTGTCACGCTGGATGTCCGAGGGATCCTCGAGGAACTGTGGATAGACCAGAGGCTCAAGCACATCGCTTTGAGATTCAAAGACGACATCGAAGTTCGTAGTGATGATGCCACGGAATTTTGTGTTAAGTATGATCTCATGCAGTCTTGATGGTATTAGGTCTGGCGGGTCGAGTTCTGCTTTGAGAAAGGCGGCGAACTGATCTGGCCGTGTTCGCTGTTTGAATTCAAGTGCTATCTCCAGGTGCTTTCCTTCCTTAAGCGCTTCCTCAAAAGTAGACAAGGTTGCCGCATCACAGTTCTCAGAATCTCGAAGATCTTCGATCATATGCTGCATAAGAGAATCCCAGTCTGGCAGCCCCTTTCCGTCACTTCTAACTCCCGCTGCAGAAAGTCCAGCGCCGACAAAAAGAACGCACTTCGCAGGATCATCTTGAATTGCCCGCTTCAGTTGTTTAGTTAGATGTAGCGGCATAGTAGCAGCGGGTGCGATTCGATTGTCTCAAGAAAGTGACGGATTCTTCGCGAACGCAAACGACTTAATGAGTCTTGCTCGATTGAGTAAGCCACGAGTCATCTCGAAATAAAGCCTCTTGTTTGGAATCTTTCTCCAACGTAAGGACTTTGAAGTTCTCCAGATCGCTTATGGCAGACCGGATCGACCATTCACTCCAGTCTTCCATGAATCTAACCGAAGAGAGCGCCGCATATTCGCGGCTTTCCTCGATGCTCAACCAGCGACGACCGATTTGCTCGGCGACATATCCCGTTGTGTTGGAACCAGAGAAAATGTCGACTACTAGGTCGCCGGGGTCAGTAAGGAATTCAATAAAGAAGCGCGGTAGCTCACTTGGAAACCTCGCAGGATGACTCTCCCGATCGAGCGCTTTACAAGTTCGAAGGTAATGAGAATTGCTGTCGGTGTTTGAGATTTGCAACAAGTTCGATGGAATGGCGCCGTCGTTGGCTCTTCCAAAGGCCTCTGCGATGTCATGTCCCGAAGGACGCTCCTTGGGTTTATAGAACTTTGCCGGGTCCTTCAGCAGGGTTTTCATCCGCTGGGAATACGGAACAAGCACCCGCGTGACATCAGCCTTCGGGTTCTCAGTTTTTGAAAACCACCATACCGTATTCACCGAGTCCTTAACGCGCACTTTCCGTTTATTCACCCACTCTATCGGTGACGGAAGCTTGGCGGGGTTATGCCAGAAGAACTCCTCGGCCAGGTAGTATCCTAATCCGTCGCAAAACTCCAAGAGGACACGGAAATTGTAGAGCGAGCGAACGGGTTTGCCGCGCTGGTAAGCGCCACCCAAATCTAACACAAAACTCCCCGTGTCCTTGAGCGGCTTGAATGCTGCTTCACCAAACTCCTTAAGCCATGCAACATAAGCGTCCTGGTCCTTGTTCCCGTAGCTCTTTTGCCGAAGGAGCGCAAAGGGCGGACTCGTGACAATGAGATCGATAGACTGTTCCGGCAGCGCGCGAAGGATCTCGCGACTGTCAGCGCAGACCTGGAGACCATATCGCGTTTGGTAAATGTGCGTTTGGTTCGTGAGGTTAAACATTTTCAGCTTCCTCTGCCAACGGAAAAGCAGTACCTGGGTTCAACTCCCATTTGCGAGCAATCCAACTATCGACGAAAGACCACAAGACACTGATAGCATAATGGAGTTCGGGCGCACTCTTTTGCACATCTGCTATCGCCGCCGCAACCTGCTCCCGTGATAGATGGCCCAAGAGCCAGACCACCCATTCAGACGGGCTCTCTTGTCTGAGGTGGTTCACAACTCTTAAGAGCGCTTCCTCTTCAAGAGGTTGCTGTTGTCGCAGCGCCTCAGCGCAGCCAGCCACGATCTCACTATTCGTTTCCTCAAGACCAGCCAAAAGGATTGAGATTGCCGGCCCACCGATAGCGACGATTCCTTCTAGCGCCTCTTCGCGAATTTTAACATCAA